>CAKQHO010000030.1 GCA_934234185.1 uncultured Psychrobacillus sp. | reverse complement strand
ATATCTATGAGGGCTATATTTTCCTCTATCTCTGTAACAATTTGGTCCTGAATCTCTAGTAATTTTTCTATTTCCTGCTCATATGCAATTAACTTATCAATATTGGTCACAAGCTCTTTCTGGCTATCGGTTAATGCATTATAGCTCTCTCTTGCACTAGCCACTAGTTCTCTGGATGCTAGTGTTAATGGTTCGGGAATGTTATTTATTTTTTCAATAACACGATTTGCTGCTACAATATCAGGATCTGGATCAATCGGGCTATTGTCATCTCCGCCACCATCTCCTGGAGGTGTTGGTTGAGTTGGGCCAGGAGTTGGGCCAGGAGCCGGTGCTGGTATCGGTTGTTTACTTCGCTCCTCTTGTTCTTTTCTCTCCTTTTCTTGTTGCCTTAACCTTTCCTCCAGCTCTTTCCTTTCTCGCTCAGCTAGCTCTGCTAACATTTTTTCTTCCGCTTCTTTCTTAGCCTTTTCAGCAGCTAATCGCAGAGCTTCCTGCTGTTCCCTTAATTTTTCTTCTAATTGCTTCCTTAATTCTTCACTTTTTTCTTGTAGTTCTTTTTGTCTTCTTTCTAATTCCTCTTGTTTTCTTTTTTCTTCCGCTTGCCTTATTTCTTCTAGTCTCTTTTTCTCTTCCTCACTTAATGATAAAGGAGGGACATTCATATCAAAGTCACTTGAACCGCGAGACTTATTGTTATTATAAATTTCTATTAGACGAGCAGCTTCCCCGGGAGAGATTTGCCCACTGTCAATCAGGCCCTTTATTAGATTTGCCAATAAGATATCCACATTTTGTAGATACCTTTGTAAATCAGCTTCCGACCCAAAATCCATATCACCTGGGTTCAACCCATTCAAGAACTCTTCATTTTCTGCATCAATTTGTGCTTTATTTTTTAACAATGCTTCAATTATAGAAAGAGGAGTATTTCCAATTAAACTATCGATATCCACCATCGTTACTCCATCAGGTAAATTAGGTGCTAAGCCCAGAAGGATTTGTTGGATAGGGTAAACAAGAACCGGATTCTCATTTGGTTCCTCTTCCTCCTCCACTTCTACCTTTCCTGCACCAACAACCATTGTCGGTAATCCTGTTATCGGATCTATCACTATAACAAAATGAGTACCCTTTGCATTAAATGTTGCATTATTTGAGGTTATTTGGAAAAGATCCTGTTCATTTTTAACAGGTGTAACATCTGCGTAAACAGAGCCCTTCCAAGCCTTCAAGCTTGTTTTTTTGCCACCATTTTTATCCTGTAAATGAACAATGGAAATATCGGACTTTTCCCCAATTGTAATATTATCCTTCGTATCCCCTGTCTGTAAAAGGACGCTAGAGTTCCCCTCTGTCTGGATACGGTCCCCTTGATAAAGCTTCATTCCAATAGCAGCTCTAATGGATTTCATACTCCCGGATGGTTGAATATACGCCACACCTGTTATTTCTTGTACCTTCAAAAATCTATTCTCATTAGCACTAACGGTTATACTAGGTACAGCAACTCCCATTACCAGTAAACTAACAATGAATATACAAAAAATTTTTTTCACTTTTAGTAGCAATTCATTTCCCTCCTCTCGTTACCTTGTAATTTTCATAATTTGATTGTTGGAGCTATTTGTGAAAAAGATTGTTCCTTCTTTCGTTACTGCAACATCTGTTGGGAATTGTAAATTAGTAGCAATAGTTTTTACTGTGCCTTGGTAGAAATAGCGAATAGCATGATTTCCATAATCAGCGATTAAAAGACCGCCTTCTGGAGTAATAACTATCCCTTTTGGTGTAAAGAATCTAGCCTCTAAGGCACTACCATCTTTAAACCCACTTTTTCCATATAAGCCATTTGACAATATCGCATTCCCAGCAACGGTGGTCACTTTATTTGCTGAAAAGTCGATATATCTGATTACCTGGTTACCAGTATCACTCACATATAGATTGCCTTTCTCATCTAATGCTAGACCAGAAGGCTCATTGAATTTCGCTTGGTTTAATGCTCCATCAAGATACTCACCAGATGCTTCCACAACTCCACCCACGATTTCCACAGGACGCAGTGAGGGTGCATTAAGTGTAGTAACATTCCCTCTTGTATCAATTTTGCGAATCACATGATTTAATGTGTCTGCCACATATATGGTTCCATCCTTTGCAACCACAATATCTCCCGGGAAATAAAATTTAGCAGCATTTGACTTGCCGTCTGTTAAACCAGGGAGACCATCTCCTGCTAAAGTAATTACTGTGCCTTCTTTCGTTATTTTACGAATAACATGATTTGCTGTATCAGCAATATACACGTTCCCCATGGAATCACTTGCTAGCCCAGATGGAGTAAAAAAAATGGATTTCTCTTTCACATCGTTGTGCAGACCACCTACCGGAAAGCCATGATCATCTACTAGGAATCTCATTCCAGCAAAGGTAGTAACATTCCCATTTTTTAATTGGCGAATCAAGTGATTTCCTTGATCGGATATAACAATAGAATTATCCGGTAAGATTGCTAGATTCGTAGGTACACGAAACGCCGCTTTACCTGCATTACCATCAGCGTAATTGAACTCTCCATTACCAGCTGCTACCTCCACCCAAAGAGCAACAGATTCACTCTTATAAATAAAGGTAGCCAATTGAGCCCGTGTAACAGGATTACTTGGTCCGAAGGTGGTAGGCGTTACCCCGTTCGTAATTTTCAAACGATACAATAGCTCTACAGCTTTTTTATAGGAAGCGTTATTACTCACATCGGTAAATGGCAGCTTCTCCGTTGAAGAATCTTCGACTGAAAAATGATAAGCTCTTGTTAAAATTGTCGCCATTTGACCTCTCGTAAGTGGTTCTTTGGGTCTGAACGTTTTGTCCTCATACCCTTTAAAAATCCCAGCATCGACTAAAGCTGCAATTTCCTTATAATATGGATGTTTTGTTGAAATATCTAAGAAGTGGGGGTCTTTTATATTAGAAGTGGGAAATTGAAGACTTTTCACCAGCATGACTGCTGCATGCTCTCTCGTAACTGGTTGGTTTGGCTTAAACGTGCCATCACCAAATCCGTTAATAATACCTCTATCAGAGAGATTTAGCACTGGTTCATAGTAATAGGAACCAGCTTGTACATCTTTAAACTTGTTTTTTGCATCTGCTTTTAAATCGGTGATTTGTAGAGTAATAACAAGGATGGTGATCAAAAGCATCGCTGTTCGAAATAATGATTTCATTGAATCCTCCTTTTAAAATATGACTTTCACTTACATCAAAATTATACATACAATAATATTTAATTACTAGTATTTTCTAAATAAAAATAAAACAAATATACTATCTAGCAGATAAGATAATCAAATATATATTCCTTACTGATTAAATTAAGTCAATTGTATTAATAAAATTGGGTAAATTCCGCTTTTATAGTATCATTGATCGATTGCAGGATAGAGAATAACGCATATTAAAATTTATTTAAAAACCCACTTATCCTCTTTTCATTTTTAATGAAGAAGTTCTATTCACTATTCAAACGATAGTATTATGTCAATTTATATTTAAAATGTATATTCCGTGTTTTGGTGGTGGATAAAGGAAAGATTAAGTCTTTTCATTGAACGATAATGGATTTTATATTCTTTAAAAAACAAAAGCACAGACGATTTAATTATCTAAAATCGCCTGTGCTTTCTTTATGTTTTTAATTCCTTAAGTATCCTATACTAACTCTTCCTCGTAGGAAATCTTAGCCCATGAGATGAATTGAAATGCTTGCTTTTCAATAGCTAGTGATTTAATCATATCAAATTCGGCAGCTGTGATTTTCTCACCATGAGCAATCTTATTACGAATAGGATGAATAGATTTTAGTTGATCTGCAATATCCTCGATATTTTCAGATAGGTAAGGTAAAGTATGATCTGCTAAATAAGTACAAATATCTGCCCACATCATTTTCTTAGGTTTTTCCCATTTTTCATTTAGTGCAATTAATATCCTTAATTCCTGCTCGAATATTCCTGTATAATGCATTGCTTGTCCGATATACGAAATTTTATCACTAGTTTTTTGAGTAAAAGTGGATTCACGCAGTAATGCCGTAGCTAATGAGTTTTTTGATTCTTCCTCCAGACCGTGTAATGAGTGGGCATATTTCTCATACTCATGATAAAGTTCATCTAGAGGGTGAAAGTCAACTGAAATATACTCGATTGGTTCATCAACCAGCTCTATATCCCAATTGACCAGCTTATCGCCTGTATCTGTATATAGATCGACTTTTTCAACGTAACGACCTTCTGGAATTCCTTCTTTCATTATCTCATATCCAAACTTATTAATTGCACGCATTGCACCGTAATCTGCTGTTTCCATATCCCCTAAAAGCATGTATTCACCAAGATTTGACTCCGCTATCATTTCAATCACTTTACGTTCTGCTTCAGATAGGCTTGGTTCTGTTTGAGATATTCTACGATAATTACGCAATTCCATCAAAATTTGCCCCTTAGATATACCTCTTACTTCAAACGATTCTCGAACAACTTTTAGAAAATGCTCTTCCATGTTATCTGTAGTAGCTAACTCCAGCAAATCCTGAGAGATGAATTGAATATGTGGATCGTATTTATTGGTTCTATTTAGGTAGATATTTAATTGTTCAAGCTGCCCCAAAGCCAACTCTCTAATTCCTCCTATTAAATCATGGGAGGTGCGGGCTGTCCTAGATTCATCGAATTTCACAGCTTGCGTTTCACTGCTATCTTTTTGCATACAGCATTTTTTATATTTCTTTCCTGACCCACAATAACATGGCTCATTTCGACCTACCATTCCCATGCACTCTCTTCCCTCTTTCTTCAAGCACTCATTCTATTTATCTGTAGAGACTCAATTTTAGAGCAGCTTCTTCAGCCTTTGCTTTGTTTTTAAATCTATCTCTTATAATACTAAAAAATTGGTATTTTTTCACTAGGACATGAGATATTTTTACTTACCAACATGAGGTTTACGTTTTAAATTTATAATCAAAACTCTGCCGGAGAATTGTAAAAGGTGCACTGAAATTTTAACTATTAACAGTACACCAGGAGAACCATATTTATCTATGTGACTAAAGCTCTGCACAATAGACGATTGCCATATCTTCTCTAATAGCCTGGCTGCGAATTACCTTCCACTGAAATTCAGTATCTGGATATTCACCCTCCACTCTTTCAACAATTTTAGCTATTGCTATTAACGAGATATCATCTCCTGTTACAATATCTAAATGTGCATGTTCGCATGTAATTTGAGGTAATGGGATGGCGCTTCCCGAGAATTTTACTGATTCCTCAGATAGTAATAGTAGCTCAAACAGTTGATTCGGTGAAGGAGTATCTATTATTGGCAAGTCAAAGTTAACACTAATAGGCGAATTCAATCTCTCACGAACAATTTTATTTTGTTCTTTCCTTAACTCTTTTTCCTCTAAAGCTCGCTGATAAATATCGCTATGTGGCACTCGAACAAAATATATTTTATTGTAGCTAGAATAAACAATTAGATTCCCTAAATAGGCAAACCACTTTGGTTTCTTGTCTAAAATAGCATACACCTCGTTAATATCCTGACCCCTTGCAATATAATAGTAGCCCGATTTCTCATAACAAATAATGACATTCACCTCATGAATATATTCGCAAAGTGGTGTAATACGCATATCCTTGTAGAACGTTACTTCCGTATCGCTCGGCTTTTTAAAGTATTGTTCTGCATAATAACGAATTCCTCTCGTTGTCAGGATACGAAATGAGCTTTCTTCCAGCCTCTCCCCTTCATATTCTTTATTCCAAACAAGCTTAGTAGCTCTCTTGAAATCGGGACTTTCCATTTGTACGATAATGGTGTCCTCGTCTTCGATTAACTGGGTAATTGGATACAGCGCTGTGAAACAATGGACTGGCAGCTCTCTACCAAACAATTCTTTCCTAAAGACATTAAGTCCTATATTATACATAACCTGATCATCGTAAAGCGTAAACTGCTCTTTAATACTGCTTATTTTGCAAAACTCCGTTTGTAGCTGGGTTTCAAGCAATACTAAGCCCGTTCCTTCTTCTATAAACCCGATAAATTCATGTGTAACATTCAAGTTCCGAAGCTTATTCATAGATTGGTAAATTATTTCTGGCTCGTTATTGTCCATTGTCCAATCTACCACGTATAGTGCATTTTCTTGTAAATAATATAATTTATTTTCTAAAACGTTTATTCTCAGCCCACCAATTGAGCAATCGTTTTGATAAAGGGACGTCGTGATAACACTCTGACTACGAGAATTTAAATAATGAAACATACTATTCCTCCTTTAGATTATCTGAATCCTATCGGTGCTTTCGTATTCGAATTAGAGAAGATTAACTGTTCAGCTTTTAAAATTTCGTCACAAGCAAGCTGAATATCCTGTGCTGATAATAATTTCATATCGTCTGGCGTACGAATAGCCATATATCCAACGGAAGTCGAAAGCAACTTTCTCATCAAACGGCCATTTCCTGAATGAATATTTTTATAGCTCTTTACTTTTTGAATGAACCGCTTTAATAATTCATTTGTTTCACGACTATTTTCAATAACATAATTTGCCTTTGATACGTGGTAGTGAAAAATCTCTATAAGCTGCGTTTCTGTATAATCATTAAACTCCAGAATATTAGTTAGCCTTGAACGTAAACCAGGGTTTGCATTTTTTACAAACTCAATCATTTCTTCTGTATAGCCTGCAAATATCACCAGGGTATCAGGGTTATTCTCCATGTTTTGAATAATAGCTGCAAAGGCCTCACCAGAATAACTTTTTTCCGTTCCATCCATTAGGCTGTATGCTTCATCTATAAAAATTGTCCCGCCGGCGCCCTCTTGGAAGATTTCTTGCACTTTATTTGCCGTCCATCCCACATACATCCCTATTAAATCTTTTCTGCTAACCTCTAAGAAGACATTGTTCCTCAGTACATTTTCTTCAAATAATAGCTGTCCAAAGATGCGAGCAACTGTCGTTTTGGCAGTACCTGGATTTCCCATAAATACTGCCGCCATATGATGCTCTATATTTGGGTAACCCGCCTGCTTGCGCTTTTCTATAAACTTCATTCGCTTTACTAGTCTCAACAAATTTTCCTTTACGTCTTCTATTCCTATTAACTTATTTAACTTTTGTTGTGCCGTGCTTTCTTTTGGTGAATGGTCAACTGTTAGGTTTCCTTTTTGAAAGAAACGGAGAATCGTTTCATCATCAATCGTATTTGTCGTTGAGTAGCGAATAGCTTTGTTTAAAAGTCGTTCAATATCAATCGAACTTTCAAAATTTGGTGTACGGTAGCTTATTAAATGATCAATGACCTCCTCGAGACAGACATTTTCAGCAAATTGATAGCCTTTTTCACCAAGCATTTGCTTCATGAGCTTCGTTAAATACACTGTTGGAGGTGCTGGTATATAAATATCCTCAAAGTTTGTTTCAAATAAAAACGCTCTTTGTGCCGCACCTAACTCACTCTCATTTGATGCATCTATTCTTAGATGTGGAAAGCTCGCAAACGTATTCAAAGGTTCATACAAGATAACAAAGCGATTTTGTTGCTCTATGGCATGCTTTAAAAGCTCTAAATTAGCTGTGTGGGCATTCATAATAATCGGATTTTCAATTTGCTTCCATATGGGGTTTCCAAGCTGAAATGGATTACCATTTTGAAAGGCATAGCTTTGCTGAAAAGATGCATGGTCAGGCTTATTTCCGTATGCGTCAATAAAATCTCGACCACTTACAAAAGACAACAGCTTAAAGCTCCCATCCTCACTCATCTCAAACAACTCATCTGGTAGCTCTAGATCTGCGTCATCCTCCCAAAATATTTCATGCTCTAAGCTCGTGAGCTCATCCTCGTTATCATGAAGATATTTTTTATAGCAATAGATAGCCGCCATTAAAGCATCTGTTTCATTCGCCGCTCTAATGTATATACCGCTAATTTTTTTCAAATTAATACTTTCAATTTCTTTCAAATGACTCCCGCTTGAGAAATCACTTTGTAATATGCTGTACGGAATATTAGGCACTATTAAAAACTTCCCGTGCTGTGCATTATTTACTTCTATCACCTTAGTATTTGGCTTCATTACATGCATGAGTCGACATCCTCCTTATTGAATCTGGCAATTGGTGCAAGCAATAAATTCACGTATTTTATGCCTTTTCTCGTTATCATCATTTCTGAACCATTGTACTTGATGAAATTTAGCTTTTTTAAATAAGAGCAACCACCTCTAATTAGAGCTTCCCAGCTTTCCTTTACTTCAACGGCATGCAAATCTTCATCACGGTCTAACCTGTTCTTTAATAGAAGACTTAGTTCCGTCAGCTTCATTTGTGGACGAGACTTCAACAAAAGTAACATCTGAAATGCCAAAGCATCTTTCTCCATATACATAAAAATTCACCCACCTTTTTAAATAAAATAACTAACCTGCTCCCACTTGATGAACCACTCTAAACACTTATTCAGTTTTCAATGTACAAAATGGAAGACATAGACTTGTCCATATGAACAGCTATGATTTCTTGTATAAGATAAACGGAAAGACACAGGACACGAGATAATCTGTCCTAAAAGACACAAATTACTTTTCCCGCATTAAGGGACAGTAAGAATCCCACTTCAAGCTAGCAAAAGAAATGAAACAGCCATGTGGGAGATCAACTGTCCCTAAAAGCCCGATTGGTTCAACTAATGAATGGCGGGGGATGAAACAAAACCCCCACCAATCAAAGTTTCACTTTATCCCGCATTAAGGGACAGTAAGAATCCCACTTCAAACTAGCAAAAGAATTGAGACAGCTATGTGGGAGATTAACTGTCCCTAAAAGCCCGATTGGTTCAACTAATGATTGGTGGGGGATGAAACAAAACCCCCACCAATCAAAGTTTCACTTTATCCCGCATTAAGGGACAGTAAGAATCCCACTTCAAGCTAGCAAAAGAATTGAGACAGCTATGTGGGAGATCAACTGTCCCTAAAAGCCCGATTGGTTCAACTAATGATTGGTGGGGGATGAAACAAAACCCCACCAATCAAAGTTTCACTTTATTACTAAATAGACTTTCTTCTATATAACAGGAAAAAGAAATGGAGTTTTTTCAATAAAAATAACCTTATCGAGTTAGTAGATTTCAGCTTACTAGATAAGGTTTTTTATTGGTTTTCATTCTCTAAGACACGTGTCATCTGTCCTCGTGTCCTTCTTTTATAGTTAGGATATATCACAGACAACGGAGGGAAATATTATGAAAAACAATTATGAAGGAACAGTAATACAAGTGTTAAAAGGGGTTAAAAACAAGCAATTCGTCGATTGGCATCTATCCGTAAACTTAGAAAAAAACTTCATCGCATTTGGTTGTCCACAAAAACCATCCAAAGAAAACAAGTCTAAAATGTCCTGCGATGGTGAATTTTTCTTCTTAGTAAAATGCGATGAAACAAATACTGTAACCGGCTACGTGGGTACACTACACAGTGTCATCATCAAAGATACACATCCAGAATTATATGCACAATACGCTAAGCAATACGGGGCACTTTACTACGATTACCAGAAATACAATACCATTTATTTAGTAAAACAAGCCGTTGCTGTTAATGAACAAACAATAGAGCATTTGCTAAATGGTCGGTCTTATTTAACAAACAAAGCGAAACAGTTCAATCTCGATACATTTTTTAAGAATCGTACAAATCAGGTGTATCTAAGAAAAGCGTAAGCACGAAAGGAAAGAGGCTGTCCCATAAGGTAAGGCCCCCTTCCTTATTCTGCAGATATCTGCGATTTAGCAATGCTCCAGCGGTGGTCGCAAAGGGACGGTTCAAATGACTTTTCAGTCGGCCCCTTTCCTGACCAACATCCTATTCCCCTATTAATATTCTTACTACTAGAATAAAATGAATTATATACCTAATTATATAGGGAGGTTTTGGGGATGACTGAGAGTAATAGAATCAAAGAAGAGATTTCACAATTATACAAAGAAATTCATAAAGAGGTCAGCAGGTGTTTTTTGAATCAAGACAGCTCCTATAAGAGGTATGCGAAGAAGATTTTTCAAACCTATCACGGTAAATCTATCTCAGAAGACGATATAGAAGCTCCCATATTTTTTAATAGTAATAAGAGGTCTAATGCTGAAGATGTCGGTAATCAACCTACCATCCTAATTGATGCGAATAGGGAGTCAGACATATTACGCGTCACTAAAAACATGCAGCGCAGAGAGGATGGAAGGATATTCCCTAAAGACGGGATGGTCCTTCTAAATGAGATTTTCGCTTTAATTGCAATTTTCAACAAGATGAAAGATAAGTGGCAATCTAATAAGAAGGAACCTTTGAATTCTCTATTAAATACAGAAGAAATGAAAGAAAGAGCCAAAAATTTGGCTAAACAGTTTAGTTCATCTAAAGAAGCCGATGAAAATAAGCAAAATTTAAATGAATTATACACTTCATTAGCTAGTAGAATCGAAATTCTTGAAGATAAATTCAAAAAATGGGAGGAAAAAAATGAGTCATTATATTCGATCGGTTGATGATGCAGTAGCTGTTATTTTAGGAAGCCTAGATGACCAGGTATATGATACGTTAGATGAGGATGATTTTGAAAAGTTAACAGAAGCTCTAGAAATGTGTGGAAAGCATTTTGTGTTTATTGATCGCATCCACTCATTGTCATTAACGCAAGATGAATTCTCTAAACACGCTTTACAAATTGTCTCCTTCATCTCCCCAAAACAATATTTATGTATTTATGTTGAAGAATATGGTGGATTGTCTACAGAGACAGCCTATTCAAATGAAGAAGTATTAGAAAAAGTACATACCTTTATTAATAAGGTAGAAACGCTTAGCTTTGAACAAGTTGATACCATTAATGAAATAATTTCTGCCTATAAATAGAAGGACGTCTATCAATAAGATACAACCACTCCAAAAAACTTATACTCTAAGTTTTGGGGTGGTTTTTTAATAGAGAAATATAGTATTTAATCGTTACTTTCTCAGCCCTCTAGATATGTTTTTGAGCTTTCTGATAATCCCAAGTTTAATAACAAATTACTTATTACTAATACCTTTCCGAGTAAATAACATTCCTGAATAAAATACTGAAATTTTTTAAAATTAAGTTTTTGGAATCTTGTGATTTAAGTAAATTATATGATAAAATAAAATGAAATTTATTCCAAAACAAGGGTATTAAGGATTACCTCTGATTTCCCAAACGAACTAGCATTGAAAATTAAATAGATTAAGAGGGGTTATAAGATTGATAACTGAAATTAAAGAGCAAACTATATTTGATCACATTGGGCATAAAATCATGACAGATAGAGAGATTGAAATTGTCGCTAGATTAGAGGAACCATTAGTAGTGGTTTTAGGGAATGTGTTAAGTGATGAAGAGTGCGATGAGCTTATTCGGTTATCAAAAGATAGAATGAAGCGTTCTAAAATTGGAACGGAACGAGTAGAAAATGAACTAAGGACGAGCAGTGGGTCTTTTATTGAAGAAAGTGAAAATGATATTGTCTCAAGAGTTGAACAAAGAATATCAGCTATTATGAATATCCCTATTGAGCACTGCGAAGGTCTTCAAATCCTTCAGTATAAACCTGGTCAGGAATATAAAGCACATTATGATTATTTTTCTTCCACTAGTAAAGTTATAAGTAATAATCGAATCAGTACGCTCGTTATGTACTTAAATGATGTAGAAGAAGGTGGAGAAACGTATTTCCCAAAACTGAATTTTACGGTATCCCCTAAAAAAGGGATGGCAGTTTACTTCGAGTACTTCTACAACGATCAAACGTTAAACGAATTAACATTACACGGTGGAGCACCAGTTATAACAGGTGAAAAATGGGTTGCAACACAATGGATGAGAAAGCAAAAGATCCGATGATTTCAAGAAAGGGCTGATGCATTAAATACGTCAGACCCCTTTTTATTTATATCTACCTATGCTATCTTTTATTTTAGTAGAGAACTATTCTGATTATAGACAACTATGTTAATTTTATTTCTAATGTTCTTATTCCTCCTATTAATAGTTTTACTCTTCTCAAATAAAAAAAGTGACCCAGCTTACTTGGGTCACTACTTTTTTTGGTTACTTTTTCAAAATATGTTCCTTACCATTTATATCGATCACAACTAGCTGTGTTTCTGAAACTTTCATATCCTTTGCAAGGACATTTGAAAGCTTACTTGTCTTTTTATCAAGTAGGTTATATTTGAATACGCCTTTTTTATTGAAGTAATAGATTGACGAATGATCAAATAACACTGACCTATTTTCTCCGCCCGCTTCAACAGCCAAGCCATTTACGTAATTCTCATTGAATACATCAAAAGTTTTACGTGCATCAAAGGTGAATTCTGTTCTCTTATCACTTTTTCCATCCATTGCGGTCGAATACAGTACTAGCGGACCATCTTCAAATCTTCCCTCTGTCTGTACGATACCTCGAGTGGCATAACCCTTCTCATTGGTATAGAAAATTCGATCGTTCCAGATGAACATATTACGGAACGATGCCCCACTCGGTTCTTGCATATGCTCAAGATCTTTGCCATTTGTTTTCATCTTCATCACAGCGTATGCATAGGGTACTTCGTCTGCTTCAGCAAATCCTCCACTATGATATGGAATGAAAATCTCTCCGTTATAAACAATAAGGCGTGTATCTGGATGTAAGAAATTGGCACTAGAATATCCCCAATCTTGCGGTACATCTTTGTATTTCAATAGTACCTCACTTTTACCAGTTTCCATATTTTCTTTGATAACCTGACTATAGCCAACGGAATCTTTCCCGACGGAGTACAAATAACCATCTTGCTCCACCGATTTCCCTTTCGTGCTGACATATGATCGATAGCTACTAAGCTTCATCTTATCATCGAGTGCTCGCACAAGAAAGGCTGAAAACTGCGCACGTGTGACAGAGTCTGATGGCATAAATTTACCATTTGATCCTCCTGCAACACGCTGTTTTGCGATTCCATTGATATCCTGGTACGCCCAGTGTGAAGAGGTGACATCTATGAATGTAGGCTGCTTGTCCAGCGGCATGTCGAAGGCACGACGTAAAATGGCAGCCATCTGCGCACGTGATGTTTTTTCTCCAGGTCTCATAAAGCCATTGTCACCTCGAAGGATTCCTTTTTCATTTACCGTCGAAAGAATCTTATAGTAAGGGGAATCTTTCGACACATCCTTGAACTGAGCGGTTGTCTCTTCATTCAGTGGAATCTTTAGTGCCTTAATAAGCATAGCGGATGCCTGCGCTCGTGTGATAGGCTCATTCGGCTTGAATGTACCGTCCGGATAGCCACCGATAATATTGCGCTCAGACAAATACATGATTTCTTTCTTCGCCCAGTGATTTTCCACATCGGAAAAACTAGGTGCTGCTTGTGCTTGAAATGGAATTGCAGCGAAGATAAGTAATACGCTCACTATTACAGTCAGTTTAACTTTCAAAATAAAAGTCCTCCTTTTGATAATTGATTTATTTCGTCATACGAGGTTTATAGAACATAAAAACCAAATAAAATAGGCTAATAGAATCTAATGATTTCGCCTTTTGATTTTGTTCCATTAAATCATAAACAGCATAGCAAATTTTACATAATATAACCATTTTCTACCTCTTTCATTAAGGATAAAGAAAAATAATAACTTAAACAATAGGAGTATATTCTCAAGCTAGAAGTAGCCTTTTAAAATCCAACTGCTATTTAACCGACTTTATAAATATATCCCAAGCATAGAGAACAAAAGTTTACATATTTTTTAACATTCTAATTGGTGGAAATGGTGCCTATTTGTTTTCATATTTGAATAATAAAAACTAAAAAAAAGTAAATATATAGAAAAAGTTGTCGACTTTTTTGTTATAATCGATGGAGATAAATAATAGGGGGAAATAATGTGTTCAAAAAAATAGGGATTGGTATGTTAGCAGTTTTTTTAGTAGCTTGTGATGGAAATCAGGATGAGAATTCAAAAGGGATAGCTAGTGAAGAAGAGAAAATAATAGAAGTATCCAAAGAAGAGAATAGTTTAAAAGATATTCCGGAGGTTTCTACAGTAGGCAATATAACTTATCAGTTGAAAAATATGCATCAACTAGATAAAAGCTTGGCAGCAGAATTAGAATTAGAAGAAAAAGAAGGCTTTATCTACTGGGTAGTTGCTATTGATTATGAGGTAAAGAAGAAAAGCACCTCTACGAAAGAAGACGGTTTTCTAAGGATGTTAAACTCTACAGAGGACCATTCAATTAGTAGTATTTTTCTAAATACAAGTGCGGAGGAAAAGCTCTACGACTTTTATCAGCAGCAAAAGAATTATCTTTTCAATTTGTCACCAGGGACAGTGGGAACAAATTACGATATATTTGAGTTGAATGAAAAAATAGCCTCAGAAAATTATGAGTGGTACATCTCTTTTGTTACACCTGTCGGCTACAATGAAAAAGGAAAAATGTATGTAGGCGATTTGCAACCATAGACGTTGTGTAGTTTATTAATCTTCTTACATAGATGACCTTAAAGCAAAAAGGAGCTCTTGCAAATGCAACAGTTCCTTTTCAGCTTCGGATTATGATTTCCATCCATATTAAAATGGTTATTCAATTTACCGTCCTCGTCTTCATAGACAACTTCTTCGCATAAGAAAAATAATCTTCCCCACCTTACATTGGAATTATTGAATAACAAGAAGGACAATTCCAGTAATCTAGTATCAAAACTGCCCACTCATAACTACCGCAAAGTGGGTCGTAGCCCAATGATTGAGAAAAGAAAAATAAATGAATTCAATAAAGAGTTATTAATTTAGCACCTTATTCCTTCCCTACAAAAAAAAAGTAGCTACTCCCCTCTTAAAGAGAAAGCTACTTTATTTTTTTATTCATCATAAAGAATGGAAAAGAGATCCTCCTTTATAACAGAAAGATGCATATTACTATGTGAATGACATATACCAGTTGGTCGAACTCCCAGGTCACATCTTTTAATATTTCAAGATCTCCTGGCACTGATTGGCCTCCTCGAATTATCATTGCTAACTCCAGTGAAGACTAGAAATTGGAATGATACCAGACATTCAAACTATTCGTAAATCCCCTAGCAACAAGTGGAGCCAACCTTCTTGATATGCAGCACGCTGATCGGTTTTCATTCTTTCAACAACAGTAGGCAAAATTTCTACCTTTTGCAATTTCAATAACCGCTCATTCGGTAGCAGTTCTTCAGACTTTCCTAGCATATAGCTTGTTTCATCCATCTGCCAAAGTTCAACGTGCCCTGGATAACGCTTCACAATTTTTTGCGCAATGAGTAACCCTTCCGGATCCAAATCCCCTGAATAATGCAGCACAATATCTTCGTCTTGCATGATTAAATCTAACAATCTCCAGCTTGCCATTCGAAGTTGACCATGTGTGCAAATGATAGGTGCATTAGGATTTTCGTCCATCAATGTTGATGCAACACTCGAATTTTCAACAATCCATACATGACGACCTACATTTGGCTCCACACGGGTAACCTTCAGTAGCTCACGCATCGGCATATTCAACGCACTACAAGTCTCAACAGCTGCTTGCCAAACTGGATGTACCGTATCACCTAAATAGCCGTGGAAGCCTTGGCACGTGACAAAATTCCACAAGTCATCCTGTACAATTTGTAGGGTCGCCAGTAAATCGACCCGTTCCTCAGTCGTTCTCGGAAATGCCACTTCCTCATCGCTCAGACTAAAGGCAGCATGCACTAGCAGCTTACCTGCTAAAGTATTCGCATCAAAGGCATGTGGATTTCCCGTCGTACGCTGTGCAAAAATCGGAAGCCGTTCAAATACATTTTCATCTAAACGCTGAAGGACAGCTTGTGCAACACGCTCTATTTCTGGTAAAACACTTTCTTGAAGCTGCCAAATAAAACGACTATCCGAGGTGCGCTTTTCAATTTGCGCAAACCACCTCGGACAATCAACTAATATATCACACAACCGAGCCACAAAGTCGGCTTCAGCTGTATTTTTTTCTGCTAACGCCTGCTCCTTCGTCTGTAGCTTCTCCTTTAAAACTGCTTCCACAAGCTCTACTAATGAAATATTTGCAAAAGCCGATGTCGCCAACTGCTCTTCAAACTGCTTTAGCGACAATGAGCCTTTTCTCGCTAAATGCACCACAGGTACACCTAAGAAGCCAGCAATCTCCTCGATTTCTTCAGCAGTGAAATCCTTTAAAGAAATCGTTCCACGCATAGCACCTAACGAATAATATTTTTTCTTGAACAATTGAAACAATTTCACAAATGCTTTATGCTCAAATGCAGCTAATCTATTCAACTAACACACGTTCCTTACCATTCCACATATAATTTAAAACGGTTACGAAATCTGCATTTTTTGGTCGCACAAGCTCTGCAATTGCCAAGCTCGATACTGTATCGTAATCACCCCAAATGACCTGTGAGTTCATAATATAATTAAAGCCAAGCTGCTCCACTACCTCGAACATATCTCGAATATTTTGCTCATCGACACCTGCAAACGCCTCATCTAACGAAATGATATAAGGGGCCATGTCATCCGCTTCCTTATAACGAGAATAAGCTGCTGTAAACAATGGGATATACATCGCCATCGCCTTCTCGCCGCCACTAAACTTATAGAACGCATTGTTCGTCAGCTCTTTTTTCGTTTCATTCTGACGCGTGTAGGACAGCACGAACGAGAACCACTTACGATAATCCAGCACCTCTTTTAGCACTTGATGCAAGGTGTTCCCCTCGTTACGTAACCCAATGGTCTCCTTTGCACTTTCAATACGCGAGCGGAAATGCTTCGTAATTTTTTGCAAATCGGCATCACTTAAGAAATTACTTTTACGTTGAAGAAGCTGCACAAGCTCCTTCGTATCCAGTTCGTCCTCAGCCTCGGCTGTACGCGGCTTCCAGCTTACAGAGAAAATTAAACCAGACGAATTATCCCGCTTGGCCATAATTTCATCCATCTGCTTGACCCACTGCTCTGCACGGGCAATACGCTGACGTAAAATACGACCAACCGAATTAACAATAATATCCTCATATAATTCACGATCCTGCTCATCTAAATAATGACGGCGCTCCTCTAAATCATCCTTTAGCGCTTGATCGATCGTATAAGGGCTTACACGCTGCCCACGGTATTCTAACTCGATCATACGGCGACCTTTCAATTGGATGAATGCTTCTAATCTTTCGTCATCCAATTCCGCAAGCTCCTCAAGCATTTCAGTTTCCTTTAAATAGCTGCTAACATGATATTCAGCTAAGTTATTCATTTCGTCTTGGATAACTCTCGATAGACTCTCCTGCAATTTAGAACGGTCTTGCTGCTGAAGCCTATCTTTTAATTGCCCCAAAATATCCTTCGCCACATGGCTTTCTACTGGAACAAATTCTAAATCGAGCTCATTCTGCAACGCTCGCTGCCACTGCTGTAGCATGAGCTGTGCGAAATTCACTTCTTTTGCAGAACGCTCAAGTTCACCTTTCAGTCGTTCCATCTCAGACTGCTTACGTGGTAAATCTGTACGTATTTTGTCATCTCGCTCTCTTAAACGCTTTAGCTCATCCTGCAACTGCGCAATGCGTTGCTGGATATCATCCGCTCCTTCAAGCTGTAGCTGTTGCTTTTGAGATTCAATTTCTGCCTCTAGCTTCGCCTGCTTGTTTTGAGAATCAATTAGCTCATCTTGATATTCCGCTAATGTATCCTCTAATTCCTCCAGCTGATGCTGCAATTCCTCTGCTCTTGTTTTTGCATTCATTTGCTCCATTAATGTCCGGCGCAATTTATTGAATTCTTGCAGGTACTCATCCATTAATTGCAGTGCTTCGTCAATGGCCTCCTTCGTTTGGGCAACGTTTAGCGTGCCTTGTGCTTGATATAGCTTTTGACGCACTACTTTTAATTGCTGTCGCACTTCATTCCATTTGGAGTCGTTTTTCATTAACTCTTCTTTTAACATACGTTGCAGAGTAATCGTCCCAAGCATTTCAGTATGAATGTCATGAAGCGTGTTATCTGTTGGAATAGCCGCTTCCCATTCCTTCGTTGCTTCAAAAGATTGCTTTAAATCTGCCAAATGCTGTTGCAGCTCTAGCAGTTCATTTTGCAATTGCGAAATGCTCTCCATTGTTATGGCAATTTGCTCCTGCTGATATCGTTTACGAGACGTTCGGCCGATGTACTTGGAAGGTCCTTGCTCTGGCGCATGCCCATTCACAATCCCTAGACGATAAAAGCCGCGCTCATCCACTGAAAATATGCCGTCCTTTTCATCAATCGGAATACTGCGTAAAATTTCATCGACCAATCCAGAAGTGATCCCTTCTACATCAACATCCGGCTGTAGGAAATCTGCTAATGTGTAGCCTAATAGCTGTGCATTTGGAATTAAAAGCGAATCCTCCTGTACCTCAAATACCTCGGAAGAAATGAGACTATCTAACACACCTGTCGCTGAAAGCACCGCCTCCAGCCTCGCTTTTTGCTCGTCCGTCACATGCTCCTGAAACTCCACTGCCGCATAAAACGGTACAAACGGAATTTGCTTCTCAGTAAGCTGCTGTCGGAATGTAATGGTCCCTTGCATACGCTCTGGCTCAGCCAGCTCCTCAGCACGTAATTTTTCAACCCGTTCCTCCAACAACCCAATGTCCTCGCGAATTTTCTGCTGAGCTTTTTCATTTTCTTTCATTTCCGCCATTAACTCACCACGGTAGGTATTCAAACCACTATTTAAAATATTCGTTGCCTCACGGTAAGTAGTTTTTTCATATAATTGATCTAAAATATGAGAGATTTGTTGCTGTTCCTCAGTCGAATAATCCAGTTTCTCGTACTCTTGCATCCATGCAAAAATAGACGTTTTTAACTGATGCAACTCTTCATCAAACCAATGCTGTGCCTGGTCTAACTCCTTTTGCTTACTATCAATTTCTTTGCTAAATTCAGAGGATTTGCGCTCAAGCTCCTTATCTTGTTGCTGTAAGTGACTATGCTCTGTCACAAGCTTTTCCACTTGGCGCAGCTTCTCCTTATGTTCAAAGATTTCTCGTTCCCAATAATCGAATTGCACAGAGTGACGTGCCAAGCTATCAACATTTAAAGCATGGGCTGTAAAATCTGCATCTGCTGCTAAAGCCTGCATTTCCTGCAAAATTTCTCGCTGCTCTGCTTCCTTCATTGCTAGCTCGTCCTGTTTCTCACGAATATTACCCAACAAATGAATTCTTTTACTTTCAGCAGCATCCTTACGCTTTTGTTGTTTCTCGATATTCAAAACAACGCCTTCAAGTGACTGCTCGTTTTCCTTTAGCTTCTCCTGTATATCCCATACTTCATGCTTCATAAGGGACATTTTTTCCTTTTCGCCTACGTCTAAATCACGCTTCACGGTGATCTGCTCATCCGCCAGCTGCTGAGCCATTTGCGTCGCTTGGTTTAAATGCTGAGTCTGCTCTGCTTTTTTCGCTTCCACATCAGCTAAACGTTGCTCTGCCTTTACTACACGGTCCGCCCGCTCTGCTAAAATATACTCATTGTATGTTTTATAGCGCTTCAAAATCTTTTGATTCGCCTCGAACTCAAGTGTCAGCTGCTCCAATTGCTGCTGCGTCTGGTCCATGCTCTCAATCGTATCCGATAAATGGCGCAATTCATCATCCGTTAAAGGTGGTAATGCTGACTCTAAAATTTCATAAATAACTGTCGGCTTAAAATCCTTTGATAACTTCGGAGCGCGCAACTGAATAAGCAGCTTCACTAAATCCTCATATGCCTCCATCGTTTCAAAGCCGAAAATATATTTATTCACAAGCTCTGCATATTCCTTTTGCGAATCAGTTACCACCCCACCGACCCCAATCCGATTTTGCAATTCCTTGTGTGAATACGGAATAATCTCTGTTTTATTGCGATGCGCTAAGTCAAAATCAAAGCCTATTCGGCGATTATCCGTAATAACGAAATACCACGACTTCAAATCCTTTTTGCGGCGCGCCTGCATCCCAATCCCGGTCGTTACGTACTGCTCGGTGCCCTTCATTTTATACTCAAGGAATAAATAACCTGTACGCTCCTCGCGATTCGTAATTTCCTCTTCCCCAAGCAAATAATCACTCATCTTACGTGCCTTTGAACCAAATGGATCTAAGCGGTCCGGTGTTTTTCGTCCATCTAACAGGACCGGAATAAAGCTTTGCATCGTCACCGATTTACCAGAGCCATTCGTCCCGCGCAAAAGCAGCTTCCCATCTTCAAATTCAAATGTTTCATCATCGTAATACCAAAAGTTTAGCAGCCCTGCTCGGTTCATTTGCCACTTGTTCATGCATATTCCTCCTTCTTATAATCTGATGGATATGCCCCTGCAAGTACACCAAGTAATGCATGAAGCTCAATAAACCCTTCCTCCAGAGAAGCCATACGCCAATTCACCATTTCTTCTACAACGTCCTGGCGTACCCCAGCAATGGACTTATCACGATAAAGCTTTGCCCAGCCTTCCCCAAACGTTTCTCGAAGCTCTTCTAAAATTCCATTTAACTGTCCTTCCGTCAATACAATATTGCCGTTCTCCTGTGGTCTATACTGCTCTATATGAGCATGTAAGTAGTTAGAAAGCTGCAATATAATATCCGTCACAGACTTCGTATTCGGAAATAGATCATAGTATTTTTTAGGCTCTGTCACTGATAAAAACGCCACATTTTTAAACACATGTAGCTTTAAATCACTATGCTTTTCAATGTCGTCACTAATGCGGTTTCGGTAATTCCGGATATAGGCGAAATCCTGGTCTTGACTGTCTCTTCTGAACATCGCAGGAGTTGTAAATAACTGACGATATACTCGCTTTCGTCGCTCATCCTCATTTGTATATGTATGCTCCATCGCTAGTAGCTGCTGCGCATTTTCAAACGCTGTAAACTCCTCTGGGTGCACTCGCATAAAATAGCGACTATAAATCGTCACCTCATACAGTACTTCCTGTTCCTCATGATGATCAAAGCGCTGCACATCCCCATCAATCGTCTCGATTAAATGCAAATCAACAAGCACCTTCATCACCCGAATTAACGACTTACGGTGCTGATAGAGCGTCCAGTCTAGCTCATCCGGCTCATCGCTAATCGCACGAATTTCCTCACATAGCTCCGACAGCAAAAACTGCTCCTCGATACTCTTTCCTTCAATAAAAGCTAGTGCATAGCAAAAAATCATATAATCCATCGGCGTCTGAAAATCTTGAATCCCCATCCAACTTTCCGGGTAAATCGGTACCTTTTCTAGCTTGATAAAATGCTGACGTACATGAAGCTGTAATCCAAGCTTGTCATTCACATAACGCTGCAGCACCTTTTGCCGCTCGCGAATCAACTGATACATCGCCGGCTCTTCTTTACGAAGCACCCAAAAATGATGCAGTAAATAATCGAGTCCTTGTATCGCCTTCTCATCAAAACGCTCGTCCATCAGGCCTGTCCCTCCTCGACCAACTCAAAAATAACATCTTGCATATGTAAATCACCATCTAGCGCTCGCATAACAACCTTTTCTTTTAACAGTTTCACGCGCAGCAGCATACCTGACTCTGTCGTTACAAGTCCTTCCTTATTCGTCCGTCCCTTTGACATCCAACTAAGCAATAATTTACGCATAAAAGGTTCCACCTGCTCTAACTGTGAAAGCTGGACAAACCCATCTTTGAAATAATTTTTTACAGCCTGCTCCTGCTGCTGTCGTTCCTTCAAATAAAGCTCCCGCTGCTCTCGCTTTTTCTCTGTTTGTAATTCAGTGCCGGTTGCCTTTGTTTTTTCACGGTATTTACTCGTCCGCGGCTTTATCGTCACATGCTCTGGCTGCTCGTCCCACGTATCCGCATGCAGATCATCCGTTGTATAGGTTTTTAACTGCACATGCTTCACCTGCATAGCCCCAAACACGATGGCCGAAATTTTATGGGCCTCTTCCATCGTGTCACACTGCTTAAACCACTTGGCTAAATGTAAATAATCGTTGCGACGGCTTTTAAAATGGTGCTGGCGTTCCCCTAGCCTTTGCACATAGCGAGTAATACGGCGAATCATTTCATTAGTTTGCCACTGCAGCATTTCTAGCTCACTTTTTTGGCCATCGATTTCTAAAAACCAGCGCTTCATCGAATAAAAATAAGCTTCATATTCCTCCATATATTCCTCATCCGTTTTGGACACATCCTCCAACCGCGGAATCGACTTTTCCTTGATGATGAGCTGCTTAAAAAACGGCTGCATTTTAGCATTCGTTTGCTTCTGCAGTAGCTCGATAATTTGAATGGAAGTGCGCTGCAAAGAAACGATAAAGTCACGCAAATAATTCGTAAACTTGGCCTTATATACAAGAAAAGCCTCCGTTTGCATTCGCTGATCCGTCTTTTCGCTATTAATATAGGCTATATAATCAGCTGTGCTTGTACGAATCGTTTTAAAGTAGCGCAATAAATCCTCCCATACATGCATGCACGCATCCGGTGTCATTGGTGGATTTTCTAGCTTTTGTAATACCTCTAGCAAACGTTCAAACTGCGAGCGTTCAAGTGACCCTTTGAAAGTGTCATCCACCTTACGCTCTAGCTCAATCAGCATCCGTTCAATTTCAATCGTATACGGCGTCGGTTGATAGCGAAAACGCTTCTTCTTATATTCCTCAATCGTGCGGGCATTCGTCATGTCCTGTCGTGCCGTTAAATTATTCCATTTCACAAGCTGTGTCAATTGCTGATGAAGCTGCTCCTCATCATAATCAGCAAACTGCGGAATCGTACGCAAATGCTGCAACACTTCCTCTGGTGTTATAAAATCCCGCATTTTCTCATGCTGCAAATAAAAATAACGGAGGATCGTTCGGTACTGTGCCGCTGACTGCGCCGTTAAATAAGATGCCTCTATCACTGCCTTCATCATGGAATTCATTTACCAACCTACCTCCTATGTATTTTTTCTATGGTTTCAAGTACATAAACTATTAGAAGTATCTATTAAATAAGAGCCAATGTCATAAGGTGTGTTTCCATTATAGTGGATATAGCTACCATCACTAGTTTATATAGAAAAAACCCTTGAGTAACAAGGGCTTTAAAACTAAATCAATTATAGTCTATCATTTCGATTAGAAAGTCTAACATTTTCAACAATTTTTTATCAAATACCTAACTAAAATCATTGTATAATAACTTGTCGTTCTAGGGAAGATGCTC
This sequence comes from uncultured Psychrobacillus sp., assembly GCA_934234185.1. Lineage (GTDB taxonomy): Bacteria > Bacillota > Bacilli > Bacillales_A > Planococcaceae > Psychrobacillus. The sequence continues at coordinate 7,574 of CAKQHO010000030.1, read as the reverse complement.
CACCTATTTTTTGGTAATAGTTTGACCAACTTTTATATAATAAATGCGAATTACTTTTATCTTGCTTATGTTTGGCTTAGGAACCTGGAGCAATACACTGAAATATGCAATAGTTATTGTAGCGATAGAAGTACTAAGAAAACTCAATAAAATAAAAAATTCTTTAAAGAATCTACCATGACAATGCATGTAATGATTCTTTCTTCTAGCATTTTAAAAGCGAATGTTTGTATCTATTAATCGACAACGCGGTGGAAGAGCTATTACAAGACACGGAGCAATCTATCTACTTGTTGAACTTTCAACTCTTCCAAAACACAGAGGTAAGATCAAAGCGTAGTTGTTGAATGAATTTATTTTACAATCTATTCATAAAGCTCTAACAATGTCTCTTTCTTTATGTGGATACCACACTTTGCTAATCGGTCTTTTCTTTGTTCATAAAGATAGGCTACTAGTTCTTCTTTTTCAGAAAACAATGCGTGGTGTAGTTTTTTATGACAAGCTACACATAAAGACACCACGTTCGCCTCAACATCTAAACTATTGTAAAATAAACTCTGAAATTGCATTGGAATAAGATGATGGGCTTCTACGTAATTTTTATTTGTTACCTTCGAGATAAAATCTTTATGATCACTATTTATTTCACATTCATAATTTGCATCACCAATAGCATTTAGACCAACTAGGCTATCACGTTTAAAGGCTGATCTGTTTGTTTTTATTCTTTCTAATTTGGATTTCGGCTTATCTTCAAATTGCTTAGGGGCTTTTTCGACAATAGTTTCAATCTCATGTTGGTATTCTTCATCATTAAATACTTCTTCATTGAAAGAATGGAATCTTAGTTCATACTCGTATGGAACACCTGTTGCAATAAAGTCGATATATTCTTGCTGAACCTCTGGTACTTTTTCGTATACTTTCTTAACTCTTTCATCTCGAACCTTTTGCCGAGCTAATTTCAAATAGTTATGACTGAACTTAAATTTACTTATTAAAATTTCTTTCAAAATGGGATTGCTATAGCGAATTTGATAAGTATCTGATTTAATCGCTTTTCTATCAATATTAACCAACTGGGCAGGATAAACAAGACCATAATACTTTAAGGAAATGAGGCGACTGTCTCCACGTCTAAGCTTTTCTCCATTCACTTCATCAAAGTCACGATGAAACTCTGTTGGAATTGTTGATCCTGATTCAAAAATTGACCAGTCAACCGTTTTCCTAGCAATTAAATTCGGTATATCTTCGGGCTTTGACCATGAATAACTTTCTCGCATAATACACCTCTCAAAACAATGCTAGTTTATTATTTGAATTTTACTCTTAATATCAGTATAACGAATCATCAAGTATTGGAAACTATATTTCTATCCTAAATAGTGTCTTAGTACTGTTCTTCTTTATTCTTTTTTCTTTTAAATAAAAGAAGTAAAAGAAGTAATAAGAAAGGTAACCATACGAATGGTTTTTCCCTACACCACATCCCATTCTAGTACTTCAGTAGCATATATATATTTCTCTAAAACTTCATAGTACAATAGCCATATACAGTAAAAATTCCTTTTAAATTAATCATTATTAAAATACCAATACAAAAAACGAGGTGCCAACAATGTCTGCAAAATATGAAGTAAAAAGCAGTCCTGTAGAAAATGTATTAGGCTGGGTGGATGCTGGTGAAATTGCCATACCAGAAATTCAGCGACCATTCGTTTGGGATGCTTCAAAGGTCCGTGACTTAATGGATTCATTATATCAAGGCTTTCCCGTTGGCTATATTATTACATGGAGAAACCCTGACACAAATTTAAAAGATGGTACGAAATCCATTGGGAAGAAAATTCTTATCGATGGGCAGCAACGTATTACCGCTTTAACTGCTGCTTTGTTAGGAGAACAAGTGATTACTTCTGATTATAAGAAAAAAAGAATCCAAATTGCTTTTAATCCTATAGAAGAAAGGTTTGAAGTATCTAACCCTGCTATACAAAAAGACTCTGTCTGGATATCGGATATTTCACTTTTCTTCCAAAAAGGATTTCAATATTTTAGCTTTATCCAAGAATATAATCAGAAAAACCCTGACTTAGATATGAACGTGATAGGGTCTATTTTTGATCGACTTATAAAGATGCGATACAGTAACTTAGGAATTATTGAATTATCTCATGAACTGGATATTGAGACTGTGACAGAGATATTCATCCGTATTAATTCGCAAGGTGTCGTCTTAAGTCAAGCGGATTTCGCTATGTCAAAGATTGCAGTGAATGAAGAATATAACGGTATCAATATTAGAAAAACCATTGATTATTTCTGCCATTTAGCTACAAGTCCAGCGGATTACCAGGCTATTGAAGAAAATGATAGTGACTTTTCCAAAACTGATTATTTCCAAAAAATCAAATGGATTAAAAATCATACAGAAGCGCTTTATAAACCTACTTACTCTGATTTACTCCGTGTTTCCTTTACGTTCAAGTTTTTGAGAGGGAAACTTTCCAATTTGGTCAGCTTATTATCAGGACGTGATTTCGAAACAAGAGAATATAAAGAAGAAATTGTACAAGAATCTTTCCGTAAATTAGAAGAGGGTGTTCTCGCTTTTGTAAACGAAACGAATTTTAAAAGATATTTAATGATTGTAAAATCTACTGGTATCGTTAACAAAGGATTAATTCGCTCTCAAAACGTGTTGAATTTCGGATACATCCTGTATTTGTTATTGAAAGAAAAAGGCATTGAACATGCACACATTCAAAAAGTCGTTAGAAAATGGCTTGTGTTATCTGTATTAACAGGTCGTTACTCCGGTTCACCAGAATCTACTTTCGAGTTTGATGTAAGACGTTTCGACCAAGCCCAAGATCCGTATAATTATCTCCAACATACAGAAGAAGGGGAACTATCTGAAGCCTATTGGAAAAACATCTTAGTAACAAGGCTGAATACATCTGTAACAAGCAGCCCGTTTTTCCATGTCTATTTAATAGCTCAAATAAAAAATGGGGATCAAGCCTTCTTATCAAAAGAGACGGAAATAAAACATCTTATTGAAGAAAGAGGAGACATCCATCATATATTCCCTAAAAAATATCTTCAGAAAAGCGGCTTTACAAACCGTAGTCAATACAACCAAATAGCAAATTACGTATATACACAGCAGGAAATTAATATCGCTATTAGCGCTAAAGCGCCCGAGGTGTATATGCAAGAAATGAAACAACAATGTGAGACAAAGAATTTAAAATACGGTGAAATATGTGATGAAGTTCAACTACTTGATAACTTACAGATGAACAGCATCCCTTCTTCTATTTTTACAATGGACTATACGTATTACGAACAGTTTTTAGAAGAAAGACGGATTTTAATGGTTGAAAAAATTAGAGCCTATTACGAAAGTCTTTAAATGCAATCATTGTAGAAGGTTACACAAAGGGCTATAGAGGTACAATGATTTGTGATGGCTATTCTTTGTATGTAAGTTTGATGAAGTGAAATTTGCAAACTGTTGGGCCTATTGAAAGTAGACAATAAAAATGGAAGGATTGGTGCTGAATTGTAATCGTTTATACCAATTAGAACGTTAGCTAGGAGATTTGTTCAATCAGTTGCAGAGAATATTGATTGGTCTAGCCCACGTCTCCTATGTATTGCAGGTAACTTTACAAAGTTTGATGAACATGTAGTACAACAAATAAAACGAAATATTGAGCTTTATCAATACAAACACTATGCAGACGAGTTCTTAATGTTAGATCTAGTGAATGCAACAACCATGCAAACTGTCTATATTGATGATGAGCCCTCTGTTATTGCACAGAAAACTAGTGACAAGTTATAACAAACTATACGAAAAGAGCAGAAACTGATAATCTTTTATAAGAATTAGGAAAAAAAGGAGTAACCGGAATGAAGTTCTAAACAGCTTTATGAAGTCAACCGAAACACTTATCATACCTTAATGACACATAGAAAAAAGGTACTATGTATATTGTTCTGTTAAAGTACTTGCTAATTACCTAAATAATCGAATTAATCATATTTCTACTGGAAAAATAGAAGTTTGAAAGATACTTGGAAAACAGAGAAAATTAATATCATGTAAAATATTAGAATGAAATCATTCTCATTTTTTCTTTCTTGCTTTTATTAAGTAGAAGAAATACATTAAGCACGACTTCACAAAAATAAAAGGAGGAGATAATAATGAAATTTGAAATCTATTGTAATCATTTAATTATATATGCCATAAATCACTATAATAACAAAGAATTTCATATATACAATTCAGCAGGGTTACGGATAGTTGATTCAGCTATTACTATTGAAGCTGCTAGAAGACTAATTGATCAGGAAAACAAAAAAGAAACATAGTTGTAATCGTCAAGTAGAATTAGTACTTACACACTTTTGGGGAGAATTTTATTCATTTTTCGGGTATAGCAATTTAAAAGGATTATTTTTAATTTGTGTTCCAGGGTAAGCAACAGAAGAAAACCTATTCAATCCGGTCAAGAAAACGAGAAGAATATCATAAGAAATAAAGGAACCCTATACCTTTTTATCCATCCCTGTGGAACAAAGAAAGCAACATTTACACGTTACTATGAGCGTGCTTTAATGACTTGAACACTGCTACAACCCATGTAGACATCCACCTTAAAACTAATATATAGGTCATGATACATTTTTACGTATCATTCGGGAATCTGACATCCTAGCGCAAATAACCTCTGCCATCAGACTAGACGATTTTACCTTTCAAAAGGAGGGTGTTTCAATGTCAACTTAACTTGTATTCTAAACACCCATCAGCCTATTGCAATTCTGCCAGACCGGAAAGGTGAGGTCGTGGAAGGCTGTTGAAGATGCATTTTCAAGAAATTAAATTGATTACTAGGGACGGTTCAAAGGCTTATTGAGAAGAAATCGCAAAATTCAAAAATTACTTGGGAAAATGGCTAAATCAACATATACCAACTAGATAGAATAGCATCAAAAAGAGAAGGGACACGAAAACCGAGCAGTTAGTGCACCTATAGAAGAAATAAATGCTAAGTCATACAACATGATTACCAATCCGGTTTACGTGTCACCGTACTCTCTAGTCTGCAACTCCCCCCTTCGAAAAATGAGGGAAAAAATATCCTATATAAGAATATATAAAAAAGGGCATTAATTTTTAACAGGTTCGGATATTGGGGAGAAAACAATAAATAACGATGTAATTAGAGACACAATTCGCATATGAATTCGTGTCTCTTTTTTGTTGATATATCAGCATTTATCATAAATTATCTTTAATTTAACATATCTTTTAACAACCCTTTTAACGAGACCACATAAATTTATGTGGTCTCATTAATTTTAGTGCTAAAACTTGTGCAGATTAGTGTGAAAAAGACATACATGATAAATTAGGATAATTTAAAATTTATGTTAAAATCTCTATATGCCGTTGAATGTTTTTATCCAACTAACGGGGAAGAAGATTTGGAAGGGGATATATAAATTTGATTGATTATTTTGAACGTAAATTTAGATTAAAGGACTTCGAAGAGTGGAATGTTCGAATTGGTAACCAACATTATACTTTAGTCATTTTAGATGAATTTCGACCTGCCACATTTGATGATTTTGAAATTCCAAATTTAATTTATGAAGAAGATGACCAGCGTGCAAACTATGTCTCTGCTAAGTATTTCTCTGAAGAACCTATCAAAGATGAACATAGAGAAATACTCAGTGAATTTGCAGAAATGCTTACAGACCATATAGCATTGGCACATTGCGAGGTTATTATAAAAATGTATCAAGAAAACCATGAAAAAGCGATAGACCGAATTATGTTAAATAAATATGGTTTCAAAAAGCAAGATTTTCCTTTAGATAAACTTTGGCACTTTAAACAAGAATAGAGGTTCAGACTTTGTCACTGACAATGATGTTGAAGAAGTACAGTAAATAAAACAGAAAAACGCTCAGTAGTTAAGACTGAGCGTTTTTGCTTGTTATTTTCAATGCGAATTCATTGTTAAATTGTTTGTTAATTGGGATGTTAATTACAATACTTTTAAGGTTTTTCTCCCTATCAACCGAACCCGTTAATTAATTTTAAGCCCTTCTTTATAATTAATTCTGGAAGTGATAAAAATAATCTGAAATTACAAGTTGTTTAGAATGCTCTTCGATGATCGCAGGCTAAGGAATTAACGTAACTAAAAGAATACAAAAAAGATACAAATATAGAGAGCATTCAAGTAAATAGTTTTTGTGAAATTGCATTACATTCTTTATAAGGAAAGATAAACTAATGTGTTCATTTTATCATCAGGAATATTGTTTAAAATTCTCAGCTTGCTCCATTACTTTTTCGAAAACCTCTTCATCCCATTCTGGTGGATATCCATTTTCATACAATAGCACTGTCAAGTCCATATTCAATTGGTTTTTAATATCATCTCGACTTGACCAATCAGCATATTGCGCTTTATCATCAACCAATTGTTTAATAGCTTTTGCAAGTTCTAAGCATTTTTCATTGGCATATTCAAATTCATGTTCATCACGTACTTTAACTAAAATGTCAAAAAAAGCTTTTTCTTCGTATGATATGCCAAGTTTGCCAAAGGATTCTTTATCAACTTTCAAGTCTTTCAATAAATCCAATAGTTGACCTGACAAATCATCAATAAAATCATAGACAACCTCAGAAACAAAAAGTTGTGCATCTCGATTATTATAAGCGTCTACCACACGTTTCAAACGTTCTGAAAATTCGATTGCCTTAAGTTTATTAATCTTGCCGTACGTATTGATTTGCTTTTGCAACAATTTCAACAAGGCATTGAACTTAGTGATTGGCATATTAAACTCTTCTAATTGCTTTTGAAACTCATCATTGAACAATTCATCTGTATCGTTATTAATGATGTCCTCTACACCAGTTGATGAAATTGCCTTATACACCAATTCTTGCACATGCTTATTCATTATTTCAGCATCTGGCGCATTATTCTTAGTTTGCTTATAGATAATTGAGCGAATCGCAAGATAAAACTGCGCTTTCTCAGTTTCAATGTCGCTTAGTTCTCCAGAGGGATAGACAATTTCATATGCCATTTTCATCTTACGAGACAAGTCCATGAAACGGATTTCCATCTCTTTTGAAACTTGTACATATTCTGCACCACAATTTAGACAAAGCAAGCGCTGAGCAGGACTTCCATTATAAAAATCACTTGCATCAAAGTTGACTAGCAAATCATCAATCATTGCTAGATGATTTCTAAAGATACCTAATGTAATAGGTAGCTCATCAATCGGACTTTCTTGGGGGTCACCATACTTTTTGGCAGCCTCCATCATTGCTTTCTTGATACCGATATAGTCCACGACAAGACCATGGTCTTTTCCTTCAAAAACACGATTTACACGTGAAATTGTCTGAATCAAAGTGTGTTTTTGCAAAGGTTTATCAATATACATAACTGCAAGCGATGGCACGTCAAATCCTGTTATCCACATATCAACAACAATAGCTATTTGAAAATTTG
>CAKQHO010000029.1 GCA_934234185.1 uncultured Psychrobacillus sp. | reverse complement strand
GTAACGGTCTAAATCCTCATTAGGTCCAAATTGTGCAGGGTTAACGAAAATACTTGCAACTAACAAGTCATTTTCTGAACGCGCCTTATTCATCAACGCTTGATGACCCTCATGTAAGTATCCCATGGTTGGTACTAAACCGATAGTTTTTTGCTTATTAGCTTCTATAATGGATTGAAGCTCCTCCAATTTGTTAACTATTTGCATGACTGCCTCCATAAAGTTGAATAAGTTGATCTTCCTTCATTGTAAAGGAGTGATCCTTCGCTGGAAACGTACCTAGCTTTACTTCTTCTACGTATTGCTTAATACCATCTCTAATTGGCTCCCCTACGTTAGCAAATTCCTTTACGAATTTCGGGATATGATGTGATCCAAACTTCACCATGTCATGGAATACAAGCACCTGACCATCTGCTGTAGCTCCAGCACCGATACCAATGGTTGGAATTGTTAACACCTTTGATACCTTTTCTGTCAGCTGGTATGGAATACATTCCAGCACAAGGGCACATGCTCCCGCTTCTTGACATTTTAGGGCATCATCTATTAATCTTTCTGCTGCCTCCACCGTTTTTCCCTGTACTTTAAAGCCACCAAGTACACCAGCGGATTGAGGAGTTAATCCTAAATGGGCAACAACCGGTATCCCCGCATTTGTTAGCTTTTTAATAACAGGAATTACATCATCAGCACCCTCTAGCTTTAATGCCTGTGCTCCAGTTTGCTGCATTAATCGAACAGCATTGCTTACCGTCTGCTCCACAGAAGCATGGTAGGATCCAAATGGCATATCCACAACAATAAAGGTTTCTGGTGCTCCTCTGCGCACAGCCTTACCATGATGAATCATATCCTCCATTGTTACTAAAACAGTAGAATCATAGCCTAAAACGACCATTCCTAAGGAATCACCTACAAGAATTAAGTCAATACCAGCTTCTTCTGCAAACCTTGCTGTTGGATAATCATAAGCTGTCATCATGGTGATTTTTTCTTCTTTTTGTTTCATCGCCAAAAAATTACTTGTTGTTTTCAAATACTTTCCCTCCTCATTCGTTTCATGAAGAGAAAACCAAATATAAAGCCCTTCTCATCCAAACGGACAGAAGGGCAGAAAATGTATACTAAGGTTTTCTCCGTCCCTGTCAATATAAGATCAAGGCAGAACTATTCACTTAAAAATTAATAAATTGGTGCAGTTCTATAATAGATACTACCCTTCGGTTACAGAATAACAGAAAATTATCTGTACGTCCAAACTATCTTTCTCCTAGAAGTGATATATCTGCTGAAATTATCTTCCGAATTTCTCCATCATCTAGTTTAACGAGTAGGACTCCATCATCTGTAATAGCGGTTGCCAGTCCTTCCACTGTTTCCCTTAGCATAGTCGCTCTTATGCGGGTACCAATTGTACAGTTGTAGCTCTCCCAGAGTAGCTTGATCGGTTTAAATCCATGCATCTCATATACACTGGTATATCTTTCTAAATAATGTAAGACTTTAGACACGAGCTTAGCTCTATCGATATCTTTTCCAGCTGCAATCTTTAAAGAGGTCGCAATTGTTTGCAGTTCATTAGGAAAGGCTTCAGCAGTATGGTTCACGTTAATACCAATGCCAATAATGATGCTATGTACTCGATCCATATCAGCCTGTAGCTCTGTTAAGATGCCGGTAATCTTTTTGCCTTCTATCAGCAAATCATTTGGCCATTTAATACTAGGGGAAATATCGGTAAGCTCCTCTATCGCCTTGGCCACTGCAACAGCAGCAACTAGTGTATATTGAGAGGCAAATTGCGGACTAATTTGTGGCCTTAAAATGACACTCATCCATATTCCTTTGTTGGCTGCGGAACTCCAGCTGCGATCCAGACGTCCTCTACCAGCAATCTGCTCATCTGCTATGACTATCGTTCCATGTGGCGCATCCGCCCTTGCTTCTCTTGTAGCAATTGTTTGAGTAGAATCACATACAGGATAGTAAGAAATAGTCCTCCCTATTTGCTCTGTTTGTAAATAGGGGGAAATTCTTTCAGGACTAAGTATGTCCGGTGAGCTCTTTAACACATATCCTTTTTTCTTGATAGCCTCGATTTCGTAGCCTTCTTCCTCAAGACTTTTTAAATATTTCCATATCATCGTTCTTGAAATATGAAGCTCATCGGCTAGAAGCTGACCTGAGATTGGTTCAGTTGTAGAGCTTAACTTGGCAAGTATACTTTTTTTAATTTCGGAATTCATGTGTAAACCAATCCTTTATCGAATCAATATCATTTGAAACATTTTTATTTAGAACCTCTAATATTAACTGATTCATCGTCTCTTTTATCCAGGGGCCTCTTTTTTTATTCGACCAAGCTATTAGATCGTTTCCGTTAATCACTAAATCCCGAATCGATTGTATAGGAAGCTCTGCCTTTAATGCATGAAGCTTGTCCAAGGAGTATATGCTCCCACTTGTTGAGAAGGCTTGAGCAGCGTTCAATGCTTCTATAGGATAATAAAAAATATCGTATGTGGACCACGGTCCTTGTATTAACTCATCCATTGCGCTTAAAACGAGTCTGACATACTTTTTCTCGTCGTTAGAGCATTTGTAATAGGATAAAAGATTTTCTACATTTTTTCTTTCCTGCAAGGTAGAAAAAAATGCCCAGCCATTTTTCCTTTTCCCGTAACTGTTGAATTGATCCCATGATTTTGTAGGGGACATCCACTGGCCCTCGAAACAACTAGCTAAGTCACTTTCGATAAATAGGTTCATTCCTTTGGAGGGATAATTGCTGATCCAAATCTTTTCAAGCTCCACTTTCACTCTTTCCATGGAAACATGGGAAACGAGGGAGTAAAGCTCCTTTATCGCGTTGTAGGTAGGTGTATCAAGCTCATAGCCTAGCTGAGAGGAAAATCGAATCGCTCTTAGCATACGGAGCGCATCCTCAGAGAACCGTTGAGCAGGCTCTCCAACAGCACGTATGATTTGTTTTTCAATATCTTGCCTACCATTAAAAAAATCTATGATTTCATCCTCTTTTGTAAGAGCCATTGCATTAATGGTGAAGTCTCTTCTCTTTAAATCCTCCTTCAGCGAACGAACAAAGGTGACTTGGTCGGGTCTGCGATAATCAGAGTAACTCGATTCGCTTCGATAGGTGGTAACCTCGATTGGCAAATCTAACACAACAATGATAGTACCGTGCTCTATACCCACATCTATTGTATTTGGAAAAAGAGACTGTATTTGATGAGGTAGCGCATTTGTTGTAATGTCTACATCATTCGCGTCCACGCCTCTTACATAATCCCGAACAGCTCCACCAACCACAAATGCTTCAAAGCCTGCTCCTTCTAGAACCTCTATGATTTTGTAAGCATCTGGCCAGCGTTTTTTCATCATCTTACTTTCTCGCCACTCTTTCATATAAGGCTTCGTACTGCTCCACTATTTTTTGAGAATTAAACTTATCCTGGACAGCTATTAACGCATTTTCCTTTAATGTACTATGTAACTCGTCATCCAGTAAGAGCTGGATTCCGTAATCAGCTACTCTCCCTACATCACCAAGAGGCACTAAAAAGCCGTTTTCTCCGTGCGTAATAACCTCTGGAATTCCTCCTACTTCTGTTCCTATACAAGGAACACCACAGGCCATTGCTTCCAATAGAACTAAACCAAAGGATTCTTTCTCAGATAACAAAAGCATTAAATCGGAAATGGAGTATAGTTCTGAAACATTCTCTTGTTTTCCTAGGAATAGAATGTCTTGTTCAACAGGTGACCCCTTAATATATTCCATAATTGGATGCTTTTCAGGTCCGTCCCCTACTAATAAGAGCTTCGCTGGAATTTTTTCACGAATTTTTTCGAATGCTTTTACCACGTCCGGTACATGTTTCACCTTACGGAAATTGGAAACATGAATGATGACCTTTTCATCTTCTTTGATTCCTAGTATTTCCTTTAAATAAGCACTGTCTTTCTTATGATACTCTCTCTCGTCCAGAAAATTATAAACTGTATCTATTTCTTTTGTAGTGGAAAGGAGCTCTTTTGTCTGATCAGCTAAGGATTGGGAAACAGCTGTGACAACATCTGACTTCTCTATCCCATATCGAATGGCACCTGTTAAAGAGGAATCGTAGCCAAGAACAGTAATATCGGTTCCATGAAGCGTTGTAACGATCCCAATATCTGAATTGGCCATGTCTCTAGCCAAGATTGCACATACTGCGTGTGGAATAGCGTAGTGAACATGTAAAACGTCCAATTGCTGATCATTAATTACCTCGGCCATTTTGTTGGCGAGTGCTATATCATAAGGAGCATATTGAAAAACAGAATAGCTATTAACTTCCACTTGATGAAAGGTAATCGTAGGATATACCTTATTTAATCGAAAAGGGACACTCGAAGTAATGAAATGAATTTCATGTCCTTTTTCAGCAAGCATTTTTCCGAGCTCAGTGGCGATAACACCCGAACCACCTACAGTTGGGTAGCATGTAATGCCTATTTTAAGCTTTCTCATCTAATTTCTCTCCTTCTTAGAGGCTGCGTCGCTCATCTAATAGACGCCAATCCAAGAAGCCTTCCTCTATTCCCTTTAGAAGAACTTCCGCTGTTCCCATATTTGTTGCTAAGGGTATTTGATAAACATCACATAGTCTGATTAGGGCAGTAACATCTGGTTCATGCGGCTGTGCAGTCAATGGATCACGAAAGAAAATAACCATGTCCATTTCATTTCCCGCAATTGCAGAGCCTATTTGCTGATCTCCACCAAGCGGCCCTGATTTATATCTATAAACCTTTAAGCCAACTTCATTGATAATACGTGTCCCTGTCGTTCCGGTAGCAAATAATTCATGCTCCTCCAGAATTGTTTTATATGCTGTGACAAATTGAATTAAATCCTCTTTTTTCTTGTCGTGTGCTACTAATGCTATTCTCAAGCTATTTCCTCCTACAGGATTATTTCTTCCAGCCCATATATTAGCTTATCTCTTTTCATAACCTCCTGAATGGACAATACGATGCCAGACATATAGGAGGAACGGTTAAAGGAGTCATGTCTTAAAGTAAGTAATTGACCTTCTCCTCCAAGCAACACCTGCTGATGTGCCACCAAGCCCGGGAGCCGAACACTATGTATACGCATGCCATCATAGTCTGCACCTCGTACCCCATCCATAAGCTCTTCTTCTTTTTCGCTCCCTTGCTTTACAGCTTCTCTCACCTCTTGAATCATTTGAGCAGTCTTTATCGCTGTACCAGATGGAGCATCTAGCTTTTGATCATGATGCATTTCAATTATTTCAATATCAGGTAAATATTTGGCAGCTGTTTGAGCAAACTTCATCATTAAAACCGCTCCAATAGAAAAATTCGGAGCAATAATACAACCAAGCTTTTTATCTTCCACTAGGCAACTAATTGTTGCCAGCTGCTCCTCCGTAAAACCTGTTGTTCCAATAACCGGACGTACTCCATATTCTAAAGCCGTCACTGTATGCTCATACACGGAGGATGGAACAGTAAGATCTACCAACACATCTGGATCTGTTTCCTTGATAAGCTCTACTAATGACGTATATATAGGAATATCACCTAAGTTAGTTTCCTCCAGTTTGGAATCTAACATTCCTACTAATAAAAGTTCTTCATTTTTTATTATTGTACCGAAAGCCTCTTTCCCCATTTTTCCTCTAGGGCCGGCAATAGCTACTTTAATTACCATTGTTAGTCCTCCTTTTTCGTCCAGCGGTCTTTATCCCGTGTATTATATTTATTCAGGACACTTTCAAGAGACTCTTGCAAATCAATTCCTTCTGCATTCGCCATGCATACTAGCACAAAAAAGAAATCTCCCATTTCATCCGCAAGCTCTTTCTGTACCTCTGTGCTTTTCTTTTTCTTCGTTCCGTATTTATGCTGTACTTCTCTGGAAAGCTCTCCTAATTCCTCTGTTAATCTAGCAAGAAGTTCCATTGGAGGAAAATAGCCTTCTTTATATTGGCTTATGTATGAGTCTACCTCTTTTTGTAAGTCATGTAATGTTTTTTTCTCTGTCATAATTTCACTCTCCTACCTTCATCGTAATAAATATACACGACAGTTGTCAAAATGTATAAAATAATATAGATTTAGTATGGACTAACAAAAGAGGTGGAACAATGGGCTTAGGATTAAAATTAAAAAATATCGTAATGATTATTATTGGAACAGCCATTTTTAGTTTTGGCTTTGTTCATTTTAATATGCAAAATGCCCTAGGGGAAGGCGGATTTTCAGGTATCACGCTAATTCTTTATTTTGCATTTAATTGGGATGTTTCCTTGATGAATCTATTATTAAATATTCCAATATTTTTTATTGGATGGAAGCTACTTGGAAGAAAAGTATTTTACTATACCATTATCGGAACAATTTCAGTCTCTGTCTTCTTAAAGATATTTCAATTATATGAACAACCGATGGGTTTGCAAGATGATTTACTTTTGGCTTCCTTATTCGCCGGTGTATTTATCGGGACAGGCTTAGGTATTATATTCAGAGCCGGCGGTACTACTGGTGGAGTGGACATAATTGCAAGGCTGGTACAAAAGTATTTTGGCTGGAGTATTGGCAAAACGATGTTCGCGTTTGACGCTGTTGTCATCTTACTATCATGGCTTACATTTTTAGATATGCGTTCCATGATGTACACTTTAGTTGCAGTTTTTGTAGGGGCACGAGTAATTGATTTTGTACAAGAGGGTGGCTATGCAGCTAGGGGAGCATTCATTATTTCTGAGCATCAGGATGCTATTGCCAACAGGATTATTTCAGAGATGGATCGCGGAGTTACCGTCCTAAAAGGGTACGGGCATTATACGAAAAAGGATCGAGAAATTTTATATTGTGTCATTTCTAAAAACGAAATTGTTCGTTTGAAAAATATCATTACCACTGTAGATCCACATGCATTTGTTTCCGTCACAGAAACGAACGATGTAATGGGCGAAGGGTTTACGCTAGATGACGAAAAAAGACCACTCGATTAAGAAAATCAGACTCAGCTTGCTTCATAGGCAATGTTAGGATGGCAAAATATTGCTTGGAAGTGAAAACCACTCATGTCATTGCAACTGTTGAAGCCTCTATTCTGATGGAGGCTTTTTTGATGATAATTTGTTGCCTTTTTGCGAGAGAAAATAACTTTACATATACTAAATAAAAAAGGATTGTGTAGTGACAAAGTCTACACAATCCTTTTGATTAATCGTTTCTTGTCATACCAGTATAAATTAAAACTAAACGTAGTAATTCAAGCACTGCAACTGCTGCTGCGGCAACGTATGTTAATGCTGCTGCACTTAAAACCTTCTTAGCATGTTTTTCTTCTTCATTACGAATAACTCCAAGAGAAACCATTTGATCCATTGCACGGTTCGATGCATTAAACTCTACCGGCAAGGTAACAATTTGGAACAATACTCCTGCTGCAAGAAGTACAATACCAAGAAGTAAAAATTCACTCATTGTTGCGAAAATACCAATCATTATGAACACCCATGATGCATGGGAAGAGATATTAGCAACAGGGACAAGCTTATGTCTTAAGGTTAAAAATGAATATGCTTCTTTATGTTGAATCGCATGTCCAACCTCATGGGCAGCAATCGCAGCACCAGCTACAGAAGCTTCATGATAGTTATGCGAAGACAAGGCAACAATTTTAGTCATGGGGTTGTAATGGTCACTCAAGAATCCTGAGCTTTCTACAACTTTTACATCATATAGGCCATTAGCATCTAAAATAGTTCTGGCTACCTGAGCTCCAGACATACCGGAAGTGGAACGAACCTTTGAATATTTTTTATACGTGCTCTTTACTTTCATTTGTGCATAAATAGGCAATAATAGAATTATCGCAAAGTAAATAATCATCTGATACATTATCTAAAGTTATCCCCCTCTCATTCTATATCTATTATTTTAATAGATATGTGGCTTCAAATCAACTTTCTGGCCTGTTCGTTTTTTATAGACGGCTATTGCTAATAGGATACAGGCTATCGATAGCCAAAAAGTAAAATAGCCCACACTAGATGAATATTTATTAATAATACTGTATACCGGCATTTGTCCGAATAAATAATCAATTACATCATTATGCAATGTCCAAATAGCGGCTATAAGAATATGTACCCATTTAAATCGATAAAATGGAATATAAAGTACAGCTTGCAGGGCCATCGCAAAATGAGAACCAACCAGCATCCATCCAGTCCAGTCTAAATAGTCATTCTCAAAATATGTCCATATATTCATTACTACAGCCCAAAGACCATATTTTACTAATGTGATAAGTGCTAATGCCTCTATTAGTTTCCAGTTTTTCTTTAATAGCCAGCCTAACAAAGCAATGGTAAAAAATAAACTAGCAGTCGGACTATCGGGAACAAAAATCAAAAACTTTGTTTCCGTTACAGACAACTGGCTCTTATACCAGTAGTAACCGTAAATAGTACCAAATAAATTGATCACTAACACTAGCCACATAAACGTTTTATTAAACAAAATAAGCTGTAAATAATTTTTCACTTATTCATACTCTCCCTTTGTCACATGAAATGTGCAAGCACCTATCTCTGCCCCGACAAGCAAATGGGGGGACGTTAGGTACTGAAGGAAAACTATGAACGTCACATCGTGTGACAACGTTTTCCTGACCAACATCCTATTAGTCATCGAGGGGTAAGGCAAAGCTGGACATCCATGAAATGCGTAAGCGCTTAACTCTGCCCTTGCAATTCTTCCTATATCAGGTTAGACAAATAATTTGAAAATAGCGTAAACTTTCTTCTTCAAAAAAAGAGAGCCAGTTTCCTGACTCTCTTATAAAGAAATTATTCTTCTGGTTGAAGAGTAGTGATATACTCTGCAAGCTCTTGTAACTCTTCTTCAGAACCTGTCCACTGGTTAGGTGGCATAGTACCGATACCATCATGAGCGATTTCCACGATTTCTTCGGCAGAATAAGTTAAACCGATAAGTGGCTTACCTAGACCACCTTCGAAGGCATTACCGTGACAGCCAATACAAGAAGAGCCTTTATAAAGTTCATAGCCTCTTGAACTTTCATCAATTTCTATTGCTACTTCTTCTCTAATCTCCCCTTGTGCTTTAGCAGCTTCCCAGTCGTGGTTTGCTACAGATTCCCAAGTTAAGTAGATGATAGAAGCAACTGCTAGAAGCATGAAGCCAGTTGGTAATGGACGTTTCCATGGGCTTCTTTCTTTGCTTGTATCTAGGAATGGTACTAATAATAATGCACCAAACGCTAGTCCTGGCATAACGATTGCCCCAATAATATTAAATTGTCCAGAAGCGAACTCATACTTTAATAATTGGTATAAGAATAGAAAATACCAGTCTGGTAAAGGAATATAACCTGTATCAGTTGGATCAGCTGGACGCTCTAGTGGTGAAGGATGTGAAACAGTTAATACTAAATAACCGATTAAGAAAACTGCCCCAACCAACCATTC
The DNA here is from genome assembly GCA_934234185.1 of uncultured Psychrobacillus sp. Classification (GTDB taxonomy): domain Bacteria; phylum Bacillota; class Bacilli; order Bacillales_A; family Planococcaceae; genus Psychrobacillus. The sequence goes on along the minus strand of CAKQHO010000029.1, from coordinate 21,579 downwards.
TTTCAGTAAGAAGTCAGGCCAGAAAGCTTCTGTTTTACCTGGATACTCAGAATAGTCTTTAGGAGTTTTCTTTTTGCGGCTTGAAGGATCTGTTACACGTGAGTCTCCTACAAATTTCAAACCTTTTCCGCGATGCATAATGTCCCCTCCTTTTAAGAATTATCCGGCCACTTACCCATTATAGTGGTCCAGAAATACCTTGACGACGAATCATGATAAAGTGTGCTGCTAGAAGTGCAAATAAAGCAGCTGGTAAGAAGAACACATGAATCGCAAAGAATCTTGTTAATGTTTGAGCACCAATAATCGCTTCGTCACCAGCAAGGATAGTTTTAATCAATCCACCGATTACTGGTACAGATGCTGCAATTTCAATACCTACCTTCGTAGCGAACAATGCTTTCATGTCCCATGGAAGTAAGTAACCTGTGAAACCTAAACCTAACATAACAGCGAAGATTAAAACTCCGACCATCCAGTTTAGTTCACGAGGCTTTTTATAAGAGCCAGTAAAGAATACACGTAATGTATGTAAGAACATCATAACAATTACAAGCGATGCTCCCCAGTGATGCATCCCACGCACGATTTCACCGAATGCTACCTCATTTTGAAGATAGTAAACAGATTCCCATGCATTTTCGATATCTGGAACGTAGTACATTGTTAAGAACATACCAGATAAAATTTGAATTACTGTAATAAAGAACGTTAATCCTCCGAAACAATATACAAATGCAGAGAAATGGTGTGCAGGGTTTACGTGTTCTGGCACTTCATGGTCTGCAATATCACGCCATATTGGAGTAATATCCAGACGTTCATCCACCCAATCATAGATTTTATTAAGCACTGATGTCGTACCCCCTTACTTTATGCTGTTGTGTTAGGTATAGCTTTTCCGATTTCTAGGAAGCCGTCTTTCTCACGAACTTCAAAACGATCCAACGGACCTAGAGGTGGTGTTTTTGGAACATTTTTACCACTCTTCTCGTAACGACCAGCGTGACATGGACAGAAGAACTGATTTGGGTGATCTGGGTCACTCTCCCAGTTTACTGTACAGCCTAAGTGCTTACATACAGGAGAAAGTGCAATAATCTCATCGCCCTCTCTGTAAACCCATGCAGCATTTGTAACTTCAGAAGTATACCAAGCATCTACTTGTTCAAAAGTAAAATCTACTCGTTCAGGAGTTTCCGTAATATCTGCGATTTTCTTCTCAGTAGTTACGTAGTCTCCGCCTTCTTTCTTTTGCAGAATTGGATCTGCTGCAAAACGAACCATTGGCATAAGCATACCTGCTGCCATGAATCCACCAACACCTGTTAGTGTGTAGCTTAAAAATTGGCGTCTCGAAACTTTATTGTTACTCATCCTTTTCCCCCCTCTAACTTAAAGGTCAGTCCAATGGACATACTTGCTTGAATAAATAATACTAGGACATATCAATGATATATCAATCAAAATGGAAGGTCAATAATCCTTTGCCTCGAATTATACACTTTGTGAACAATTAATGAAAGATATTGTCACTGATTCGCCCATTTTTTTGCAAAAGTAGGTACTAGCTGGCGAAGTTGATCCTCCAGGATGGAAAGCTTCATTTTTTGATCCATAGAATCTAATGGTATGGATGGTATCCATATAATGCTTTCCGTCTCTATGGAGCTCCACTCCCTATCCGAAGTAATGAAAAACACATGCTTAAACTGCGCTTTGTTTAATTCTTCCTTCCATGCTTCTAGTAAGGAAGGCTTGTCCTGCGTTGCCGTATAAGAGAAGGAAGGAAATAATACTACCCTTCCCTTAAATTGATTTTCTATTACGTTTGCCAGTGACAAAGTAAAATCCGCAGCAGAAGCTGCGAATTGAAAGCCATGCTCTGAACCGTCAACTAATACTAAGGGTACTACTGCTGTATCGATATATTCTTTTTGTGTTTGAAACACTGCTGTGTCTTTGCCGTTCCAATGCATGCTCATCTCTCCTAGTTTTCTCTTTGAGGCAGTTGATTCCATAAGGAAGAAAGCTCGAGAAATTTCTCTTTGTTGTTTTCGTCAATTGCTTGATCGATTTGTTTCTTTAAAAGCTCCTCCTGAAAAGAATGGAGGCTTTCATTCAGTATATCTTCTGCAATCATCTTATCTTTTTCACTAATATGCAAGTATTTAGGCATATACGGATTTTCTTCGAGGACTGCAAGATACTCTGGGCTTGGCGGAAGCGTCTGAAAATTCAATTGGATATACATTTCCTCCTCCGGGTGAAGTCGTAAATCATGAAATGATTTTTCGGCATCTGCGGTCATGATACTTCCCTTATAGAATCGGAAAGGAATTCCAGAGGATGTTGTCACGGACATAATCATTGCTCTTGGACAGTAATGCGCCTCTTCAACAAAATGGACATTATTTAGCATTGTCTCATGACTTATTAAGTAATTTAAAATCCATACACATTCTCGCCTCTTCATTTGGTATTTCTTCAAAAACCAACGCACAAATTCTTTTTTCTCTCCAACTGAAACAGAAGCAGTCACGTAACCTCTCCTTCCTTCTATTTAATAAAAAGACTTCATTCACAGGGCATTTGCAAATCGGTTTCTAGTTGTATGAAAGCTATTCCAGAATTTCTAACCACTCGCTATTTTCGGGTTGAAGCTTTTGTAGCAGTAAAACAACATCCTTCGCTTCATCTCTTTTTCCTTCTTCTAAAAGGAAGTATACGTATTTTTCTAAGAATACAACATCCTCTTTAAAATCAGTATATGCAAGCTTATAAAATTCGTATGCTTTTTCATACATTTCTAAACGATTATATGCTTCTGCTAATAAAGGATATAATGATGACCATTCAAACTGCTCCTGCTTTAGCAATTCATAAAGCTCAACTAACTCCTCATCCATCTCCTCGTTGGAGAAAAGAGTGGATAGAACGTATATTGCCTCCATATATTCTGGGTCTAGGGCAATTGCTTCTCTTAAAAATTCTTCCGCTTCTTTCACTCTACCCAATTTTAAAGAAATTTTACCTGCAAATAAATAATATTCTTTTTCAAATTCATCACGAGCTATTCCAGCTTTAATGATTTCCAGTGCATCCTCATTTTTTTCAAGCATAGCGTAAGTTTCTGCTAATAGCATGTAGCCTGAAAAATAATCAGAATCAATTTCTATAAGTCTCTCTAAATGCTTTGCAGCCGATTCATAATACCGAACCTGAAAAAATGCATAGGCAGCATGGAAAAGAATATCTGGAGCAGCCTCTTGCTCTAATGCTTCTGTATAATAAGGAATTGCTTCTTCATAAGCAGCCCCTGCACTATAAATCTCCGCAATTTTAAGCGGTAGATTTACCCCCTGTAAAGAGTCCTTAGAAGGAGTTAGCTCCTCCATTAAACGAGCGGCCTCTAGGTAACGACCTGTTTGAAGCAATAGCTCGCCTTTTGCAAATTGAAGCAGCGGTTCATTCGGTAAAAGCTTAATCGCTTCATTAATTTTTTGCTCTGCAACCTCATATAGTCCAATCATTTGATAATAATCTGCTAGTGTCAGTAAAGCCTGTGGATAGGAATCACTTTTGCGGTCAATCGAACTAAGCATTTCTAGCGCCTCGTCCTCTTTATTCAACTCTAGGTATAGCTGCGCCTGATCTATTTTCAGCTGCTCCTCCTCTGGAAATAAAAAGTGAAGATGCTCGAGTACAACCACTGCTTCCTGTAGAAAGCCATATTCCGTTAGCTGATCGGCTAATTGATATTGCTCATCCGGATCTCCGTCTAATAAAAATGCATCTAGCATCTCGTTAAGCTTTTCTATATTTCCTTCTTCCATTACTTTCATAAAGGGTATTAATTTTTCCACTTATATCACCATTCCTTCTATACCTTAATCGTACAAGAACATTTGTTTTTGAACAAGAAAAATACTCTCCCTAGAAGGAGAGTACCTATTCTTTTCGTTAGTTTAACAAGCTATTCAAATGCTCGAAGAAATTTGGATACGACACCGCAATACAAGCAGCATCATCGATTGTGATAGGTCCACTTGTAATTAGAGAAGCAATTGCCGCCATCATGCCAATTCGATGGTCACCGTAGGTTTGTAATGCTGCTCCGGTAAGCGGGGTTGGTCCCTCAATAATCATTCCATCCTCTGTAGGCACGATATGAGCACCGAGTTTTTGCAGCTCGTTTACCACTGCATCAATCCGGTTCGTTTCCTTCACTTTTAGCTCCTCAGCATTTTTAATAACAGTTCTACCGTTTGCTTGAGTAGCTAATAATGCAATGATCGGTATCTCGTCTATCAATCTCGGGATTAACTCCCCGCCAATTTCCGTGCCTTGCAAATTAGAGCTCTCTACTACAACAGTTCCTGTTTCCTCATGGCTCGTATTCTGCTCTTGTTGAATGGATATTTTTGCCCCCATCTTTTCAAGAACCTCTATGATCCCATATCGCGTAGGGTTTAAACCGACATTATGAAGAACAAGCTTACTATTTGGCACAATAGCTCCAGCAACTAAGAAAAACGCTGCGGAAGATATATCTCCCGGCACGCTTACATGAGCAGCTGAAAGTTCTTGCCCGCCTCGTAAGGAAATAGTTTTTTCCTCCACCTTAATCTCTGCTCCAAAATGACGTAGCATTTTTTCCGTATGATCACGAGTCGTTTCCATTTCCTCAATTATCGTTTCCCCGTTCGCGCTTAAGGCAGCTAAAAGTATTGCTGATTTTACTTGCGCACTAGCAACAGGCATTTTATATTCAATTGCATGTAGGGACTCGCCTTGGACTGCAATAGGTGTAAACTGACCATCTTCTCTTCCAATCAGCTGAGCACCCATTTTCTTTAGTGGGTCTGTCACACGTCTCATAGGTCTTCTCTGGATGGACTCATCCCCTATCAGTACTGCAGAAACATTAGATCCAGCTAAGATTCCTAGCATTAGTCGGGTGGTGGTTCCAGAGTTTCCTGTATATAAAATTTCCTTTGGCTCTTTCCAATTGGCGATACCTGGGCTTGTTATCTTGACCTTGTCTTCGGATACCTGAATATCTACACCTAGCTTTTGAAAGCAATCAATGGTGCTTAAGCAATCATCACTTTGTAAAAAGCCCTCCACTGTCGTAGTTCCCTTTGCTATAGCACCAAACATGATAGAGCGGTGGGAAACAGATTTGTCACCCGGTATGTGAAGGGAACCATGTAAGGAAGGTTGTTTATAATCTAGCTGCTTTGTTGACAAGACAATACCCCCTTAAGAAATATATGTTTCATATGTTGTGTGTGTTGCTATACAGGTAACAGCCCGCTCTCTATCCTCTGCGGTTTGAAAGCTGATGACTAGGATGCCATACACATCTTCCCTTGTTTCCAATATGCGTAGGTTTGTAATGCTTATATTTTCCTCAGCTAAATATCCAGTTATTTCCGAAATAATCCCTGGATAATCCGGGATGTCTATATACAAATCATACGCTGTATAGAATGCGCCCTGGGTAGTGATTGGAAGATCGTCACGAAATTTCTTGGCACGTTCAAAGTATGTTTCAATATCAGTATTGCTGCCCTTTTCCAGGAGCTGATGTAGCAAGGACATCTCATTCATCCAAGCGTTCAGCTGACCTTGCAGCTCCTCTCTATTCTGAAGGGTTATATCTCTCCACATGATTGGATTGGAGGAGGCTATACGAGTGATGTCTCGAAAGCCTCCTGCTGCTAGCTGCCTTGTAAAAGGAAAATCATTGTTTTCAGACGAAAGCTGATGTACTAGGGATGCAGCAATTAAATGCGGAAAATGACTAACAACTGCAGTCATATGATCATGCTCTTCTGCATTTATTTCAATTACCTTCGCCTTGGTAACTGCTAATAGCTCTTTAAGCCTTTGCACATGTTGCGGGTGTTCATTCTCAAATGTGGTAAGCACGTAATAGGCATTTTCGAATAAATGAGCCTTTGCAGCCTCCACCCCACTCTTATGAGAGCCAGCCATTGGATGTCCACCTATGAAGGTTATTCCATGTTGGGTGAGAGTTTTTGCTGCTCTCATGATTTCTTTTTTCGTGCTTCCTGTATCTGTAAGGATGACGTTTTGCTTTAAGCGATTTAATGGAAGCTCATTCATCAAACGGATCGTTTCTGTTACAGGAGTAGCAAATATGACAAAATCCGCAGTCTCTATTTTATCTGTAATAGTTGCTGCCTCTTCATCAATGATGCCTAGCTTTTTAGCGGTAACAAGCGAACGAGAATTCGTATCAAAGCCAATAATCGTATTATGCTCATTCCTTTTTAACCCTAAGGCTAACGAGCCGCCTATCAAGCCTAGCCCAATGATGAATATGGTATTTTTCATTTTACATAACCCCTGCCTCTAGTAATACCTCATCCAATTTTTCTAGCAATCCAGCATTTTGCTCCTCTGTACCAATAGTGATTCGTACATAGCCAGGCTTGCCAAGTGCATTGCCACTTCTCACTATGTAGCCACGCTTCATCAGCTCTTGGAATACTAAGTCACTATCAGCTTTTACTTCCATTAATATAAAGTTTGTTTGAGAAGGATAGAAATGTAGATTGCGAGCAGCACAATAATTTTCATATTGCTTTCTGCCTGCATTATTTTTTTCCTTGCACGCTCGAATAAAATCTTGATCCGCTAAGCCTAAAAGCGCAACCTCCTGGCTTATTACCGTATTATTGAATGGCTCTCTAGTCGGCTCCAGTTGACTGATTACTTCTTCTGAACCAATAGCGTACCCTACACGGAAGCTTGCTAAGCCATATGCCTTGGAGAATGTTCTCATAATTAACACGTTTGGATGATTTTCTAAAAGTGATAGTGAATCCTCATAGGAAAAGTCCGTTATATATTCTGTGTACGCCTCATCTAGGATGATTAATACATCTTTAGGAGCCCTCTCTACAAATGCTTTTATTTCATCACTAGGTGTCAGTGTTCCCGTTGGATTGTTTGGATTGCAGATCCATACGATAGCCGTATTCTCGTCAATCGATTCTAGCATTTTTGGCAGGTCATGCCCGCCGTCCTCTTTTAAGGAAATTGCACGAACCTCTGCACCTTCAACTATGGCATTATGCTTATACTGACCAAAGGTACAATCAGCCATTACCGTATTGAGACCTGGCTGTAACATGGCACGTGAGACGATTAAAATATTTTCATCAGAGCCGTTTCCAAAAAGTAATTGTTTTTCAGAGACGTTTAAATGCTTGGCAACAGCCGTTCGGAGCTTGGTTGCATAGCCATCTGGGTACATTGCAAATTCAATATTTGCAGAAGAAAGATACTCTTTCACTTTCGGAGAGGCACCGTATGGGTTTTCGTTTGAAGCAAGCTTCGTCACACTTTCTAAGTTAAACGCCTTCTTCACTTCGTCTGTCGTTTTTCCTGGTTGATATGCTTTTAATCCAGCTATTTGCTTTTTGAACTTCATTCTAAATCCCCCAATATTTTACCTATTTTTTTAGTAAATCTGGTCTTAATTGAGCAGCATCATTTAAGTAAATATGTATAATATCCTGCTGTTCCTTGTCTGTATTGACATGCATTAATAGACGAATACATTTTGCTAAAGATCCAGGCACATCCATTTCATGCGTACACATGACCGGAACATAGGTCCACCCCTCTATGCCTCTTACTGCTTTAGCAGGAAAGGCTGAGGAGATATCCGTGGTTGTACTTATGATAACAGATGCTATGGATGACGGAGACACATTATTCTGCTTGGCCATCTCCAAGGCCAATCTTGACGTCTCTCTAAGTACTTGCTCGTTATCGTCCTCTTTGACAGTAGTAGCTCCTCTTACTCCTCTAATCATCCATTCTCCCCCTTACCCATTTTCTAAGTTCTTCGTCACAACGATGGACATCCTCCATCTCGATTTTCTTCATAAAAGGATTTCCAATGGTTTCTAATAAAACAAAATGAAGCTCCTTGTAAGTAGTTTTCTTATCCTTCAGCATAAATTCTGCTATTTTTTCAAAGGAAATAGGAAGAATGCTAGTAAAATCATATCCTAAACGGCTAGCCCATTGAAACAAATGATAGGCAGTTCCCTTTTCAATGTGACCATGTTTTTCGCTTAGCATAAGAGCAGGTATGATCCCAATCATGACAGCTTCTCCGTGGGTAATTTTCCCGTATCCTACAGATGCTTCTACAGCGTGGCCGTAAGTATGGCCAAAATTTAAGTGCTTGCGAAGAGAGCCTTCCCTCTCATCCAAGGAAACGATATGAGCCTTTACCTTTATGCCCTTGGCCAACCATTCTAACAGCTTTGGTTCATTTATATTAGTGATACTTTCTTGCTGCAGGAACTCTTCTACCCATTCCTTATCGCTAATCAGGGCATGCTTGATCACCTCTGCCATTCCTGACATTACCTCTTTTTCAGGCAAGGTTTTCAAGAAATGCACATCATAAATAACCTCTTTCGGCTGATAGAAGGCTCCTATCATATTCTTGCCTTCGGGATGATTGATTGCAGTCTTTCCTCCTACTGCGCTATCATGTGCCAGTATAGTAGTAGGGATTTGGTAAAATGGGATTCCTCTCATAAAAGTAGCAGCAACGAAGCCTGTTAAGTCACCAATTGCTCCTCCTCCAAATGCAAGAAGAGCAGAATTTCTAGAGCATCCTTCCTTTAATAAGAAGGATTGGACGTCAAAAAAAGATTCGAAGGTTTTACATGCCTCTCCATTTGGAGCAATATACACCTTGTATGGCAAAAAGAAACTCGAAGCAAAATAATCCTCATGTCTACTCCATACATTTTCATCAGTCACTACAATTATTTGGTCATACTTTTCTAAAGTATCTTTATTTCTATGAGAAAATTCTTGAAGCACTTGGTCTCCAAGATGTACCGAATAGGCGTTTTCTTTTGTATGAACAGGGATAATCATCTTAAAACCCCTTTGTATATTCTCTATGCTGTGCTACTTCCGCTTGTAAATGGGATAACTGATCTCCCTTAAAGGTGTCTAGCAAAGCAGCAGCAATTTCCCATGCTATTACATTCTCCGCTACGACAGAGGCAGCTGGAACCGCACAGCTATCGGAGCGCTCGATACTTGCCTTGAAGGGCTCCTTTGTATCGATATCCACGCTTTGTAGTGGCTTATATAACGTTGGGATTGGTTTCATTACTCCTCGTACCACAATTGGCATTCCAGTGGACATTCCACCTTCAATCCCTCCTAGTCGGTTCGTGTCACGTATATACCCTTCTTGTTCATTCCAAGAAATTTGATCGTGAACTTGACTACCAAATAAATTAGCCATCTCAAAGCCTAGTCCAACCTCTACTCCCTTAAATGCATTAATGCTCATCATAGCCATTGCAAGCTTTCCATCGAGCTTTCGATCATAGTGGACATAGCTGCCTACTCCAGCCGGCATTCCTGTGATAATCACCTCTACCACGCCACCGATTGTATCACCGGCTTTTTTAGCTGCATCAATAGCTGCTACCATTTTTTCAGAAGCTTCTGAATCTAAGCAATAGACCGGATCCTGTTCGACCATTTCTTTTATCTTCTCTGGGGACAAAGTGGAAGCAATCTCAGGGTTTGCTTGTATGCCTCCTATTTTCGTCACGTGACCCACTACTGTAATCCCTAGTTCACTTAGCAATTGCTTCGCCACCGCTCCTACAGCCACTCGAATCGTGGTTTCTCTAGCAGACGATCTTTCTAATACGTTACGTAAATCGCGATGACCATATTTCATCCCACCAACTAAATCAGCATGGCCTGGGCGGGGTCTTGTAATTTGTCTTTTAATTTCCTCTGGGTTTTCATCCTCTGCTAATGGTTCTATGCCCATTATTTTTGTCCAGTGCTTCCAATCATCGTTGGTTACGGACAGACAGACCGGTGAACCTAATGTTTTTCCATGACGAACTCCAGCAGTGATAGAAACTGTATCCTTCTCAATCTGCATTCTTCGTCCTCTACCATGTCCACCCTGTCTACGCTTCAGTTCCTTATTTATCTTTTCTGCAGTGATTTCTAATTGGGATGGTAATCCCTCAATAATAGCTGTTAGTTGTGGTCCATGTGATTCTCCTGCTGTTAAATAACGCAAAACGCTTTCCTCCTTCAACTCGCTAAAGTATTGTATTTTACTATATCATATTAATGTATAGAAGAAAACCGTCCCTGTTAGAGGACAGTCTAAATTATGTATCTAATTTTCGGTAGAAAAAAGTATCCTCTGTTTCCAATCCAAATTTAGCTGGATGAAAGATTTGTTCAGTGCTCCCGACAAACAAAATTCCGCCTGGACGAAGAGCCTCACTAAATTTACGATATATCTCATCCTTTGCTTCCTCTGTGAAATAAATCATGACATTGCGACAAATAATGAGATCAAAATTTTTATCATATGTATCCCTTAGTAAATTATGCTGTTGAAAAGAAACGGTACGTTTAATCGAGTCATCCACCTTATAAAAGGTATTTTGCTGTTCAAAATACTTCTTCTTCATATCCTCTGGCACTTCCGCTAAAGAACGGTCCGGATATACGGCAGCCTTTGCTCGTTGAATTGCATTAGCATCTAAATCCGTTGCTAAAATAGCTATTTGAGAAAGTGGGACATGCTTTGATAATACCATTGCCGTTGTGTATGGCTCTTCCCCTGTTGAGCATGCAGCACTCCAAATTTTCAGTCGCCTATTAGTAGTAAGAAGCTTTGGAAATATTTTCGTATCGAGCACTTCCCACCTTTTTCGATTTCGATAAAACTCAGATACATTAATCGTCATTCGATCAAGAAACTCATTCATCAAATCTCTATCCTTATCCAATGCTTTAAAAAAAGAAAGAAAATCAGTATAACCTTTCTTTTCATACAAAGAGGTCAACCGTCGTTTCATCTGGGCCTCTTTATATGCTCCTAGATCAATTCCAGTCTTTCTCTTAATCGACTCTATAAATTGAAGATAATCTTCCATCATGTTCGTTCCTTTCAAATACTTCTATATAAAGTATATCGCATTGAAAATGATTCGAACATATAAAAAGACAGATAAATTAGGCATACTTATGAAACTTCTAGCGGGTAATTTTAGGAAAGTGATCTTAGATGCGAGAGGTTTTTGGAAGCAAGATTGGAAAGGATAACATAACCCTTAAGTTTGGACTTTAGCTGGAATAAGAGAAAATGTTGAAAAACTGCAGTGTGTTGAACCAGGTGAATATAAGCTTTAGTTACCATATAAAATAGATTTAGCTTAAACGATAGGAGTACCTTTGAAAGAAAAAACCTGCAGGAGACAATTACTCCTACAGGTTTTTACTATTAGTTGATCCAGTTGTTAGCGTCTTTTGAGTAAGAAACTAATTCTTCCTCTTTGAAGAAAAGACCAATTTCACGAACAGCGCTGTCTGGTGAGTCAGAACCGTGAATGATGTTTTTGCCTACAGTTACAGCGAAATCTCCACGGATAGTACCCGGTGCAGATTCTTTTGGGTTTGTAGCTCCCATCATTAAACGTGCTGTTGAAATAACGTTTTCACCTTCCCAAACCATTGCGAAAACTGGTCCAGAAGTGATGAAGTCTACTAGTTCGCCGAAAAATGGGCGTTCTTTGTGCTCGCCGTAATGTTGTTCAGCTAATTCAGTTGGGATTTGCATTAATTTTGCTCCAACTAATTGAAATCCTTTTTTCTCGAAACGACTTACAATCTCACCAATAAGATTACGTTGTACACCATCAGGTTTTACCATTAAAAAAGTTTTTTCCATGAGTAACACTCCTTCGAATATAAAATGGATATTATTTCTCCACCGTTAAAAATACTATCATTACAGGGTTCTAATTTCAATTAAAAGTTACGTTTTCCCATAAATAACGCGATATTTTGCAGGGATTTTTTCGCAGAGTTTGAAGGTAGCGGTTTAATTTCACTCAGCGCTTTTTGTAGATAGAGATTACTTAACTGTTTTGCACGCTTAATTCCTTCTGATTTACGAAGCTCTTTTAAGAGAATTTGGAGATTTTGGTCTGTTATTCTACCTTCAAACGCCTCCTGAAGAAGCGGAGCGATGACTGAGTCGTGTTTTGCATAAAGAACAGGCAGGGTGATATTTCCTTGGAGTAAATCACTACCTGCGGGCTTTCCAAGTTCTTCATCCGAAGAAGTGATGTCCAAAATATCGTCGATAATTTGAAAGGACATTCCTACGTAGTATCCAAACCTTTTTAATCTCTTCACCGTTTGCTCATCGGAATTAGAAGCAATTGCACCTAGCTCGCAGCTTGCAGAGATTAAGATGGCAGTTTTTCGCTTAATTCTCTTCAAATAGTCCCGGACTGTTTGGTCAAGATAGCGCTTGTCCTCTATTTGAATAATCTCTCCGATGCAAAGCTCTACCATCGTATTGGAGAGCACCTCATGAGCGTATGTATTTTTTAAAGCTGTTATGTATTCAATTGCTTTTGCAAATAAAAAGTCACCCGTATACATTGCTACTCGGTTGTTCCACTGAGCCTTTACGGTTTCTCTTCCTCTTCTAGTTTCCGCATCATCAATGACATCATCGTGCACAAGGGAGGCCATATGAATCAGTTCAACTGGTACAGCCACGTGCTTGATAGAATCGATTGAATAATTACCAAACTTTGCAGATAGAAGTACGAAAACAGGGCGGATTCGTTTTCCCCCTGCCTGAAGTAAATGTAGTGAAGCGTCATTCAATAAGTGAGAGGAGGAATTCACTGATGCTGCCAGTTCGTTTTCGATGACTTCTAAATCGGATTTTAAGTCAGAATATAGCATTCTTAATTTTATTTTATCCACAAAAACCAAACCTTCTCCCACTTATTGTTCTTTTTTGTAGCCTATATGTCTTGCAGCTGCTCCACCACTATATGGCTTGCTAGAAACGTTGATCATCCCAACCTCTTCAAACAGCTTGGATAGCTCAGCTCGGTTCGGGAAATCCTTTTGAGATTCCTGTAGCCATGAATACTCTTTATAGCTTTTCGCAAAGAGCTTCCCAAAAAGTGGCATAATGAATCGGAAATACAAACGGAAGCCTGCATTGAATAGCTTGGAATCTGGTTGAGAGGTTTCTAAGCAAACAATCATTCCACCTGGCTTAGCTACTCTGTTCATTTCCTTTAGTACCTGCTTGTAATCTGGAACGTTTCTAAGTCCAAAGCCAATCGTCACATAGTCAAATGTATTGTCTTCAAAGGGAAGCTCCATCGCATTACCATGTATTAGCTCGATTTGAGGTAAATCTTTCACTTTTTCTTTGCCCACATTTAGCATGTTTTGACTGAAGTCCAATCCCTTGACCATACCAGTTGGTCCAGCATCCTTCGCTAGAGCAATCGTCCAGTCAGCCGTACCACAGCAGACATCGAGAGCAGCGCTACCCTCTTTCACCTGCATCGTCTTCATGGTATCGTTTCTCCACTGCTTATGCTGTTGAAAGCTGATCACTGAGTTCATAGAGTCATAATTTGTAGAGATTTTCTCAAAAACCTCATGTACATGTTGTTCTTTTGATTTTGCCACTAGTCAAACCTTCTCTCAGCTACGATTGAGCTCTCGCTCGGATACTCGCTCAAAAATAGCATTCTTTACATTTTCTTTTAATAACTCGGAATTACGGATATCTTGTAAAAGATTCTTTTCTACCGTTTCTATTTCTATTCGCAGGAGCTCAATGTTGGATTGCAGCTCATAGGAGTTTGTTAAATAAAAGGAGATTTGTTGATTTTCAAAAGCCTCCAGCTCTCTTTTTAGAGCAATTACTAGTAATGCCTCTTTAGCAATAAAGACATATTCATGAAAAGAATAATGCTCCATAAATTGTTCAATCGGATTACTCTCTATCAATTGGACGGAATGAATCAGTTCCTCAAATGAATACTTTTGCAAATCATAAAATCTTGTCTTATGCTCCGTAATAGCAGCTACTCCGTCAGACAACAGTTGAATTAACTCTATCTGATTCGTTATAGCAAGTAACTGATAGTATTTGCCACTATAATAATCTCCAGCAAGCACTTGTAGCTGCTGTTCTTTTGATGTAGCATTCTTTTCTTTCACCAAATCATGGGCAGCTAATGCTGCAAATATCAAAGAAACTGCAATCGCTGAAGTTTGATGAGTATCTGTCCAATCTTCCTCATTAAAAAAAGGTAAAAGTGTAAAAAACAAACGATCTTCGTCAATCACAGGACTACCAGTATATTTTATAAGGGTACTGTGATTAATGTGAGAAAGAATTTCTTCTTTCGTTTGTTTTAGTTGCTGTGTAATTAAAGATTCATTCATACACTTTACTCCATTTCCAACCGCAGTTAATCTTTCTTGTATCCATTCTTCTGGTAAGTGGTTATCTTTTCGGTTCACTATGAATGATACCGTTGGCCGAATGGATGGACGCTTTCCCTCTGATTTTCATTGCAGAGGTGTGCTCGGTAAATTGGGCGATCATCACTTCTCCAGTATCTAGCTTCTCAGAGTGATGGAATTTAGTATCAGACCCTCGCGTTAATCCAATTACATGCACGCCATCTTCCTCTGCTTTGATGATGATATATTCTGAATTAGACATATTGGTCCTTCTCCTTTATTCGACATACTTCTCTAATCATACCACAATCTAAACTAATCATCCAAAAGTGTTAGTTCATTTGGATGAAGGAAAGTATTTCCGAACGCTTATTATCATCTTCTTCGAATATCCCTCTTGCAACAGCTGTAACCGTTTTAGCACCAGGCTTTTTAATGCCTCGCATGGTCATACACATATGCTCTGCTTCGATAACAACGTACACACCGTATGGGTTTAGCATGTCCATTAAATCGTCCGCAATCGTAGAGGTAATTCTTTCCTGTAGCTGCGGTCTTCTAGATGTAACCTCTACCGCCCTTGCTAATTTACTTAAACCAGTCACTACTCCATCTCTTGGTATGTATGCAACATGTGCTTTTCCGTAAAATGGTACCAGATGATGCTCACACATTGAGAAAAATGGAATATCCTTAACTAGTACTAATTCTTCATGACCTTCATGGAAAACTGTTTTAAAATGTTCCTTCGGATCCTGGTGTAGACCCTCAAACATTTCCGCATACATTTTAGAAACACGCTTAGGAGTATCTAACAACCCTTCTCTTTCTGGGTTTTCTCCCACTGCCTCTAAAATCATCGTTACTGCTTCTTCTATTTTTTTCAGATCGACATTCGTCATCTGCTGACCTCCTGAACTAACTGATATCGTATGTATCTTAGCATACGACAGCAATATTAGAAATAACTTTGTCTTTTACTAGACCACAAAATAATATTATATATGGAAATGAAAAGAACGGCTACCGTGAAATATATTTCACAGTAACCGTTCTATGTACAACATCAATTATTTAACTGCGTCTTTAAGAGCTTTACCTGGTTTAAAAGCAGGCACCTTGCTAGCAGCGATGTCGATTTCCTTACCTGTTTGTGGGTTGCGTCCTTTACGTGCAGCACGTTCACGTACTTCGAAGTTTCCGAAACCGATTAATTGAACTTTTTCTCCACCTGCAAGAGCAGATTGGATTGCTTCGAATACAGCATCAACTGCTTTAGAAGCATCTTTTTTAGATAATTCAGCAGCTTCCGCTACAGAGTTCACTAATTCTGTTTTGTTCATCCCATTCACCTCCTCTCAAAGGAAGATAGCTTTGACCTGTAAAAAGAGTATCACAACGGAAATCCCTTCGCAACACTAATTACATGTGTTTGCGCAAGTTTCCTAAAAAATAACGGAAAAACAGACATTATCGGGACTTTTATCACACATGCTGTATGTTAGGTATGTATGTAAACAGAGTACGAAGGTCTCTTGTTAGCTCTGTAACTGGGATAACCAAAGGTTTTATCTAGCAAAAAGAAATCTATTTTGGAAAGTATTTAGGAACAAAAACAAGTGAATTTTCCTTTTTCTTTGATCGTATCTTGATAACTTAGGAATGTTACTTTTTTAGTCACATTTTTTTTAATATAACGTTCGGAAGGATAATTTTTTTCTACCTATAACAATGTAATTGGTACCGAGCAGGATAACCAAATCCCTTATAATACTTTTCTTTTTATAAAAGTAACAATAATAAAATAAGAGACTCTTATTTTATTCCGAAAAAACAAAAAGGACTTTTCACCTGTTTGTGAAAAGTCCTAAGTATTAAATGATAAAGGTAACCATGCCACGATCGCCTTCGTTTACCATGCGCTCGATAGTTTGACGCATTCTTTTCTTCGCTACCGCTGTAACACTCTCAGTTTTGTATCGAATACTTTCCTTCATTACTTCCACTAAAGAGGTACCGAATACTTGTGTTTCCCACAATGCATCTCTGTCATGCAGGAAGCCATGCTTTAAGTCTTTGAGCAGTTGCTGGCTATGGAACTCAGAGCCGAGAAGCGGGGCAAATTCTGCCTCCATATCTACTCGAATAATGTGGAGAGAGGTAGCTTTTGCTTTTAAGCTCACTCCGTAAAAATTGTTTTGCTTGATAATTTCAGGTGCAGAAGGCTGGAAGTCTTGAAGGGTTGGTAAAGAAACACCATAACCAGTTGTTTTTGCGCTTTCTAGCGCATCTGCGAATTTGTCATATGCTTTACGAGCAGTTGAAGCATCTTTGACGAATAATAGCCAATCTTTTTTAGTTTTAATTGGTTCTTCTAGCCATTCATCACAAACCTCTTGGAAAACTTCTGGCTTTAAATCAATCTGGATGGTCGCAGAGCCTCTTCCTGGATCGGCTTCTACTACCTCCGAGGACTGGATGAAGGGAACTTCTTTAAATTTCGCTGCAAGCTCCTTAACATCACGCATTTTTGATACAATTTGCAGCCATTCATGTAAGGAGGTAGTAATTTGATTGTTTACATAATGATCTTCCTCTAATACATCCGTCCAATCAGGCTTCATTAATTCGATATCAGTGATAGGGAATTCAAAGAGCGCTTGTTGGAGTATGTATTGAATTTCCTCCCCTGTCATTCTATCAACAGCTACAGGAATTACCGGCACCTCATGCATTCTTTGTAGTTCATCACTCAACTGCAGTGTTTCCAAGTTTCCTGGTGATTTACAATTTAACACGATCACAAATGGCTTTCCTATTTCCTTTAACTTCCCAATGATTTCTTGTTCAGCAGATTCTGCTGCATGTCTTGGGATGTTATTTACGCTTCCATCGGTTGTCACTACAATACCAATAGTAGAATGATCGCGTATTACTTTATCTGTACCAATTCTTGCAGCTTCCTCAAATGGAATTGCTTCATTATGCCATGGAGTATGAACTAGCTTTTGCCCTTCATCTCCAGAATGAGTTTTAATCCCATCAATCATGTAGCCAACACAATCTACTAATCGGATTTGAAGCCGTAATTGATCCTCTCCAAGGTAAACATTCGTGCCATGTGCTGGCACAAACTTTGGCTCAGCCGTCATAATCACATTACCTGGGGAACTTTGCGGGAGTTCATCTTGTGCTCGAATTCTTTCTGACTCCTCTAGAATGTTTGGAATCACAACTAGTTCCATTACTTTTTTTACAAATGTAGATTTACCAACCCTCACCGGACCTACAACACCAATATACACATCACCATTTGTTCTTTCCGCTATTTGTTCATACAGTTTACTCGACATGGGTACTCTCCTTTCTTCGCATTTCAATATATGCAAAAAAAAAACGTTTCATGCACGGAGCATCAAACGTTTTCTTATTACTTATTCAGCATAAACACTGGTTCATTGTTTTGATCTACTGTATATGGAAGAGAATAAGCAGGGACAATGGCAAAATTATCTGTGAGAAGGAACCGAATATCATCTCCTGGTTTAATCTCTGCCTCTGTTTCCTGCAGCAAGCGATTCAGTTCAATCGAGTAGTCGACATAAACTTTCCCTTGTCCTGAAGCAACTAAAGGAAGCTGGACATCAGAATAAGGACTTTGAACGGAAGGCTCTGTTTTATAGCCCATCTTTTTATAATCTAATCGATAGACACCTTCTGCTATTTCTTCTGCAATAGGTCCAAATTTATTAATAGTAATACGAGAATTTAAATCACGAAGTGTATCTGCTAAGCGCAAGTCTACTAGCTTCACAGTAGGGTTTTCTTCCACATCCATTAGGACATATTGATAAATGCCTCCTGATTCATAGGAGTTTGCTGGATTTTTCCCCATATAAGTAGGAACTAGTTTTTTAAAGTCTATTGGATATTTAATATATTGATCTGTGTCCATATCTCGAGTTTTAATGGGTAGCAAGCCCCCAGAAGCCTCTTGAAAGCTATCTACAGCATCTTGAACTGCATTTAACTGATCTTCATAAGGTAGAAGGTTTTCAGGCTCATATCCACCCTTGTAGGCACATCCGCTTAACAGTGTAATGACTAAAAATAAGACAAAGAAATGTATTTTTCTCATTGATATCTCCTAACTAAGCCTTCGTAGGATTAAAGATGATATATACCATCGTAATAAAACCTATAAATAGCAGTATGTATGCCACGAGACCAAATATAAACTTTAGCACTCTATTTTGTAATTTCGTTTTCACAAAAAACATGAATAGCATGGCCAAGAACATACTTCCCATTGAACCAAAGGAGATCCACATTTTGTCCATTGAAGAGATTAACAGCAACAGTATCCCAACCTTTCTTTTTTGCATTATACCACATGAAAAAAGAGTTGCTTTTTACCTACAACTCTTTTTTATGACAATTTTAAAAAGTTTTATAATCCTCAAGCTCATTTTTCTTCGTTCTATGCATTAAACTGTCCACCGCTTCCTTCGGGTCGACCTGTTCAAATAAAACCGCATACAATGCCTGGGTAATCGGCATATCCACCTCTTGCTTCAGAGCTAACTGATAAGCAGCCTTTGTGGTACGGACACCTTCTACAATCATCCCTACCTCTTCTAGCACTTCATCTAAGCTAGCACCTTTACCTAGCATGTTACCCGCTCTCCAGTTTCTAGAATGGACGCTTGTACAGGTAGCGATCAAATCACCCATTCCAGTTAAACCTGCGAAGGTATAGGGCTCTGCTCCAAGACTAATTCCAAGTCTAGAGATTTCAGCCAATCCTCTTGTTATTAAAGCCGCCTTCGCATTATCTCCGTATCCAAGGCCGTCGACGATTCCAGCTGCTAAGGCAATCACATTTTTCAGTGCTGCGCCAATTTCCACACCAATTACATCTCCATTGGTGTAAACTCGGAAGGATTTATTCATAAAGAGATCCTGTACCTTCTCAGCAGCCTTCATATCCACGCTTGCAGCAGTAACTGTTGTAGGATGCTCCAAGACAACCTCCTCGGCATGACTCGGGCCAGAGAGCACGACAACGGCTTCTACTAAATGTTCGGGAATTTCCTCTTGTATCATTTCGGTAATACGTTTCAAGGTATCTGGTTCAATCCCCTTAGACACATGAATGAAAAGCTTTTTATCTTCCGCTACCTTGGTAATGTCCTGACAAACCTCTCGAATAGCTTTTGTCGGAACGGCAATAACAATAGTAGATGCATGGTTGATCGCCTGTTGAAAACTACTCGTTGCCTTCAAATTTTTAGGGAGCTTCGTTTCAGGTAAATATTTTTTATTCGTACCATATTCATTTATTTCTTTTGCCTGATCTTCTCTATGTGACCAAAGAAGACAATCATGGTTATTGTTAGCAAGCACCATCGCAAGAGCCGTTCCCCAGCTACCTGCTCCAAGTACTGTTACATTCTCCATTCGTATGTCGCCCCTTTATCATTGGCTCTTTTATTTTTTCGTTAGGCCTTTACCTAGGTGATGGGTAACCTATTGCCTTATGTTCTTGCACGAGTAATAATTTTTATTGGTGTCCCTTCAAAGTCAAAGGATTCACGAATTCTATTTTCTAAAAAGCGTTCATAGGAGAAATGCATAAGCTCTGGTTCATTTACAAATACAACAAATGTAGGTGGCTTAATCGCAACCTGTGTCGCATAGTAGATACGTAATCGTTTCCCTTTGTCTGTAGGAGCCGGATTTCTAGCAACTGCATCCTCTACAACCTCATTCAAGATAGCAGACTGCACACGCATCGCATGGTTTTCACTTACTTGATTGATCACTGGGAATAAAGTATTCACACGCTGCTTCGTTTTAGCAGATACAAAAACAATCGGCGCATAATCTAAGAATTGGAAGTGCTCTCGAATTGATTTTGTCATTTCGTTCATCGTTTTGTCGTTCTTTTCAATGGCATCCCATTTGTTCATCACGATGATTACGCCTTTACCAGCTTCATGTGCGTACCCAGCAATTTTCTTATCCTGCTCTTGAATTCCTTCTTCTGCGTTTAATACGACTAAGACGACATCGGAGCGTTCAATTGCTTTAAGGGCACGAAGTACACTGTATTTTTCAGTGGTTTCATACACTTTTCCTTTTTTACGCATTCCTGCTGTATCAATCATTACGTATTCTTGCTCATCAAAAGTATATTCCGTATCAATCGCATCTCGCGTTGTTCCTGCTATGTCACTAACGATTACTCGCTCATGTCCCAAGAAAGCATTGATTAGGGAAGACTTCCCTACATTCGGGCGCCCTATCAAAGAAAACTTGATCACATCTTCCCCATACTCTGTTTCATCTTGATCCGGGAAATTTTTTGCAACTTCGTCTAATAGATCCCCTAAGCCTAGTCCATGTGAACCTGAGATAGGGAAAGGCTCTCCAAGTCCTAATGAATAGAAGTCATAAATCATTTCCTTCATATCTGGGTTATCGATTTTATTGACCGCTAATACAATTGGCTTTTTAGTTTTGTATAAAATCTTTGCTACATATTCATCAGCATCAGTCACGCCTTCTCTACCGTTTGTTAAGAAGATGATCACATCAGCTTCGTCCATTGCGATTTCTGCCTGTTGCTTGATCTGTTCTAGGAATGGTTCATCACTTAGTTCAATACCGCCTGTATCAATAATATTAAATTCATGTGTTAGCCAATCCGCCGAGCTATAAATTCGGTCACGTGTTACACCTGGAATATCTTCCACGATTGATACACGTTCTCCTACTATACGATTAAAGATAGTCGATTTGCCGACATTCGGCCTACCGACGATTGCTACTACTGGTTTTGTCATTCTAATTTCATCCTTCCAAACTTCATCTAAACAGTATTATACATCATAGAGGCAAACAAATGTATTGTAACGTGTATTTTAGAGGACAAGCATCTTCATTCACCTAGTTAAAAAGCTATTTTTAAACAAAAGTAGTATTCCATGGATTATTATGATATTTTTCTATACCTTTAAAAAACGTTAAAATAAAATAAAGCAGATGACTAAGAAAGTCATCTGCTCAGACTGTAGACAAACTCCAGAAATTTTGGAGTTTGCCTACAGTCTTTTTTCTTTTAAAATAGAAGTAACGCGAAAAGAGTTGATTTCCACTACGAACGGACGCTTTCCGCGGGCACGGCTTCAGCCGCTTCCCTCGCTGCGCTCAGTCCAG
>CAKQHO010000028.1 GCA_934234185.1 uncultured Psychrobacillus sp. | reverse complement strand
GCGTTACTTCTATTTTAAAAGAAAAAAGACTGTAGGCAAATTCCAAAATTTCTGGAGTTTGTCTACAGTCTGAAGCCGACAATCGTCGGCTTCCTTATTACTTATACCATTATGCATTTACAGCTAATGAAGCTAAGCGTTTAGCAGCAGCTTTTACCTCGTTCATACCGTTTTCAATAATTCCAGCGGCTTTCTCAGGCATAGCATTATGACCTTCAATAATTACTTCATCTATAATTTCCATACCGAAAACTCCACCGAAGACTGCGCGCATATAATTTACAGCCATTTCCATTGGAGCTGCTTCTGGAGTAGAATAAACACCACCGCGAGCATTAAGGAAGATTGCTTTTTTATCCTTCATCAACTGAATCATATTACCCTCTGAATCATATTTAAATGCAAATCCAGCAGCGTATACATAGTCAATAAATGTTTGAAGCTTTGCAGGAATTGTTAAATTCCAAAGAGGGAATGCGAATACCACTACATCAGCAGCTGCAAGTAAATCCATTGCCTTTTGCTTAGCAGCTACTAATCGAGCCTCTAATTCTGTTAATTCGTCGCCGTTTTGCATTTTCCCAAATGCATTGAAGAGATCTTGTCCGAAGTATGGAGTATCTTCCTCATATACATCGTATGTTGTTATATTAAGGGCTTTCCCCTGTAATTCATTCATGAAAGTTTCATGCATTTTACTTGAAATTGCTTCTGTTGCTGGGCGATTGTTCGCCTTTATTACTAATATATTCATCATAGTACTCCTTTACAGCTGTGGTTTTATCTCAAATTCAAGACTTTCTCATTATATTAGAATACTGATGAATATTCAAAAGCTCTGCTTACAAAAAAGTTTCAAAAAATAAAAGCATCCTGTATAAGAACAGAATGCTTTCAGGCATATCAAGGGTTCAAGAGATTTTACATTCCCTAAAATTACCTATATTATTAAGAGGTTTAAATTCTAGTAATACCGCTTATAGTCCTATCACATGCGTAGTATCTGCGGATCTTCCATCGAAAATGAAACCAACCGCTCGGTAAAATGCATCTGCCTTTGCTGATTCTGTTTTGGTTGTGATTTCTTCGAAGTTTTCCTTTGCCTCCTCAGAAATCAGTCGGAACAATTGACCTCCGATACCTTTTCGACGGTATTCTGGAAGTACATAGAAGCGATGAAGTCGAGCCGATGTACTATCCACAGAATGTCTATTTAATCCTCCTATAGCCACGATAACCTCCCCATCCCACGCCCCATAAAGTGCTTCTCCTTCTTCCCTAAATGTGTTTGTACCATCCTTGTACTCCGACACAAGCCGGGAGACAAACCGATACCCCTCTTTTTCGCTTTCTTGTACTAACTTGGATACGTCCTCTTGAATCAAATCAGAAATCTTCCTTACTTCGATTGCCATATACGTCCCTCCATTCTATTAGTGAAAAACGAACTCTCTATTAGTCTTCGCTAAAGGCCAGTAAATCCCTTTATTCCATTTTATGTTTTTAGTGCCAATAAAATAATTATTTGGCGAAGTCCAATTAGCAGCCTTGAATAAGAAAAGCCCATGCTCGAAAGCATGGACTTCAAAAATTTATTTAATTGCTGCTAGTCTTTCTTGTACTTCTTCTTCCGATAAATTGTGTTCTACAATGTAGCGATTGCGCGGATGTACACGGCATTCATCAGAGCAGCTTCGTAAATATTTATGTTCGTTTTCTTCCGAGCAAAGGATTTTGTCATTACAATCTGGGTTTGCACAGTTTACATAGCGTTCACATGGCTCTCCAGTGAAATGGTCTTTCCCTACTACTACATGTTCAACTTGGTTAACCGGAACAGCAATACGCTCATCAAATACATACATTTGTCCATCCCACAATTGTCCACGAACCTCAGGATCTTTTCCGTAAGTAGCAATACCACCGTGTAGTTGAGCCACATCCTCAAAGCCTTCTCTTACAAGCCAGCCAGAGAATTTTTCACAGCGAATACCACCTGTGCAATAAGTTAATACCTTTTTTCCCTCAAACAACTCTTTGTTATCGCGAATCCACTCTGGAAGATCGCGGAAGTTACGAATATCCGGACGAATTGCGCCGCGGAAGTGACCTAGATCAAATTCATAGTCATTACGAGCATCGATTACTACCGTATCCTCTGCTTGCATTTGTTCGAAGAATTCCTTTGGTGATAGATATTTCCCAGTTAGTTCGTTCGGGTTGATATCTTCCTCTAATCCTAAGTGAACAATTTCTTTCTTCGGACGAACATGCATCTTCTTGAATGCATGACCATCTGCTTCATCTATTTTAAACACCATGTCAGCGAATCGCTCGTCCGCCTTCATCATGTCCATATATGCGTCTGTTTGTTCAATTGTTCCGGAACAAGTTCCGTTAATACCTTCGTTTGATACTAAAATACGCCCTTTTAACCCAATTTCCTTACATGCAGCAAGATGATCTTGCGCAAATGTTACTGGATCTTCAATCGGGACATATTTGTAGTAAAGTAATACTCTGTATGCATGTGTGTCCATTTTTTACTCCACCTTTTTCAAATTTTGTCCATCACTTTATCATAACAAATTTTATAGGAGAAGTTAAATAGTTAGTTTAGTCAAATAACTCTCCAGTGTTTGTCTAAATAAGCTTCTGAGACGCTCCTTTTAATGTTTTCCGATTCCATTATGCTTAATTTCCTCTCTTCTCAACAAAAAGCCGAAGAGGTTATTAGGAGAATTTCTACAAAATCAAATAGAATATAATAAAAATACAGTTAAGCTAGTTTCTCTATATTAAATACAAACTATATAATTTCTAACTCAATAAAAATAAGCGAGAAGCTAAAACGGCTTCTCGCTTACTGCTTATTACTTTGTCTTATTTGCTATTTCAATCGCACGATTCGTGCCTTCCGCTGCTTGATCTAAAACTTCCTTAGGATCCATCCCCTGGTAAAGATTCTCTAGGGCATTAACGATTTGTTGGCGAGATTCTGGGAATACGGAGATTAGTGCCCCTTGTGTTGCAATAGAAGGCTCCGTGCTTTGCAGCTGCTCCACCGTCACTTTAAGTTGTGGAAATTCTTCCCATGCTTTTTTTACGATTTCTTCCTCATAAGCAGCAGGGTTAATAGCGAAATAGCCTGTGCTTAAGTGCCATTGTGCTTGCACCTCAGGAGTTGTTAAGTATTTCATGAACTCCCATGCAGCTTTTTGCTCGATATCTGCAATTCCTTTAGACATCCAGAGAGATGCCCCACCAATTGCCACCCCTTGTCTTTCTACTTCATCGGCGTAAGGAATGAATGCTGCACCAACCTCGAAAGGAGCATTGTCGATGATTCCACGTACTCCTGCTGAAGAGTCCATATACATTGCTACTTTTCCTGATTGGAATGCCGCACGGATATCATCCCAGTTTGTACCGAAGTTACCGAATGTACCTGCTTTGTTCATGGTATCTAAGAAGTTAAATACACGCAGACCTTCTTCCCCATTAAATACCGCTTCCGTTGCATCTCCAGCGCGTCCATTCTCTTCGTTTACATACAGCCCACCTTGTGTTGCTACAAGCTGTTCAAAGAACCAGCCATACGTCAGCATAGAGAAACCTTTCATATCGTTTGTTGTTAACTTTTCAGCAGCGTCAATTACTTCTTGGAAAGTTTGTGGCGGGTTTTCAGGATCTAAACCTGCTGCCTTAAACGCATCCTTGTTGTATAACATTACCGGAGTAGAGGAGTTAAACGGCATAGAATATAACTCTCCATCCAAAGAATAATAGTTCAAGATGTTTTCTTCTAATTGAGAAAGGTCATAGTTATCTTCATCGATAAATTTTTGCATCGGCTCGATATAACCACTATCAATCATATACTTAGTTCCTACTTCAAAAACCTGTGTAATCGCTGGAGCATCCGCTGTTCCACCAACACTACGAAGCTTTGTTAAGGACTCCTCATAAGAGCCTTGGAATTCTGCTCTTACTTCATAATCTTCCTGAGAAGCGTTAAAATCTGCTACAATCTTCTCCAAGGCTTCTTGCCCTGCTCCCGACATGGCATGCCAGAAGGAGATAACTGTTTTACCATCTTCTGTTTTTACTACATCCTCATCGCTCTTTTTCAGTGTATCAGATTTCCCACTGTCACTATTTGAACAAGCTGCTAACAAAAAGATCCCCATTAATAGCATTACTAACCAAGTGATTTTACATTTCTTCCCCATTTTTACACCTCTTTTAGTAGTTTCAAACAATTGTTATTTTAAAGCGCCTTGCGTTAACCCCTTTTGCAATTGCTTTTGTCCTAAGAAAAGTAATAGTAGTGTCGGAATAATAACCACAATTACTCCGGCCATAACCACCCCCCATTCTGTTGCAACCTCTTGCGACTGTAATTGTTTAAGACCGATTTGCACAGTACGTACAGAGTTGTTTGTTGTTACTAGTAATGGCCATAAATACATATTCCAGGTAGTCAGAAAACCATAAGCCCCTAATGTAACAAGACTAGTCTTCGAAACTGGTAAAATTACTCGTATAAAGAAGGCGAATCTACTTAAACCTGCAATTTGCGCTGCCTCATGCAACTCCTTTGGAATGGTTTTAAAGTGCTGTCTTAATAGGAATGTCCCAAAGGCTAGAGCAAAGAACGGTATTGTTAGGCCCTGATACGTATTAATCCAGTCCAGCTTTTGAATGGTAAAGAAGTTTGGAATCATCGTCGCTTCCCAAGGAATCATCATTGTGGAGATGAAGATGAAAAACACAAGATCTCTTCCCTTAAATGGAATAAAAACAAAAGCATATGCTGCTAAGCTACATACAATCAACTGACCAACCATTACACCAGCAGAAACGATAAAGCTGTTTAATAAGTATTGCAATAGCGGAAGCCTGTCAAACACTCGCTCATAGTTATCAAGCGAAATCGTGGACGGGAAAAACTTCCCTTGTAAAATCTCTCCACCAGTCATAAAGCTCACCATGAATGCGTAAATAATCGGGAAGAACATGACTAATGCCGTTACAGTTAGTAACAGATAGAGTAAGATGCGCTTAAATACTCTCATTGGTAATGCACCTTCCTCTCACCAAGCTTAAATTGTATAATCGTAAAGATTAAGATACATACAAATAAGAACACAGCCTGAGCACTCGCTGTTCCAAACTGGTAGTTGACGAAGGCTTCTCGGTAGATGGAATATACGATTAGATTCGTAGATTGAGAAGGCCCGCCTTTTGTTAGGATATCAACCTGCCCGAATGTTTGAAATGCATTAATCAAGGAAATCGTGATAATAAAAAACAATGTTGGAGACAGCATCGGAATTGTAATGCGGCGTAGACGATACCAGTAGCTCGCACCATCTATTCTCGCACTTTCGTATAAATGCTCATCAATATTTTGTAAGCCTCCCAATATAATTAGAAAGGAAAATCCTGTATTTAACCAAATTGTTGTCAGCGACACAGATAACAAAGCCCATGTCGGGTCTAGTAGCCATTCCACCTGCGGTAGGTTCATGAGGCTAAGTACTTTGTTGAACATCCCAATACTTGGGTGAAATAAAAATAACCATACAACAGAAGACGCTGCTACCGATATCCCCATGGTGGATGCATATATCGTTCGGAAAATACCAATTCCTTTTAGCTTCTCATTTGCAAGCAGCGCGAGGCCTAAGGCAATAATCACACCCGTCGGCACTGTATAAAGTACAAATAAAAAGGTCGCCTTTATACTGTTACGAAAAGCAGCAGACTCAAATAAGTATGCATAGTTCTCCAAACCTACAAATAACGCAGCCTCTCCTGCCTGATTTGTCAGGAAAAAGCTAAGATAAATAGTCCGGAACATAGGATAAAATATAAATACGGAAAACAATAAGATAGATGGCAATAAATAAAGGAGTGCTGTTCTGGCATCTAATGAGCGTCTCCAAAGGCTCTTCTTAGGCCTTACTTTTACAGTTGTCATAGAAGAACCTCTTTACCAAAAACATGATTTTCTATATCGGATGGTTTTTTAATAATCTCCTTTGTTTCACTATCAAAAAAGCAGAACGACTCATATTTCATCACTACCGGTATTTTATCTCCTACTGCTATTTGCCATTGACCACTCCATTTAACATTCCAAAGCTCCCCGTTCATAAAGAAGGAGAAAACGGTTTCATTACCAAGCACCTCTACATTCACAACATCAATCATAAACTTCTCTGCTTCTGTCGTACTCGTTGTCGGGGCTTTGATATGCTCAGGACGAATTCCCACGATTACGTTATTCCTTATATAATTCGCATCCTCAAATGGGACAGGAATACTTACCAATTCATTTAATATAATAGAATGCGATTCCTTATCTCCTGTACCATTTGCTATATTCATAGGTGGCGAACCTATAAACGTTGCTACAAAAGGATTAGCAGGATTGTTATAGATGTCAATTGGCTTGCCAATTTGCTGGATATCACCTTGATGGAGAATCATAATACGGTCCCCCATGGTCATAGCTTCAATTTGGTCATGTGTTACATAAATCATTGTTATGCCTAAACGTCTTTGAATCTGTCTTATTTCTGAACGCATATGTGCACGGAGTTTCGCATCTAAATTGGAAAGTGGCTCATCCATTAGACAAATTGGTGCCTGACTAACGATTGCTCTTGCTAATGCAACTCGTTGCCTTTGCCCTCCTGATAGCTCTCTTGGCTTACGCTTTAAATAGTCTGTAAGTCCAAGCATCGTAGCCACCTCTTGAGTACGCTTAGCTCGTTCTTCTTTTGATACCTTTTTTACATGTAACCCAAATTGAATATTTTCTTCCACAGATAAATGTGGATATAATGCGTAGTTTTGAAAAACCATGGATAAATCACGTTTGCTAGGTGAAAGATCATTTACCTCTTTCTCACCTATTTTAAGCACCCCACCAGTTATTTCCTCAAGACCCGCAATCATTCGTAGCATTGTACTTTTTCCACATCCGGAAGGCCCAACGAGTACAAAAAATTCACCTGGCTCAATTGTTACGTTAATATTAGAAATAACATCTGTTTGCTTGTCATATGACTTAGATATATCTATCAGTTCTACTCGTTTCAATTTCCCATCCCTCTCTATATGTACCTAGTTATAGAAAAATATGCTTATTCCTTACACTTATTAACCAATATATTGAAAAATAATTGTATTTTGGTGTATAAGACGATATTTTGTCATTTATTCTCTTATTTTACTAAATAAAAGTCTGAATAGTAAAGAAATTTACTATATTAACAATATTTAACGTTATTATTAATAATGTGAAAATTTATTTACAAAAGGAGGAAGCACGTGAGAAAGAATATCTTTATTTTTCTTTTCCTTTTATTCCTTTCCGGGTGTGCTGCTAAAAGTCCTCCGGTACTCATCTCTTCGGAGGATATGCTGATTATTGCCCATAGAGGTGCATCTACATATGCACCAGAGCACACTTTACTCTCTTATCAGCTTGCAAAGGATTATGAGGCTACTTACATTGAAATAGATTTACAAATGACAAAAGATGGCGTGCTAGTTGCCATGCATGATGAACGAGTAGATCGTACGACGAATGGAAGAGGATTAGTTAAGGATTATACATTAGAGGAAATAAAACAGCTAAATGCAGGTAAATGGTTTAATGAGGCTCATCCTGATTTTGCTAATGAGATCTATGAATATGCTCCCATTCCCACATTAGAAGAAATTTTTGCGGAGTTCGAGGACAAAGTAAATTATTACATAGAGCTTAAGTCTCCTAAACTAAACGTGGATATGGAGGAAGAGCTTTTATTTTTATTAGAAAAGTATAAGCTCGTCCAAGATAACCAGGAAATTCCCAAGGTAATCATACAATCCTTTGATAGAGTCAGCCTTGAGGAGATGCATAAGCTGGAACCGAGTCTTCCATTAATACAGCTATTAAGCCTGAAGGAGAAGGGAAAGCTCTCTAAGCAGGATTTTGAGAGCATAAACAATTATGCAAGTGGAATAGGTGTAAATATTAATATGGTAGATAAAACCTTTATTCACGAGGCACAGGAGCATGGATTAGCTGTTCACCTTTTTTCCATTAAAACGGAAGAGGATATAAGAAATGCAATGGAAATGAAAGCAAACGGAATATTTACAGATAGTCCAAATATTGCCCGAGAAATAATAAAGAATTATTAAGGTTACATATGCAAGGCGTACTTACAGAGTCTTTGAAAGCTTTCCTGAAACCTTTCATTGTCTTCTTTTTGACGTTTTTTCGGACCCTTTAGTCTTCCTCCAGCCTGCCTTATTTTTTTGGACATATGGCGACTATCTAGCAGTTGATCAATATTATCTGGTGTATACCATCGACCATTTTGGTCAATTGCGTACCCTTGCTTTGCTAAAACCATTGCAGCTAGCCCATAGTCCTGGGTCACAACGATATCTCCTTTATTGACCTTATTCACTAATACAAAATCAACTGCATCAGCACCCTTAGACACCATTACAGTTTCGGCTCCCTCTCGCTGCATGTAATGAGAGGTATCGCAAAGTAATAGGATAGCAAAATCAAATTGCTTAGCTACTTCAATTGTTTGGTCAACTACCGGGCAACCATCAGCATCAACTAATACACGTACCATCGTTAAGCCCTCCTTTTTTTACTTATTGTATCTTACGTGTTGAAATTATTCACTATTGGTATAGAGTCTATTGTACGATGATGCTATAGGTAGAGCGTATAGACTTGGATCGTCTTGTAAAATGCACTTGTGATCCAATTAGAGTGGTTCTTTCGCTTGCTTGGTTAATACTGATCTATTGTAGAGCCGCTTTGATTCCCGTAAAATATAAAAACAGGCAGAGAGTTATTTCTCTACCTGTTTAAATCATGCTGTTTATTTGTATTCTCCTAATATTTCCACAACTTTTTCAGCCATTGAGGTATCTATTGCCTTGTCGAAATCTACATCTCCAGTAATAGCACCATTTTCCTTGTAAGTCTCATATTGCTTTAATACATCATCTATAAATAATTTCCCGTCAGGGTTTAAGCCGGTTACAGATACCTTTTCCCAAATGGCCGCGTCCTTTAAGCTGGTATGTTTGGTCATGATTTCTATTACCTCAGTCTTGCCCTCTCCTTTAAGGAACGCATCATTATAATCACGTACACCCTTTAAGTAAGCCGCCATAAAGCGTAAAGAGACATTTTTCTCTTCTGTCATGAATTGTGGAGAGCCTAAAACCAATGCAATTTGTGATTCAGGAGCATAGTCGGTTGTATCTCCAAAACGAATATGAAGATTATTTACCTCTCCTTGGGTAATTAGTGGCTCAATTTGAAGAGCAGCATCAATGGATTCATTTTCTATAGCACCTAGCATGCTTCCAAAGTCTGCTAACAGTACAAATTCTACATCGTCAGGTGTCAGTCCCGCGTGCTTCAGCATTTCTAAGAATATAAATTCATCAATAGAATTTTTAGAGGAAACAGCAATCTTCTTCCCTTTGAAATCCTTATATTCTTTTATAACATCCTTCATATGATTTCCTATAACGAAGGAAAAGTACGATTTGCCTGGGTTATTATGTCCTTTGTCTCCGATAATCTTTACATCAATACCTTGAGCAATTGCATTAAAGAAGGAGGCAGTTGAAACGCCACCTGCAATATCAACTTCCCCTGATGCCAGAGCTGGAAGCATCTCATCACTATTTGCAAATTGAGCAAATTCTACTTCAATATTGTAATCCTCAAAATAACCTTTCTCTTTTGCTATATAAAAGCCTGCACCAGAAGCTGCTCCATCCTCCGCTATAACAACCTTTACTTTTTTCTTTAAGGGAGCTAAATCTCCAGATGGGTTATCCTTACTAACAGAATCATCTAGCTTCCCATCCGTAGCCTTTTCTGTCGAACTACATGCACCTAGCAACAGAATGATAGATGCGATTAGAACAAGCCAGCGTTTTTTCACAACTTTCCTCCTTATTTCCTTGATTTTTGAACCTCTTGCTGCAAATGATTCCAAATTGCTATAAACTGCTCTGCCATCTCAGCGTTTGCTCTGACCTGCTCCATTGTTCTAGGTCTTGGAACAGGCACTTTTATTTCCTTCACTACTTCGCCAGGATGAGCACTCATCAGAATAATTCGATCACTCAATAGTAAGGCTTCATCTATGCTATGAGTAATAAATAATACTGTTTTTTTATGCTCTGACCAGATAGAAAGAAGTTCTTCCTGCAAAATAAATTTATTTTGCTCGTCAAGGGCAGCAAATGGTTCATCCATTAAAAGTATTTCCGGATCGTTAGCAAAAGCTCTAGCTATACTTATTCTTTGCTTCATTCCTCCAGAAAGCTCCTTTGGATAAAGCGAAGAAAATTTTGTGAGTCCTACTTTTTGTAGATAATAGTCAGTTTGCTTTTGTATTACTTCCTTTGGCAAATGTCGCATCTTTAAGCCAAATGCAACATTTTCAGCAACAGTTAGCCAAGGAATTACCCCTTTTTCTTGGAACACCATGGATTGAAGAGGTCGCTCGTCAGATTCTGAGGTAATAGTAAAGGAACCAGAGCTTGGTGTTTCCAACCCTGCTAAAATTCTAAGTAAAGTAGTCTTTCCACAACCACTTGGACCAACAATACATATAAATTCTCCCTCTTTAACTTGTAGGGAAATATTTTTAATCGCTGTTACACTATTGTTCTTTTTATAAAAAACCTTGGTTAGTTGGTCGATGGAAATTTTCACTGTGTCACTCATTTACTCACCTCCATGGGACAATTCTCTTTTGAAGCCCACGCAATAATAGGGAAAAAAGAAACCCAAAAAAAGAAATGAGTACTAAACCAACAAACATTTCTTTTAACATGAATGCTTTATAAGAGGTCCAGATTAGATAACCAATACCTGATGTTGCACCCATCATTTCAGCAGCAACAATGGTCAATAATGCAATCGCCTGACCCATTTGAATACCTTCCAGCATTACTGGAAGGGCACCGGGAAATGCTATTTTTAAAAAGAAATTTGTAGGACTTGCACCATAGTTTTTAGCAACATCTAAATGTACCCGTTCTATATTCAAGACACCAGCAACTGTATTGATTACAACGGGGAAAAATACACTTGCCGCAATAGTTACAATCTTAGAAAAATCCCCAATTCCGAACAGGATAATGATGATTGGTAGTAATGCCAGCGTTGGAATAGGCATAAAAACCATGACGATAGGTGAAATAAAATGTCGTATAGGGGAATATAAACCCATTAGGAGTCCAATCACCACTCCTGGTATTACCCCAAGCAGGAATCCACAAGCTATTCGATAAAGAGAAACTGAAATATGTGCCCAAAGCGTGCCATTAGCTGCTAAATCGAAAAAGGTAGAAATAATGGCCGTTGGAGGAGGAAAAAATCGAATATCAAGAATACCTACTCGTGAGCATAACTCCCAAAGACCTAAAATAAGTATAGGTGAAATGATGGTTAGTAACTGTTTACCCCGTTCTTTTAGTTGTTGCTTCTTCCATTCATTTTGTTCCGTTTCATAGGCGTCGTACTCTTCGACTCTATTTTCTTCGCTCATATTCACCACCTCTTTCTAAAAAGATATGTCGAATAGGTAAAATGTGTGAGGGTGCCTTTCCAATACTTCTTTCTGCTTTAATATAGAGGACAGATTTACGGGGAAAAACTAGGTTTGATTTATATTCAACTCTATAAATTGGATATGGTGAAAGAATGTCTACATGCATTTTAATTAGAAGAAGGTGAATCCATCTGTAAGATGATGGAGAAATATTTTAGAGGTGACGGCTTTATAGGAGAAAAATGATATTCAATTTCAAACGGCCAGCGAACTCTCTATTTAAATAAATATAAAAAAGCGAGTACGTGAACGATAGTTTTTCACGTACTCACTCCAATATCTCTATAGTTTGGGCACCTTATTTATTTACTTGCATTCTTAAGTTTTTTATATTGTTTGTATTTAATTCCCAAAGTTTCATAAGATGCAACTGTCTTTCCTTTAATTCAATGTCAGGTTCGACTATCATTTCTATTTGATTGAATTTCTTTTCAAATAAGTTGGAGTCCTTCATTTTTTTATAGCCTCCGAAGCCCAGATCGTCGTTTAATAGCCAAACCACACGTTGAATTTTAGCGAATAGAATAGCCCCTGTACACATAGGACAAGGCTCTAAAGTGCTGTAGAGAGTAAACTTTCTATTGTGGACTTTTGCCTTAAACATACTAGAGCCAGCTTGTCGTATAGCATCTACCTCTGCATGAGCAGTGATATCCTGAAGCGGATGGACTCCATTACGTCCTTTTCCAATTATTTCGTCATTCTCATTCACTAAAATTGCTCCGACTGGATAAGTATTACTTTCTAATGCTACTTTTGCTTCTTGGAGAGCCAGCTCTAAAAAATAACGGTCCTTGTCTGTATACATGGCATACTCCTTTATCTAATAGTAAATTTCGTTTTGCTATAACCCTCTTTTAACTTTTCTACTTCAAGAATAGCTGGAATTGCCGCTTTCAGTTCTGTTACATGAGAAATGACACCAATCATTCTACCTGATTTTTGTAGATCTATTAAAGTATCTATTGCCTTGTTTAAGGATTCTTCATCTAATGATCCAAACCCTTCATCAATAAACATGGTCTCTATTCGAACGCTTCCACGGAAGCTTTGAATGACATCAGCCATTCCTAAAGCCAAGCATAGAGAAGCATTAAACTTCTCTCCCCCAGATAATGTTTTAACATCCCTAATTTGACCAGTATAAGCATCATATACGTCTAAACCCAAGCCGCTCTGTTTCCCATGCGTTTCCTGTCGTTCACTGCGTATTAATTGAAACTGACCATTCGATAAGGTTTTTAAGCGTGCGTTTGCTACATGGATAATCTGCTCTAAGTACTCTATTTGGATATATCGCTCAAACGAAAGCTTTACAGCGTTCTGTCCTCTTAAGGTGTCGTATAAATCTACAATTCTGTTAACCTTCTCTTCCAAAGTTGCAATATGTTCGCTTGAAGCTTGTATTTTTTTCTTAAGCTCCTGACCAGCTTTTGCATATTCGGTAGAATTAGTAAGCTCTCTTAACCTTTGCTCATAGGCTTCTTTTAATGTCGTTAGCTCTTCTTCTAGAGGTTGGAGGTCTACTTTTTCATGTCCCTCTAATTGCTTTTGACCTTCCTTTACTTGCTCTGTTAGTGTATGAAGTGTTTGTTTATATGTTTGACATTTTTCTTTAAGGGCAACACGGTCAGTAGGAGCCATTTTTGCCGTTGCATATTCCTCTACTGACTGGAAGCCTGATTGACTTAGTGCCAATGCAAACTTTTGTTCCGCCCTTATTTTCTTATCTGTTGCTTCTTTAATAGTAGATACTAGATGCTCGAGCCTGGTTTCCATCTTTGTATAAGCCTCATTTACTTCCTTCCGTTTTCGCTGCGCCACTTCCCATGCCTCTGCTAGTTTTTCTTTTTCTATTTTTGCTTGAGCTATAAGCTTTGTTAACTCCGATAAGCTAGAAATACTGGCTGGGATATACTCTTTTTTGGCTTTATAAACTGCCTGTACTTGCTCTAACATACTTTTTAACTGAAGGTGCTCCCTTTCAACACGTTGTGTTTCAAGCTCTAGCAGTTGGAGTTCTGATAGCTTCTTTTTATAGGAATCTTTCAATTGTGAAAGCTCTTCTTTTTGTTCTCTTAGCTCTTTTACTTCTTTTTGTAGTCGTTCTAAATCTAATTTGACAGATTCAAATTCCGACATGGAAAGCTGTAGCCTTTCTAGTTGTTCAAGTGTATGCTCTTTTGTTATTTGAGCTTGTTCTTTTTTGGCACTTACTACTAAAGAGCTGGACTCCTGTTTGGAAACCTCTTCTCGAAGGATCTGTAGCTTTTCTTCATCCACGGACTCGGTATGATGAACTGCTGGAATCCCTTCATGTGTCATACTTCCACATACCGGACAGGCTTCTCCAGCAACTAATTTTGATGCTAATATACTTGCCTGGTTTTTGATCCACTTTCTTTCCTGCGTTTTATATTCTTCCTGCATATTTAAAAACAGCTTTCTTTGATACTCTTCTTCCTTCAATAAGGAATGAAGAATGTCATCTTGCTCCTTGTAACCTTCCATTATTTCGTAATGATCTTGGAGAGACGTGAGGTGCTGAGACATTTCGTCTAGTCGGTCTACAGCTTCCTCCAATTTTTCTATTTCTAACTGTTGTGTAGAACATAGATCCTTTTCAGCTTGATATTTAGTCGTAATTTGTACTACCTTCTTGTGTATAACTTCTTCCTGTTCTTGATAATGTAGAAGCTCTTTTTCTTTCGATTCTATTTCTTCAAATAAGGGAAGGAAGCTAGATAAGTAAATCACGGTTTCGACACTTTTCTCTCTATCTTCCTTCTTTGCTTCTTCTATTTTAAATTTTTCATTTATGTCACGCATACTTTCTTTCATGCGAAGAAGTTCCAAACTAACATCTTCTTTTAAGTTTTCTTTTTCCTTTACTTCTCTTTCAAGTTCTAAATAAAAATGTTCAATTGCTTCAATGGAGCTAGCCAATTCAGCTGACTTTACCTGTTGCTCTTTTTTCTCAAATATTTCTCTTTGAGCAAGTAGTTGTTCTAGCTTTTGCTCCATTTCTTCTAACATAGTAAAACGGTCATTTATATTATTGGCTAGATGAAAGGCTGATTGCTTTGCTAATTGATTTTCATAAACCTCATCACAAGAAACCTTGTCTTTTTTTACTTTTTCTTCGTAATAGCTTGACTCTTCCTGTAAAGCTTCGATCAATTGAAAAATATTAAACGAACCGGACTCCAGCAGTTGAAAAATTGCTGAATCTCTTGGTGGAAAAACACTTAATATATGGTCGATATAACTTCGACGTGTAATTTCCGCCCTTTTCCACTCAGATTCCACTTCTAATTTTTTATCCTTCAGTTTCTCACTCATCATTTTATAAGGTTCCGTCTTAAATATTTTTCGTAGAATAGACTCTTTATTCTCTGTGGGTGAGGTTAAAAGCTTACGAAACTCCCCTTGAGGCAGCATGACAATTTGACTAAACTGATCTTGTGTCAAACCAATTATTTCTTCTATTTTTTTATTTATTTCCGAAACAATTTGTCTTTCTACTACTGGAACCTCTCCTGATTCTTGGATCTCGAAAAACTCATATCTTTCACCAGTTGCACTTTTGTTTCCTTTTTTAACATGAGAGAGCTGACGCAAAATTCGATATCGACGGTTATGAATCTCAAAAACCAATTCTACACTTGTATGAATATCATCTAAGGCAAAATCACTTCTCATCATTTTCGTATCCCTACGATCCTCTCCACTTCCTGAACCATAAAGTGCAAAGCTGATGCCATCAAAAATAGTTGTTTTACCTGCTCCCGTAGCTCCAGATATAACAAATAAGCGATTATCTTTTAGTTCGGTAAAATCAATGGTTTCTGTCATTTTATATGGACCAAATGCGGTCATTCTTAAAGTTATTGGCTTCATGATTTTACCTCTCCCTCTCTTTTCTCTATTAGCATTTCAGAGAGAATTTCTTGAAAGAGCTTCTTAGTGGTATCTGACGGTTCTTTTCCGTTAACTTCCGTATAGAAAGATTGGAATAGTCCAAAGTCATCCATTTTCCTACGAGGTACTTGCCCATTCTCAGAGACAGCTTTCGTAGTCTGGAACACTTTTCTCTCCACATGCATGGCATTTGGGTATACAGTACGAATTTGCTCCATTGGTGATAAAATTGGTGTTTCGTCCAATAGTTTGACAAATACAAAGTCCTCGTTTTTTTCGTGTTTAAGAATATCCTGTAAGAAACCTTCCACTGTCCACATATCTCGTCTTGGCTTTAATAATCTTTTTTCAACTTTCATTTGTCCCAGTCCATCTAGCTCTACAATAAAAAATCCTTTTTGGTGATGTTCTTCTGAAATGGAATATTTTAAAGGAGACCCCGCGTATCGGACTGTTTCATTCGACACATAATGTGCTTGATGGAGATGCCCAAGAGCAGTGTAATGAAAATTTTGAAAGAGCGAAGCTTCAACGTATTCTGCACCTCCAATAGCAAGTGGTCTCTCTGAATCACTGGTGTTTTCCTCCGCTTGTCCATGAGTCGTAACAAACGCATGTCCAATAAACACATGCCTTTCCCCCGGCTGCATATTTTTCTCTATTTCCTCAACCACTTTTTTCATTGCATGATGGTGAGTACTAATACTTTCATCCTGCCATAGGTAGCGTACTTGAGAAGGGTCTGCATAAGGGACCAAATGAAAATGAACTTCTCCATCTTTATCAGTTATTTTCACTGTTTTTATATCACGTGTCAGTTGACCGACAATGTGTAATCCCGTCTCTTTCATGATACTACTTCCGAAATTTAAACGGCCTGGACTATCATGGTTGCCTGCGATACTCAGAACTGGGATGTGACGCTTTAAGACAATTTCCGCTAATACCTTGTCCAATAGGTTAACCGCTTCTGCAGGCGGAACTGCTCGATCGTATAAATCCCCAGCAATTATAATCACATCTGGTTTTTCTGAATCTATCTCTTCAATAAATTGTTTTAATACGTAGTCTTGCTCTTCTGTCATATAGATACCCTGCACTAATTTACCGAGATGCCAATCAGCTGTATGAAAGATTTTCATCAGGTACTACCTCCTGTCCGGTGTATATTTTTATTTTATCATTCCAAGATAAAGGAAATGTATATTTTGTCTGTTTAAAAAGAGAGAATGCGGGAATATTATCATGAATTGGGAGGTGTATGATATATGTCATCAGAAAATTACCAACTTTTAGCGATTATTATTTATATGTTGGCTATGCTAGCTATCGGTTGGTATTCATACAGAAAAACAGTAAACCTTACAGATTACATGCTTGGTGGTCGTTCACTTGGCCCGGCAGTAACTGCACTTAGTGCTGGTGCAGCAGATATGTCCGGATGGCTTCTTATGGGATTGCCAGGGGCAATTTACTTCTCAGGAATGGGAGAGGCATGGATTGCAGTTGGACTAACAATCGGTGCCTATTTAAATTGGCTTTATGTTGCTCCTCGTTTACGAGTATATACTCAAGTATCTAACGATTCCATCACCATACCAAGCTATTTGGAAAGTCGGTTAAAGCAATCCTCTAGATTATTAAGGATCGCCTCAGGACTAATTATCCTTTTATTTTTTACGTTTTATGTATCATCCGGAATGGTAGCGGGAGGAGTATTCTTTGAAAGTTCCTTTGGACTTGATTATCATGCCGGTCTAATCCTGGTTTCTATAGTAACGGTTGCCTATACATTATTTGGAGGTTTCCTTGCTGTTAGTTATACAGACTTTCTTCAAGGTCTTTTAATGTTCCTAGCCCTGATTGCAGTTCCTATTGTGGGTGTTTTCTCTACTGGTGGAATTGCCGAGACAATTGATACAATTAAAGAGGTAAATCCTACACATTTAAGTTTAATTTCTGGTACCACAATAATAGGTGGAATTTCCGCTGTAGCTTGGGGACTTGGATACTTTGGACAACCTCATATTATTGTTCGTTTTATGGCAATTAGCTCTGTAAAGGAAACAAAGCAAGCTCGTCGCATCGGAATTGGTTGGATGATTTTTAGCTTAGTAGGTGCTATTTGTACTGCCTTAGTAGGGGTGGCTTACTATAAACAAAATGGAATAACCTTGGAAAATTCTGAAACAGTATTCATTGCTTTGGGACAAATCCTATTCCATCCATTTATTTCAGGAATCATTCTTGCTGCTGTGCTCGCTGCAGTCATGAGTACAATTTCTTCTCAATTAATCGTTACCTCTTC
The DNA here is from genome assembly GCA_934234185.1 of uncultured Psychrobacillus sp. Classification (GTDB taxonomy): domain Bacteria; phylum Bacillota; class Bacilli; order Bacillales_A; family Planococcaceae; genus Psychrobacillus. Next base: position 13,411 of record CAKQHO010000028.1, on the reverse strand, counting down.
AGCTCTTATCGAAGACTTATACAAAGCTGTTATTAAGACCGATGCTTCAGATAAAACATACGTGCTTTATGGTCGACTTGCAGTTTTAGTTGTTTCCGTCATAGCACTAGTAATCGGTTGGAATCCGGATTCTTCCATCTTAAAGCTCGTATCATTTGCCTGGGCTGGATTTGGGTCTGCCTTTGGACCGATAATTCTCTTAACATTATATTGGAGAAAAATTACATCCTCTGGTGCTTTGGCTGGTATGATTGTTGGTGCAGTTACGGTATTAATTTGGGGCACAAATAAAATATTATCAGATGCTCTATACGAAATTATTCCAGGATTTATACTAGGATTAATTGCAACAGTTATCGTAAGTTTGGTAACCTATAAGCCAAATGTCGAAATCGAAAGAGAATTTGACGAAACAGTTCGTTTGTTAAAACAAGAACGTAAATAATCATATTTTTAATGGGAGCATTCAATTTAGAATGCTCTCTTTTACTATTTAACATGACACTTGTCACCTATACCTATTGACATTTATGTCTACTCTTATGACCTCCTAATGTGTATAGTTAACCTACCATAAAGTGTACAGGAGGAAGATAGATGAGTAGAGAAAAGACGTTAGAGCTTCGAAAAAATGTAAAACCATTCGAAAAATCTGAACTTAAAAAAAGCGTTATCCAGTTAATTAACACCATTCCACCATTTTTCATCCTTTGGTTTTTAGCTTACTTAAGCTTGGAGGTTTCCGTATGGCTTTCTGTTGGATTGTCCATCGTGGCTGCTGGTTTTGTAGTTCGTATTTTTATTATCTTTCATGATTGTACGCACGGTTCGTTTTTTAAAAATAAAAAAGCAAATGATGTTATCGGTACTATTACAGGGATTATCACGCTATTTGCTTATGAAAAATGGAAGAGAGAACATATCATTCACCATGCCACAAGTGGTAATTTAGACAAGCGTGGAGTGGGCGATATTTGGATGATGACGGTAGATGAATATATTGAAGCTACTCCGTTTAAGCGTCTATGCTACAGATTGTATCGTAATCCACTTGTTATGTTTGGTCTAGGACCAGCTTCTCTTTTCTTGATCGATAACCGTTTTAATCGTAAGGGTGCAAAGCCTAAGGAACGATATAACACTTATCTTATCAATGCTTCTGTAGTAGCTATTTATGCATTAATGATTTGGATTATTGGCTGGCAAGCATTTGCTATAATTCAAGGTACTATCCTATTCACTGCTGGTGCATTAGGAATTTGGTTGTTTTATGTACAGCATCAGTTTGAGGACTCTTACTTCGAGGATGAGTCTGAATGGGATTATGTTAAGGCTGCCGTAGAAGGAAGCTCTTACTACCAACTTCCAAAGGTCTTACAATGGGTAACAGGTAACATTGGCTTCCATCATGTCCACCATCTAAGTCCTAGAGTTCCTAATTATAATTTAGAAATTGCTCACTCATCTACACCACCATTGCAAAAGGCAACTACCATTAATTTACGTACTAGTTTACAATCGTTGAAATTTCGTTTATTTGATGAAAAGAACAAAACTTTTGTAAGCTTTAAAGAAATAAAACATTTATTAAAACAATCTCCACAACGAACTCAGTAAAAGATTTGTTGCCAATTTATAACCATTCCTTTTACGTACGAGGAATGGTTTTTTGTTTATAATAGTGTTAAGAAAACAACGAGGTGTTCCTATTGTCCGAATGGTATCAAATCATCCCAAAATATCCTTGGTTAAGCATATACGTGTGGATTATTTTCATTATCTTCCCTTTCTTTTTTATTTTCCGTTCCAATTCCTTGCTAGAAATAACTATTGGTCTAGCGTTAACTCTACTCTTTGTCTTAGCATATCGGTTATCCTTTTTTTCCGAAGGCAAGCTTTTCTACTTCTGTTTAATTGCTGAAATTGGAATTAGTGTCATTATGACCTATCTATTTGCTTATATCTATTTTGCCATCTTCTTAGCTTTCTTTATTGGAAATATTAAAAGTAAAACAGGCTTTTTTATTATTTATTCTGTTCATTTACTTGCAACAATTCTTGCTATTATTCTAGGTTTTATAAGTGATACAGCTCATTTCCTTATACATCTCCCATATATTATTCTCTGTCTGTTAGGGATAATTCTTTTGCCGTTTCACACATATAACCGACACAAGCAAGGGATGCTGGAGGACCAGCTGGAAGACGCTCACAATCGAATATCTAATTACATGATTATTGAGGAAAGAGAAAGGATTGCTCGAGATTTACATGATACACTTGGGCAAAAACTTTCATTAATTGGTCTAAAGAGTGATTTAGCATCGAGGTTGATTGAGAAAGATCCTCTGGTAGCTAAAAATGAAATTCTGGAGATTAATCACACTGCCCGTGCTGCTTTAAAAGAAGTTCGTGAACTAATCTCTGGTATGCGTGTCAATAAGCTAGAAGAGGAAATCGCCAGAGTTTCTCAAATTCTAGAAGCTGCTAAAATTGACTGTAAGGTTGTCCCTTACCATTTTAACGAGAAAGTTCCCCCCCTATTAGAGAATGTACTTAGTATGTGTCTAAAGGAAGCAGTGACAAATGTAGTAAAGCACAGTCAGGCTACTGTCTGTATTATTTCTTTAGCTCAAAATGCCCAGGAAACTACCTTAACTGTCACTGATAACGGTATAGGCATAGAGAAAAATAAAGCCTGGTCGAGTGGTCATGGCCTTTTGGGAATAAAAGAACGATTAGATTTTATAAATGGTAATCTAGAAATAAACTCAGCAAAAGGGACTACTGCTGTTAGTATTCATGTCCCTAATGTCATCCAACAAACAAGAATGGAGGTTTAATGATGATACGTATAGTTATAGCGGAGGATCAACGAATGGTGCTTGGAGCGCTTGCTTCCCTATTAAATTTAGAAGAGGATATGGAGGTTGTTGGGAAAGCGAATGATGGAGAAGAAGCTCTTTCCCTAATCAATACCCTTCAACCAGACATTTGTATTATGGACATAGAAATGCCTGTAAAAAGTGGCTTGGATGTGGCGGAAGAAATAAAGGAAATGCCATGCAAGGTCATCATTCTTACTACTTTTGCTAGATCTGGTTACTTCGAACGAGCAAGGAAAGCTGGTGTCGATGGTTATTTGCTCAAGGATAGTCCAAGTGAGGAATTAGCGAACTCTATCCGGACCATTATGGGTGGACGCAAGATTTATGCCCCCGAGCTTATTGATATGGCTTTTGAAGAAGACAATCCATTAACAGACCGAGAAAGTCAGGTTTTAGAGTTAATAGCTAATGGAAAAAATACAAAGGAAATCGCCGATGAGCTATACATTACTACTGGAACAGTGCGAAATTATATTTCCGTTATTTTAGACAAGCTAGATGTTGGAAATCGTATAGAAGCCATCACTCGTTTTAAAGAAAAAGGCTGGTTCAAATAATATTTAGTTTTCTATTTTCTGCTTTTTCGTTACTTAATTAGCTACCTTGCGTCTAATTCCTTAAAGCCATCACAAGGAGGAAAAGTAGATGAGAAGAATAAGCTTATTTGCCATTATTCTTACGATTATGCTCGGCGTAATTCTTTTCTATGCTCTACCCTGGGATAGTCTCATTTCAACGAAGGAAGAAAAACAGGAAACAAAGTCCGAGGAAAAAGTAACAGAAGTTAACGAAGAGGAAAAACAGCAAGAAATAGAGCTAGATTATACAATAACTATCGATGAAGAACGATATAAATGGGTACAGAAAGAAGAAGCTGATTTTCTTACTACGAAGGAGCCTTTGGAAGAAAAGTATCCCGAGGTGTCTATGACTATAGAGCACTATAGGTCAATCACACCGGGGAAGCTGATTCCTGCTTTAGAAAATAAGATGACAGCGGAGTATTCGAACGTAACAGAAACAGAGGCTATAATAGAGCCAGTAAAAGGGTATAAAATTCATGCGATACATCAAGAAAATGGAGCATCCACCTGGGATAGCCCTGTAAGCAATATCTATATAATCGATAGTGGGTACGGAGGAAGCTTTGTAATAACAGAAAAATACTTTTTGGAAGCTGCAGAAGGACATGGAGCAAACTTTTATCATATGCTTAAAACCTTTAAAATTCTCAAAAAAAATACTAATAGTTAGTAAAGGGGAATTGCACATGAAAAAATTATGGATAATACCAGCATTGCTATTACTGATAGGGGCATGCGAAGAAGAATCTGCCCCACAACCACCAGATAATATAGAAGAAGAGAATTACTTATTAACAGAACAGGAAGCAATTTCCATTACAAAGGAGATTTCAGAAGAACTACGAAATATGATTATTAAACTTGGAGAAGATAATAACTGGAGCTTTGAAAATCCAGGAGATTATAGCATCGCCAAGCCTTCATTACTGAGCATTGCCACTGAAGAGTTTGCAGACAAGGAGCTTGCAGCTTTAGTAAAAGAGTATTATTGTAACTGTGATATTGTTATGTTGCCGTCTATCAGTGACCATACTATTCGATTACAGGCTACAGAGATAGAAGAGAACTCCTTTAAAGTCTCTGGGATAAATCTCGGTAATTTTGTCATCGGCCTACACGAATTGAAAATAGAAATGGTACAAATAGACAATCAATGGAAATTAAATAATTGGGATATAGAGTTTTTAGAAGCTACGGCATTGGATTTATCTACGGATGAAGTTCAACAAGCTTTCCCAGAGTATAAGCTACTAGAAGAAACTACTTATAATGGCATGGAAATTTATAAGCTACAATCTGATGATCATGTTCTAGGAATTGATAAGAATAGTGGAGCCTTGTACGATTTATAGTATCGTGCCTCAGTCACGAGGCACTTATTTTTTTGTTAATGTAGCTAGAACAATCTCCGGCATATTAAATATTCTTATAGGAATAATACTATTCCCTAACCCCCTACTTACAACCATGGTTGTACGTTCTTCCTTATAGGCTCCAGCGGTATATTTAGGGAACAACCCTTGACCAGGAGCGAACACCCCTCCGAGCCCAGGAACCCGAAACTGTCCTCCATGAGCATGCCCACTAAAAACGACATCTAGTTGGTTGTTAACATAGACATCAAAAAATTCAGGCCGGTGAGAGAGCACAATGGTTGGATATTCTACCGTTGGAAATTCAGCTAATGCATCTGCTACCTCTACACCGTTTAATGGGTCCTCAATGCCAATTATCCTTATTTTTTCTTGCTCTTTTTCTAGCCAAACCATTTGATTAGATAATACCTGCACATCTAAATTAAATAATGCTTCTTTAATACGCTTTGTGTCTTCCGTAGCAATCTCATGGTTTCCAGTAACATAAAATATTGGGGCTATCTCTTTAATTTTTTCTACTAAATCTATACTATTTTGCAAGTCATAACGGCTGCTATCTATAATATCACCTGTAATAAATATGTAGTCTGGATTTGCTCGTTTAATTTTCTTTACAAGTCTTTTCTGGTTATTTCCAAAAGTTGAGTCATGCAAATCTGATATTTGGACAACTTTGACACCCTCAAAGCTATCAGGTAGGTTTTGGATCTCTATCGTTATTTCATTTGAACTAATTAATATATTATCCAAATAAATAAGGACAAGAATAATTGTGATGAAAAGGAATAACTTTTTCATAAACTCTCCCACTTCTCTTCTTTTACTCTGTGACTTTATACTACCTATTATATTAAAATCTTACATAACAAAATCATCCTTAGAAAAGAAAGGATGATTTTGTCGCTAATTGTCATTTCCCAGGAAATAAAGTTAGTACTCTGAGCTAAAGAAAATTATTATACGAGCAACTAGTAGCTAAGATTGGATCCAATCTTAGCAAGTATAGTTAAAAAGCAGTCCTTATCCTCAAATTCCCTTGCCTCAAGTAAGGATAGATTTACTTAATTTTCATTAGACTCATCGGTGTGACTATTCCTAACAGTTCGTCGCTTGGCTTTCCATCCTCTGTTATCAACAAAGCTTCCAGCCTTCTACCTTTTAATATATCATCTTGAAAGGATTCGAGGGCTTCATAAACGGAAAGGTCAGCTGGTATAAATTTAAAATTTTCCTTTGTTTTATCATACTCTAATATTTCTTTCAAGGTTGTTCGCTTTCTAGAAAAAGTATCCGAATCAACCTGACTTGCCATCCACGAAACAATTCGGACTGGTGTGATTAAGCCAAGAAATTGCTTTCCTTTATATACTGGGAATTGGTTATATTTTTTATCTTTTATAACTTTTAATGCATAACTTAACGAATCGGTTTCCTGAAAAACAGTAACATTTACAGAAAATAATTGTGAAACTGTTAACGGCTTTGTTAAAGCCTCCTCAATTTCCTCCATTTTTTCTACTATCTCATCGTGTGGTTCTGCAATGGCATACTCTGTAGTTGTTCGATGGTGAACAATAGCATTACGCAAGTCCCCATATTCCCGTAAATCTGACTCATATTTTCTAACAGTAGCATTTTTCTTCTTAGCTAAATCTATTAAACGAAAAAAAGACATATGCTCTTGCGTATCAATTATTTTTCTCATGCTGCGGTCTAAACGATTATAAGAGGTTATGAATCGGTCGGAATTACGTTCTGCCATTTTTTCACCTTTCATTCTTTAGATTTTTGCCTTAGCACTATTTATCTTCGCAAAGTAAACTGCTCCAAATAAACATAAAATGCTAAGAAGAAGTGTTAGAAGCATTGTCCATAAATAAGTGCTCTCATCTACACTACCGCTTAGTATGTATCCAGCATAGTAAGGTAGCTTCCATGGGGTAATGGTCCAATAAGCACCCAAAAGAGCATCAATTAATTGACCAAAAATAACGAATAGCAAGGATATCATAGATGCTATTCCGGAAGTGAAAGCGGAGCTGCTCAAAATTACAATACTAATGACGAATAATAGCCACATGCAATAGGTTCCTATGAATCCAAGGAATTCTGCTCCTCCTACTTTTCCAAATAGAATTGTCACATAGTATAGACTTGCAAGCATGCCTAAAAGAAAGCTACCCATTACTATTAAAGCCATAATAGCAAGCTTACTAGCAATATAACTAGTGAAGGAAATTGGTCTTACGTAAAGCATCGTGGCTGTTCCATTTTTTCGTTCCCTTGATATAATACCCACAAATGCAAGAGTTACAACTAGCATACCTATAAATTGATATTGACTAACCGTCGACATTAAAATCTGCTCCGCTGTAAGGGTAGGCATTTCAAATACAGTTCCTTCAGGTAAATTACCAACTGAATTCAAGATCTGTGGTAAATAGTAATTACTCACCGGCTCCATGATTCCAAATACGATAAAAACAAGTGGAATCCAAATTATCTTAAAATTTCTTACATTTTCTCGCCACTCTTTTTGAAATAGTACTGAAAAGTTATTCATCCCTTATTCACCACCTGTAAGAAAATTTCTTCTAGACTAGCAGTTGACCGCTCTACTTTTGAAATATCCCAGCTTTGTGTAGTAAGCCCACTTAATACTTGGTGCATATTAGGGACGTCGTTAACTATCGGAATCGTCACTCTAGCACCTTCTTGTAAAACTTCCGCGCTATATTGTGAGACGTACCTTGAAGCTTCCTCAGCATTAGAGAAATATACATGGTAGGTTGGATTGGCATACTTCTCCCGAATATCCGTTAATGATCCCTTTTCAACCAGCCTTCCCTTTTGGAGAAATAGTAGTTGATCCGTCATTTCCTCGGCATCATTTAGAATATGAGTGGAATACAATATAGTCGTTGTTTCCTGAAGCTCCTTAAGAAGATTTAATATCTCTCTTCTTCCTAATGGATCCAATGCAGAAACTGGCTCATCTAGAAGCAATAAAGAAGGCTTGTGTACGATAGCTTGCGCTAACCCTAAACGTTGCTTCATTCCCCCAGAGAAAGTACCTGTTTTCTTCTTTTTTGCTTGACCTAGTCCTACAAAATCTAATGTCTTGTCAGCTCGCTCTCTAGCCTCTTTTGAAGTTATCCCGTTTAACCTTGCAACCATCTCGATAAATTCAATTGCACTCAACCAGGAATAAAACTGTGGGTATTGGGGTAAAAAGCCTATATGCTTCCTAATATCGCTTTTATCTATACCATTGATTGTAATCGAGCCGCTGCTTTGTCTTAGCAGACCTGTCAGCATGGACAGAGTAGTAGTCTTACCAGCTCCATTCGGTCCTATTAATGCGGTGGATGTATTTCGCTCTAACGTGAAGGAAACATTATCTACTACGTGCTGCGTCCCATATATTTTAGACAGATTTGTAACTTGTAAAATGTCCTGGTTCATTCGCTTCTTCTCCCTATTATAAAGTATAGTATTGGGCCAAGTAGATTTATAAAGACGATAATGAGACCCCACAGCCACTTTGGACCATTAGTTGCCTGAACTCTAACAAGGTCTATTATTGCAATGGTTAATAAGATGAGCTGAATGATAATGATTGGTAATATAAGTCCCCAAGGGATAGCGCCAATGTCTATTGAGCTAATATTCATTTATTTTTCACTCCTTAACTATTTTATCTATTATACTCTTTGTATAACAGAAAGGTTTCAAAAATTTTATGTTATAATGATAATTTGGAGGTGACATGACATTATGACAGAAGTTTTTATTCGCAAAGCAACCAAGGAAGATGCCCCCATTGCAGTTCCCTTAATCATTGAAGCTATTGGTGACATCGCCATGCAAATGACAGGAGAAAAAGAAAAAAACTATATCAATGATGAATTCATTCAGTTGTTTCAGCGAACTGATAATCGACATTCTTATTTATATACGTATATCGCTGAGGTGAATGGTAGTATTGCAGGAGCTCTTGTATTCTATTCTGCAGCACAGGCCCAACTCCTAGATGCCAATCTAGAGAAATATCTTTCTGAAAAAGTCGGACAACCAATTAAAATTGATCCAGAAACCCTTCCAGGTGAATGGTACATAGACACGGTAGTAGTGGATGCTTCCTATAGAGGACAAGGAATTGGTACAAGACTGATTAAATTTGCTGAAAAATTAACACGTGAATTTGGTGGAGAAAAGCTCTCTTTAAATGTAGAATTACAAAAAGAGGAAGCAATTCGCTTGTATAATCGCTTAGGATTTGATATCCTAATTCCTTGGACAATTATTGGTGAACCTTTTCACCATATGGTCAAGGAAGTTAACACCATTTAAAGGAGAAGTAAGCGATGAAATTTTGGATTTACCCTTTAATGGTTGTGATTGCAGCTAGTAGTTATGGAACTCTTTCAACTATGGTAAAGCTAGCGATTGCTGGTGGATATACTGCTTCTGAAGCAGTAGCTAGTCAATACATCGTTGGATTTTTATTAGCACTAGTTATTTACCTCATTACACAAAGGAAGCTACCAAGATTTAATGGAGGCTTTAAAATTGTATTATTAGCAGGTATTTTTACAGCCACAACAGGGATTGTTTACGGGCAGGCATTAATATATTTGCCAGCTTCATTAGCAGTAGTCATGCTATTCCAATTCACTTGGATTGGTACTTTAATAGATTGTATTTTAAGAAAGAGATTACCATCTCGACCCGAAGTAATTTCTCTCATTGTTTTATTCCTTGGGACAATCCTTGCAGCCGGTGTGCTTGATGTAGACTTAAGTGGTATCCATTGGAAGGGCTGGGTATATGGCTTAGCAGCTGCCTTATCTTTTTCACTGAATATGACGGTTAACACAAAACAAGTAAAGGGTATGAACACTACTACTCGCCTACTGTTTGTCTCATTCATAGCAGCTGTAATGATCGGTATATTCCAATCCCCTGAAATTATTTGGAACGGTAAGCTATTTACTGAGTCTCTTTTATTCTACGGACTAGGACTTGGATTGCTAGGTATTATTATTCCTATCTATCTTTTTGTAATTGCTGTCCCAAAGGTAGGAGGAGCTGTTTCCTCTATCCTAAGTGCAATGGAATTACCAGTAGCAGTCATTGTTTCCGTGTTAGTCTTAAGCGAATCACTGACCACCTTACAGATTGTTGGGATAGTAATCATTCTTTTAGGAATGTGTATACCAACTTATGCAGATATACGTAGAAACTCTAAAAGGTCTCCCAGGGCCAGAAAATCTTTTGAGAACGCTGAACAAACTTGAGTTCAGCGTTTTTCTATGTCTTGAATAAATTCCACAATTTCCTCCATCAGTCCTCTTGCTAATGGTAAATCGGGTTTTGTGTATGTTGCAATATTTCCTTCTCTATCCTCTGGGGCTTCCTTCAGAACATGATTCATACCTGGTATTATTAGAAGTTTAGAATCTGGCTTAGCTTCGTGTAAAAGGTTAGCGTCCTTTGTTGGAACTTGAATATCTCTATCTCCATTCACTACAAGCACTGGTATGTCTAATTCTTTTAACATATTCGCAGGATGATACGTAAGCCATGAAATCATATATGGCTGTACTGAGGGACGGAAGAGATTATGCAACTCAGGGCTTAGCTCTTCTACTTGCTTCCCTTGCTTTAATTGTTGCAGGATTAATAATGATTCTTCTAGAAGAGTTGCCGGAAGTTGAGCCTGAAGTTGTTCCACGAGTACCTCATCAATCGGTCTCCCTGCACCAGCAAGCGAGATAAATATATCCACAGAATCGGCAGCAGCTATTCCGACTAAAGATCCTTCACTATGACCAATAATTCCAACAGTAGAGAATCTTTTATCCCCTTTTGCATATTCAACCCATGATTCCGCATCTTCTACAAAGTTATTAAAACGTAAATCTTCTTCTTTCCCTCCAAGTACTGCATTCATTGCTACTCCTCTTTTATCATAACGAATACTAGCAATGCCATTGTCAGCTAAACTCTCCGCAACCATTTTTAAGCTATTATTTTTACCTCCCATTACGATAGAGTTCCCATCTTTATCTGTAGGACCAGAACCGGCAATAATAATCATTAGAGGAAATGGACCTTCTCCTTCTGGTATTTCTAGCTGCCCCTTCATCTTCCCACCACTTACCATTATTTCTACTATATTTTGTTTACTAATTTCCTTGGTGTCACCTTCAAACAGCTCGAAAGGAAAGGATTGCCCTTGTTGCGCGAATGTACCAGTAATCTTTTTATTTTCATGAGTGCCTTCAAACGTTATTTTTTGACCTTGAATATTCATCTCAAATTTTATGGATGGCTTTTCAAACGAAATATTATTTAAAGGATAGTCACTAATTCCTTGAATTGGTATATCAATTGTTCCTTTCTCCTCTGCAAAAAGAACACTAATAGCTAAAGGTTGGTTCGGCACTTGAATAGAACCTTCCCAATTACCTTCAATCTCCTTTAAAGCATTCACCTCTTCCTTCCCCCTCTCTTTATTACTGCAGCCTGCTAAAAGAAAAATTCCAAAAAGCATAATGCTAACAACGAAAAGAAAACTCTTTTTCATACAACCCCTCCTGTTATATATATAATATAACAGTAGATTTTTTATGTAAAGTCCTTCCTTGAGCAGATTTATTTTCTTCCATCGCTACTTTCTTTATGATAAAGATATCAATTATAAAGGGGTTTATATAATGAGTTTTTCACGTGAGATAAAAGATTTTTGGGCTGTAAGATATAACAATAACGGCTATCCCCATGTTCAACAAGGGTGGGTCCTTCCTCCGAGTAAATGGAGAGATTTTGATCCGTTTATTCTTATGGCCGAAGATTGGTTTAAAAGAGGCACATTTTCAGATCACCCTCATCGTGGCTTTCAAACTATTACATATGTAATCGATGGAAGATTAGAGCATATAGATAACGCTGGTGGACATTCTATTTTAGATGCAGGGGATGTTCAATACATGAATGCAGGATGGGCAGCTAGACATGCAGAGGAAGCAGTAGATGATGATTTAATACACACCTTACAACTTTGGCTAAACCTTCCAAAATCATTGAAGCATACACCAACAACCTATCAAAATATATATGTGGAAGATGCTCCAATCGTTCAAATAGAGGGCGGTCAGATTCGCGTCTACTCGGGTAATATTGCAGGAGTACAGGGTCCTATGGAGAGCTTAGTTCCAATTACGATGACAGAAATCACACTAGCAAAAGGTACAGCATATAATCACGTATTACCAGAGAATCACAATTCTTTTTTATATGTTTTAGCAGGTGAACTTTCTTTTGGAGAAAACAAAACAGTCCTTAAGAAAACCAATGCTGCTAGTCTTACATTTAATGAAGAAGGATCCGAAAATAATACTAGTAAACTTTTCATGGAAGCTACGACAAGATCGAAGGTATTAATATACTCTGGAATTCCTATTAGAGAAGAGCTTGTAGCGGGAGGACCATTTGTAATGAACACTCGTGAGGAAATTGAACAAGCCTACCAAGATTTTCAGCAGGGTAAATTTGGACCACCTGCAAGATAAAAGCGTAATTGTCCATGTAAACTCAAACAAGAAGTGGGGAAAGAGTAAAAGGAAACCTTAACTTCGAGAAGGGCTATTCTAGATAATTTAAAATTGTGTCACTTCTTTATTTTAATCGAAGCACCTTTATGGTGCTTCTAATAATTTATAGGAAGATGGATTACAAAAAAGAAAATCAGCTGTCATTTTAAGAATAGACAACTGATTTAACCATGTTTATTTTTCAATTTTATATGTTACCAGTACAAACACTGCAAAGCTTAGTAGGAGTAGTGATCCACCGACAATGTAAAAAACTAAGGCAAATGTTTCATTAATATTGAAAGGTTGCATAAATTGAAGATACATACCTGTTGGTAAGCCAATTGCACCCAGTATAGCAGTCCATCCATGAAATGCGACTAACTTAGGAGACTTAATTTTATACATTTTATAAAATAATCCATACACAAATAAGGATAACCACCCTACTAACAGGATATGTGCATGAATTGGACGCAATGCATACGACCCTGCACCTGCCATATGTGATCCTATATAAGCACCTATTAGGCCGAAGATCGCCCCAACTCGAATTAATCTTAAACTCCACTTTTGTTGCATAATTTATTCCTCCCCCATTAGCTATTTTTACTTCTTCCCAATTATAGAAAAGAAAAGTAAACCGAAACTAAACTAGACTATTTAGACGTTAATGGAGAGTATGAAAAAAAAATGCGAGATATTCCTATTTAGGAATTCATTAAATTTTATATAATCTTGCTTGTTCTAGGGATTGCTCACGGTATACATTTTAGCTTCCTATGAGAATTATCCACCTAAGAGTAACCCTCTATTAGATGGCTGTCATATAACATTTCAAGCTCCTTCTAAAACAAAAAAAGACCGCCACCGATTGCTCGGAGACGATCCTTCTATTGCCTAGCGACGTCCTACTCTCACAGGGGGAGACCCCCAACTACCATCGGCGCTGAAGAGCTTAACTT
>CAKQHO010000027.1 GCA_934234185.1 uncultured Psychrobacillus sp. | reverse complement strand
CATTTTATCCCAAGATTTGACCAAACTGATGGATTCAAATTAATTTGGAACACAAAGGAAAAAACATTCACTACAGAAGTGATTCAGGATTTGGCCAAGGAGCTACAGGAGAAGTTAAAGAACTAGCTGTTGCATTTATAGTTTAAAAGAATTAAAATCATTAATAAGTTTTCTGCTAATGATCACGAGGATACATTAGAGAAAATTTAAAAAAGCTGAGAAAAGCTGAGGAGAGATGAGAATTGAATACGAAAAATCTTGTTTTAATGTCCCTATTAATAGGGGTAGGAGCTGTATTGTACATTGCCATTCCAGGAATTAATGGTGGAATGAAGCCAGACTTTATGCTTACGATGATGTTTATAGGAATTCTTTTATTCCCACAAGCGAAGAACGTATTTCTATTGGGAGTGACGACCGGTGTCATTTCTGGCCTGTTTTCAACATTCCCTGGTGGATTTGTGCCAAATGTAATAGACAAATTCATAACAGCATTTATTTTCTTTGCGTTTGTACTGGTATTTAAGAAAGCAGCAGCTAAACTAGTAGTTGCAATTGTCATGACTTGTATAGGAACAGTGATATCTGGTAGCATTTTCTTATCGTCAGCTATTTTTGTTTTTGGTGCTGAAGCACTTTTTACAGAACTATTCCTTTTAGTTGTTTTACCAGCAATTGCTCTTAACGGAGTTGCATTTTTCATTATTTACCCAATCATCGTTCAACTATTAAAACGTTCAAAATTTGATACCGCATTATCCATTTAATATAAAATAGGTGTTTAGAAGTATAACTTCTAAACACTTTTTTTGTTCCTTATATTTTTTTATCAACTGAATCCAAGGTTTTTTCCTGGAGAACCTTTTTCGAGGATAATAAATATGTTTTAATAATACATAGAGAAGGAATAATACATACTAAAGACAGTACGAGTGAACCAATTTTGTCATATGGAAATAATCTATAGATAAAGGAGTGTAGATGGTGAAAGCTTCCCAATTATTTTATGGTATAGCTCTCGGTGCATTATCTGGAGCAGTAGCAGTACTCTTGTCCACCCCTAAAACTGGAGAAGAGGTTCGTACCTCATTAAAAACAAAGACAACAGATTATAAGGAAAAGCTTGCCGATATTAAGGAAGAACTTCGTAACGTGAAGGTTTCTATAAAAAGCTTAGCAGCAGAATCGAAGTCCGTAGTTCCTGCAACCGTCAACGATATTAAATTTAGCTTAGAGCAATGGAAAAAGGATACCGCCCCACTTCAGGAGCAGCTACATGATGAAATTGCCTCTATTGAGTCAGCTATCACGGAGTTAGAGCAAAAATTACCGAAAAAAACAAAAGAAGAAACAGAAGTGCTTTAAAAAAAAGTATGCATTTAGTCTTTTAGGATTAAACGCATACTTTTTTTATAAAATATAATATTATAAATTCAATAATATTTTTAAATATTTTTATTTCAACTTCCTACCGTTATTGTTATAATGTGTTAAAAACAATGCTTAAGCAGAAAGAAGGACACTACTATGAATGAGCAATTTTATACATTGAAGGAAGCAATGCTATACAGTCAACGCATCGCTCAACTGTCCAAAGCTTTATGGAAGGCCGTTGAAAAGGATTGGCAAACCTGGATTAAACCCTATGATTTGAATATTAACGAACATCATATTTTATGGATTTCTTATCATTTAAAGGGTGCAACCATTTCAGATATTGCTAAGTTTGGTGTAATGCATGTTTCTACTGCTTTTAATTTTTCCAAAAAGTTAGAGGAGCGTGGATTACTATCATTCTCAAAACGAGAGTCTGATAAAAGAAATACCTATGTTGATGTTACAGAAAAAGGGCAAGCTCTTTTAGAAAAAATGTATGAGAACTATCACGAAACTCCTCATTCTGTTATAGAGGGATCAAGGCCAATGAAAGAGCTTTACGGCAAGTTTCCAGAATTCATGGATGTAATGGCAGTAATACGTAACATCTATGGGGATGACTTCATGGAAATATTTGAACGATCTATTCAAAACATTGATGACACATTTAGTAAAACACAGGGAGTATAACTAAATGTAAGCGCTCTATAATTTTTAATAATTCTCCCCTTGTTTTTTTCGTCTAAACATCGTATTGTATGTATCTGTAATTAATTCATTGATATAGGGGATGCTACAGATTTGAATTGCTGGAAAACAATTAATGTGAAACGACAATACGGTGTAGAGAGATTATTTTTACTTTCTTCTTTTTTAGTGCTTTTGATTTTTTCATTCACCTACACTCTTCAAGAGATGGTAAATGAAGCACATAAATCTGATGATTATTTTTGGTTGTTTTTAATTGGTCTATTAAGCATCTATCCGATGCATAAAATACTTCACTATTTACCCTTAGTTCGTCAAAGAAGCAACGTGAGGCTGTCAATAAATCGAAAATATAAATGTATTCCTTTTATTACAATACGTGTATGTGAACCTATTAATAAATATAGATTTCTATTTTCATTGTTAGCTCCTTTCATTTTTATAAATATCGCCATAATAATTGGCACCTTTGTAGCACCAAACTTTGCACATTATTTTACAATGCTATTTGCTCTTCATTGTGGAATGTGCCTTGTCGATTTAATTTATGTAAAAAATTTAAGTAGATCACCTAGAAGTGCGTTTATCGAAGAAACCGATGCCGGATATCAAATATTAATAAGAGCAATTGATAGTTAGTAATATGTAACACTTGTATATTCTGCTCCTTATTTGATATGCTTATTGTACATGAAGGGAGTTTAGACATGATTATATTTACTTTAGTTCTATTCTCAGCATTTTATTTGCTACAAATTAACCGAATGACATATGCTTTAGTAATGTCAAAAGAAATCCCAGAGGAAAAACACCCAAAAATTTTCCGCACCATTAACATATTGATTACCATTCTGCTAGTTTCCTTTTACGTAGAAATGGTCTATGCTGTCTAAAAAAATTGACCCAAATCATTATTCATGATTTAGGGTCATTTCTTTTAGGCGAAGAAAAAGAGAACCAAGATCGTCTAAACGATCTTAGCCCTTGATTTCGTTAGATTAGTAGATAAATGCTGCGCCAACGATAATCAATAGAATAAACAGAACTACAAGTAATGCAAAGCCAGAACCTGCACCATAGTTACCACCGTATTGTCCACCCATTCTTAACACCTCCCTTTTCAATTTATCGTATGCAGATGTTACAAAAGGTGGTAGGCTAATGAAAGGGAACCGTTTTTGTTTTTAATTCGTTTATGTTATAGTAACAATTGTGCATGAAGAAGTTAGGAGAGATTGAGATGAAAAAAACAGTTTTATCATTTACTTTAGCAGCATCCTTACTTGCGCTTGGAGCTTGTAGTGATGACTCAAAGAATAATAGCGAGGTTTTAGCTACCTCTAAAGTAGGGGATATCACGCAACAAGACCTTTACAACGAAATGAAGGCTTCTATCGGGGAGCAAGCATTTCAACTACTTGTTATTGAAAAAGTATTAGAGGACAAGTATAAAGTTACCGAAAAAGAGATTGAAGCACAGCTGAAAACCGATAAAGAACAAATGGGAGAAAGCTTTGAACCCATCATTGCTCAAAACGGCTATACAGAAGAGACGTACAAGCAGTATATCAAGTTAAACCTTCTTCAAGAAAAAGCAATGATTGAAGATGTGAAGGTTTCTGAAGAAGACATTAAAGCAGAATACGATAGAATTAAAAAAGAAATCAATGTTCGCCATATTGTAGTGGAAGACGAAGAGACTGCCAAAAAAGCTAAAGCTGAGATAGAATCAGGAAAAGATTTTGCAGAGGTAGCGAAAGCGTACTCAACAGAGGAAGCTGCACAAGAGACTGGCGGAAACTTAGAATGGATCAATCGTAATGACAATTATGACGATGCTTTCTTAGAAGCAGCATTTGCGTTAGAGAAAAATGTATTAAGTGAGCCAGTTCAGTCTAGCTTTGGTTTCCATATTATTGAAGTGACAGACACTCGCGAGATCGAACAATCCTATGAAGATAAAAAAGCGGAAATTGAAAAACAATTGAAGCTTGATAAAGCAGATACTTCAACATTACTGTCAAAAGTAGCAAAAATGATGAAGGATGCAGATATCAAAATTAAGGACGAAGATCTTAAAGCTTCTTTAGATCAATTCATGTCAGCTGCAGACCAACCAGCTACTGAAGAAGGTACAGAAGAAAGTACGGAAGATACAGAAAAATAATTAGTAAAAAAATCGTGGAGGCTTTTGCCTTCACGATTTTTTTTATTTTAGCTTTATTCAAAAGTAGGCTTATAGAAGGAGCGATTTTCTAGCGGGAATAAGCGCTCTGTAAATTCTCCTGGATTTGTTTTATCTAGGGCACGGTTTAGCATATTCATTTTCGCATCTATATTATCAATATAATGCAAGATTTCTGCCTCACGAAGCATCGGTCGCTTAGGGCTACCCCACTCTTCTTTTCCATGATGGGAAAGTACCATATGCTGTAACAGCATTACTTCCTCCCCATCAATTTGAAGCTCCTCAGAGGCCTTAGATATTTCATTAACCATTATCGTAATATGACCTAATAGGTTACCTTCGATGGTATAAGTTGTAGCAACCGGTCCAGACAGCTCCACTACCTTCCCAATATCGTGTAAGATTATTCCGGCATAAAGCAGATCTTTATTTAAAGTTGGATACAGCTCACATAACGCTTTTCCAAGCTTTAACATAGATACAACATGGTCAATAAGTCCAGAAGCGTAATCGTGGTGATTCTTTGTAGCTGCTGGATATGTCATAAAAGCTGTCTGATGTTTTTTTAACAGGTGTCGAGTTATTCGTTGTATCAAAGGATTTTTCATTTCAAAGAAAAACTGCAGAAGTTCTTCCATCAGCTCTTCTTTTGACTTCTCTGCAGAAGGTACTAAGTCGTGAATAGAGATTGATTCATCGGCTTTTACGGGGCGAATGCTTTTTACTCTAAGCTGAAATTTCCCCCGATAATCCTGAATTTCTCCACCAACACGTACAATTTGACTTGCTGCATATTGTTTCTCATGCTCTTCGTTTGTATCCCATAGCTTTGCTTCAATATCCCCACTTTTATCTTGCAAAATCAGAGACATAAATGGTTTTCCTACTGTTGTGATCCCCTTGGTTGATTGTTTAATAAGCAAGAAATGATCTACTGGGTCTCCTACTCGAAGCTGTGTTATACCTTTCATACGCAATCCCTCCACTTAAACTCTTAATGCTGCTACCTGTATCATATGTGCATTGCTCCATACCTTTGTCATATGCTCATGACAGGTGAAATACAGTATCTGATGGTCATTCTGTAGCTCTTCTATCAATTGTACCACTTGTTTTAATCGGTTTCGATCGAAATGTACAAAGGGGTCGTCCATTATAATTGGGAAATCAGCATTTTCCTTTAGCGAGATTGCAAGAGACAATCTAAGGGAAAGATAGGCCTGCTCTTTTGTCGCTTGGCTTAGCTCTACAATTTTAAAGCGATCTCCATTTGCGTTAATTGCTTCAAATCCTTTTTCATTATCCAATTCTAAGGATTCATAAGAGTAATCTGTTAGTCGTTGAAAGATGCTTTTAGCCCCTTCTAAAACTTCTGGAAGTCTTTCTTCCTTTAGCTGGGTCATGATTTGTTTAATAGATGTAACGACAACTTTATAGGAAGCCCATTTCTTTACTAATTGTTGAAGTTCGGCCTTCTTTTCCTCAATACGCTGAAGAAGCTCGCCTTGCTCTTGATCACTTAATAAGTGAGCTGTTTTTAAATCAAGGTTGCTCTTTTCTTCTAAAAGATTATTTTTTTGTTCCTCTAGTAGGCGAAGTCTCTCTTTAGTTTTAATTTCATCTTCTTCCCCAAACATCTTCCAATCAATTTGTCCCTCTCCAAGTCGTAAATTTACTTGCTCAAGCTCCTTCTGTAACGTTAGCTTTTCTTCAAATATTTTATTTGCTTGGTAGAACTGATTTTCTGATAGAGCATCCGCTTCTTGCCAAAGGTCATTAATCTCCATTTCATAGGCATGTAAATAGGATTGAAGTTCTTTGGTCTTATTGCGAAACTCTTCTTGCTTTCGACGAAGGCTCTCCTGCTCTTCTACTTTTCGTTTATTAGACAAGTAATGCTCTCTCAACTGATGAAATAACATATCCTCTACTAAGTGAATAGAAGCCAATGACTTTGCTTTTGTTAAAAGCTGATGAAGCTGTTCGGTTGTTTGCTCTAGCTGCTTTTCCATTTGATTTAACGAAATTTGCTGTTCTTGTATGGTCCGCAGTCTATTGAAGAGCTCTGGTAGTAGGCTGGTTGAGATATCAGAACTAATTTGATAGGATACAAGAAATTGTTTTAACCGAATTTCTTCTTTTTCCAACTTGCTTTGTAAGTCTCTTATGGAACTATCTAAGCTGCTAACCTGCTCCTGAATGACTCTATGCTCGTTTTTTAGTAACTCCTCATATTTCTTTATATCTTTACCACCTAATGTTTGAAGCAGATAACGAAAGCCACCATACATAATAGCTCCTAAAAGAATAGTTAGGAAGAATATACTCCAATTATTCAGTATATAACTTATGAGGAAGCCAATAACGAAAATAAGCCCAACTAAACTAACTACCATGCTTGTAGGCTTTTTGGTACCTGATCCATTAGAATCTTGCTGGGCTTCCTTTAGTTGCCTTTCCTTCCCTTCTAACTCTTGTATTTTGACCTCTAGCAATCTTTCTTCCTGAAGCAGCTCTGCTTCTATTTGCTCCTTCCTCTTTAACAAGGAAACTAGTGCATCCTCCTGCTTAATGGAAACGTCAACATTCAAAATAAATTCTAAGCTCTCCTCCCAAGACACACCGATGAGAGCAAGCTGCTGCATTTGCTGTTGTATTACTTTTGTTTGCTCATCCTCTAACTGTATTCGCCGTGCTTTTAATTGATGCCATTCAGATTCATAGCTAAGAAATGCTTGAAGCTCATTTAGTTCTTCTTTGGACATTGCCTTTTGCTGCTCAATAGCTAAGTCCATTTCTCTTTCTAGCTGCTCCAGACTTGCTAAAATATTTGTTTTTTTATCCTTCAGTAGTTCATATCTGCGAATTCCCTCACTTGGAAACTGCTGCTCCTCTACTTTTTCTAACTGCTGAATAATTTGTCGTTCTCTATCTTTTAAGGGCTTTAGCTGCTTCCATCGGTAAAAATTTTGGAGATTTTCTTGTAGTTCCGCTTGCTCTTGTTTATTTTTAGAAAGATATTTTTCTAATTGTTTCAGTCTCTGAACAGAGGGTTCAAATTCGTTGATTTTCTCGAGGTATTCTCGCCACTCGCCTTCTAACTCTCTAATTTCCTCCACCTTTTGGTTGATTAATGGCTTTTTACCTGAAGGTTTAAATAGCTGCCCCATCTCTTTCAAAAAAGTGGTCTCTATAGTAGATAGAGCATCTATTCCGCTAGTCCCCGAAGAAATTAGTGTTTTTGTTAGCTCTTCCTCTGTCATTTTCTCTAGACCCTGTAATTGAAACATAGAAAAAGAATTAACTGCCTCTATATCCTGTCTAGAATTAGAAGTTAGCAAGGCTTGAAGCTCTCTTTCTCCACCACGAGCTCCATTCTCGAAGTATAGAGTTACATCGCCACTAGCCTTCCCTCTGACCCTTTCTACTTCTACCTTCATACCATCACGATCTAGGAGAATTATTTTACCTCCATAGGCTGCTCCATTTTTCGGTTCGTATCTAAGAAGCTGAGAGTTCCTTTGAGGAAAACCAAACAGAATATGAAGAATAAATTGCTGTATTGTAGATTTACCAGCTTCATTTTCTCCATAAAATATATTTATACCTTTCTGAAGATCAATTTGTACGTTTTCATGCTTACCAAAGCCATATATATGGAGCTTAAGTAGTTTCATCCTGTTATTCTCTCCTTGCTACTGTCTTTGATAAAGCTTCTTCCACTTCTTTTTTTATTTCTTCTATAAAGACTTCATCTATCTTAGGAATAAACCTACCGCCTTTTGGATGCTGGTAGATTTCCTTAAGAGCTGATTTCCAGTGATCAGAATCCCACTCCTCGATAACAGACGTAATGATTGAGGCTTCCTTTTTATAGCTCGAAGGTAATTGGATATGAAGATCTCTAATTAGTAAAAACATTTCCGATTGATCTATCCCATCCTGAAGAGTTTGAATCCATTCTTCCTTGGAAGAGCTTTGTAACATTTCATACGTATCCTCACTTATGTCCATTAGGATTAAATCCACCATTGCATTTCCATAAGACTGGCTATATTGCTGTAGCTCGTGGTCAATAATATCAAGCAGCTCGTTTGCATGGACAGTATGTTTACAGGAGATTTCTATTTCATCATAAATGAAAGTCGAGGACGGAATAAAATTTAAATTTACTTTTTGTTTGGACAGTGTTACTTCGTAGAACCCTTTGATCCCTTTCTCATTACGATGTCTACTCTGCATATTTCCAGGATAAACAATTGGCGGCTCCAGATGAAGAATCTGTCGCTTATGGATATGACCCAGCGCCCAGTAATCATATCGCTTCTCCAATAAATCGCTCTGTCGAAACGGTGCATAGACATCGTGCTCCTGATCGCCCTCCAAGCTACCATGAAGCATCCCAATATGAAAACCATCCTCAGTCGCTTCAGGATAAAAAGGATGCATCGCCTCTCGAACATGCCTCTCCTTATAGCTAAAGCTAGTAATATTCACCAATTGTTGCTTAACAATTAATTTTTTTGTTTCTACCTGTTCGCCAAACACATGGACATTTGCAGGCAACTGAAAACGCAACCAGTTACCACTTAGGTGGTCGTGATTTCCATAACAAATAAAAACAGGTATATTTTTTTCATGAAGAGTCTCCATTCCCTTTTGAAAAATATGCTGTGCACGTAGACTGCGGTTTTCTCCATCGTAAATGTCTCCAGCAATTAACATAAAATCGGGTTTACTTTGTACTGCATAATCCACTAAATTTTGAAATGCCTTGAAGGTGCTTTCTCTTACTTCCATCCACTTTTCTTTTGGAATTGAAGAAATACCTTTAAACGGACTATCTAAATGTAAATCTGCTGCATGAAGAAATCGTATTTCTTCCATTCCAAACACCTCGCTAAAATAGAATATTTGTTCTTATTTTATCATATAAAAAAGACTATAGACAACTGTCTACAGTCTTATGCAATCTCTTGCTCTTTTTTTATCTGCTTTAGGCTTACAATAAATCCAGTTGTTCCTGCAACCATGGTTGGCGGTAAACTAAAAATAAGGAATTTCCAGTTACCAGTCACATAGGATACACCTATGAAAAAGACTGGGGTTCCTATGAGCACAATAATCGAAATAACTAATCCAATCTTATTATTCGTGCTGACTACCCACTCATCCTTTTGCGCAATGATCGATCCAACAAGATAAGACATCATGTGAATCACCCACAGCCCCGTCATCAAGAAAAAAGCAAGACCTGTACCTTCCAAAAATATAATGACTAGCCATACAAGCAGTATCGAAATAGTAGTAACAAGCCATGAGAATGATCTTGCTTTGTTTTGAATTTCCTGATAACGCTCATCGAATAACCTTTTTTTCTTCCCAATCCTATACTGAACTAAAGCTACAATAGAAATAATAACAATTGCTAATGGCAACCCAATTAAAAAGGTTAGCCAATTAAAACCCTCATACATCCCCTTCAGCCTCCTCATAAACGAATAAGTCTTCTATCGTGCAACCAAATAATCTAGACAGCTTAAATGCTAAAGTAATCGACGGATTATACTTTCCTCTTTCCAAGGAAATAATCGTTTGCCTAGATACATTTAATCTCTCCGAAAGCTCATCCTGCGTCATCCCCATTTCAGTACGCTTCTCCCGGACGAAATTCTCCAACCAAAATCCCCCCTCTTGTAAAGCTAGCTTTACGTAAAGTATACTTTACTTTTTTCGCTTATGTCAAGTGCACTTTACATGTTGTTTTTTAAATTTTTTATGTATAATGAAATTAAGAACATTAAAGGGGTGTTTGTAGAATGAAACCATATAAATTTACAGCGTTTGAACCAACTGGGGAGTTACTTATTGAGGAAACTTGGAACTTCGAGAATGATGAAGAAGCAAAAAGAAAGGGCGAGGCTGGTATAGCAGAAAAGGGTTTTTCTAATAAAACTCATCGCCTAGTAAATAATGCTGGGAAACTAGTATTATTCCATGTATAAGAAAGAAGAGACCGCCTGGATGGGGCGGTTTTTTATGTGAATTGAACTTCCTATGAGAGAAAGTTGTAAAAACAGACTAGAAAGTTGTAAAAATGGCTCGTTATGTTGTAATTTTGGACCACAATGTTGTAAAAATGATTAACTGTAATATGTTAACAAGTCATAATCCCATATAAAAAAAGAGCAACCAAAGCTGCTCCCTTCACATGGCTTATTCCACCCAATTCCAATAATCTATATCCCCAAGCTGTTCAGCATGGATTTCCTCCACTTCTCTCAGCTTCAATAGCTCCTTCACTGGGCCGGTCACTACTGCTCCGTATACTTGAAAGCCTTCTTTCTTTAAATAATCATATCTTTCCTGTAAAAAATCTGTCTGTAGGAGTGTTTCTGCTAAGCCTTTTCTTTCTGAAAGCATCAGTTCCATATTTTCTAGCATTGCTTGTTCGCTTTCTGTAATTGTTTCCTTCGCTAGTTCTGTGGCCCAAGAAACAGAATTAAATTCCTCATCTGTTTGTCGATACCCAGCAAGTCCCCATGGCTTTCCTAAAGAGATATTATTGCCGGATGTTCCCCAAGAGCCTTCACTAAAGCTTTGTAGCTCTCCCATATATAAAGGCATCCAAAGAGTATCCAAATCGTATGGCTCCAAAAGCTTTAACAGCTCTTCGGGTGTATAATAATCGTTTAAGGAGAAGCCCATTTGAGCAACATTTCCTTCATGTATCATTTCAAGTCTATTCCACACCTCGTCATTGGACCATTCATCTGTTTTTTTATCAGTCTCAGGGTCATACGGTAAATAAAAAGACATTTTCTCTTCTGTTTTATTCGGACTCTCTGTCATTGTTGTCATAAAGCTTATCAAGGGTTTTCTTACGCGCATAGTCGATACCTGCTGATTTTCACGTCCGATTGTCTTTACTAATGGTATCTCAATTTTTTGAGTAAGTAATGGGGATATTTCATTAGAATTTTGAAGTGAGCTATCTGTTGTTACTTCAGGCACTGTCCAATCCACAGCTAGCTGTAAATAATATTCTGTACGATGACCTGTCTTCGTCCCTTCATATATCAGCGATACCGTTATCATATAAACTGCATAAATTAGAAATATCCCCAGTAACACTCTCACAACCTGCAGAGACAATTTCCAAGAAAATCTCTTTTTATGCTTTTGCACTATTTGGCGTGCTTTTTCTTCATTCATCTCCATCATTTCCACCTCTTTTAAAATCTTTGCCCTGTTTCTCTGCTAACTGTTTAAATCTTTGTCTTGCTCGGTGTATAGTTATCTTTACTTGATCTATCGATAAGTCTAACGTTTCTGCAATTTCCTCATATGAAAACATCTCGTATTCTCTTAGATGAAGGATGCTTCGATAGTTTTCTGGAAGCAGAGCAGCAACGGCCTGGATGTCTTCGAATACTTCTTGCTTATCAAGTTGATCCTCAGGCAACCCATAGGGACTTACCATGTCTTCTACTAGTTGGTTGGAAAAGGGCACCCACTTCCACCTTTTTCTTTTTCGCCATTCGTCCAAGTATGTATTTCTCGCTACCTTGTATAGCCAGCTTTTCACCTGGCCACCCTCATAGACATCTAAGGAAAGGGTCGCTCTATAAAATGTTTCCTGCATAAGCTCTTCGGCCAGCGATTCAGAGCCAGAGAGCTTCCAAAGGTAAAAATAGAGAGGTTTAGCGTATGCTAGATAGATTTCCTCTAGCTCATCTTGTCTCTTTTTCTTCACTTCCTTGCCTCCCCTCCTACCTAAAACGTCCGACTTTCTGTTTTGTTACAGTATAAATGAAAAACTTTTTCTAAAAAATAAAAAGAAGCTTGAAAAAAGCTTCAAGCTCCTAGTTTTGTTGTGCTAATCCATATAAACCTCTTCACTTGGCTCCTTTAATTGCTGAAAAACCCACTTTACTTGCGAAAGGGTATTTCGTTCCTCTGACAAAACAGGTAGCTCGTCCTCAGCAAAGAAAGCAACCTCTGCTGTTTCTATTCCCGTTAGAGCTTGTCCACCAATAATTTCACAATGAATAAACATTTTATATACATGGTAAGGAGAAGGCGGATGAGGATGGCATTTCTTATCCATCACGCCAAGCAATTTAACAACTTGGACATCAAATCCCGATTCTTCCTTTACCTCCTTGACTGCAACCTCACTTGGTGTGCAACCAATATCTGCCCAACCACCAGGCAACGCCCAGGCTCCATCGGCATTCTCCTTTACTAATAAAAGCTTATTTTCTTGAAGCACTGCTGCTCTAATATCCACTTTCGGGGTGGCATAGCCTGTTTCATTAGCAAAAAGATTCCTTACCAATTGCTTGTCCAAACCAGATTGTAGAGCCATCATCTCTACACTGAGTTCCCGTATCATTTCAAATCTTTCTAGATCATAGACGTCCTTTGAATAAGTCAAGCCAGCCTGCGCTATTGCTTGGAGCTGCTTTGCCCATTCCAGCCATTTTTCATCCATTTTTATTCACCTTTAAATATAGGCTTTCGTTTTTCCACAAATGCTTTAATGCCTTCTATATGATCCTCTGTCTGTCTCATTGCTGTTTGCATTTTTGCTTCCTGCTCTAGTACCATCTCTAATTCTGTTAACTTCGTCGAATGTAATATTTCCTTGGAAGCAAGCATTGCAGCAACTGGTGAGGAAATCAGCTTCTGAGCATAGGACTGTGCAGTCGCATAGCCTAATCCATCAGATGCCACTTCATCTACTAAGCCTAATTTTTGCGCTTCTTTCCCCGTAAACTTCTGTCCACTCCACATAAGCTGCTTCGCCTTAGGAATACCTACTCTTTCCTTCAAGAAGAAATGTCCACCGCCATCCGGGACAAGCCCTATTCCAATAAAATTCATTGCTAGCTTACTTGTTTCCTCTGCGATGATAATATCGCAGCCTAAAACCATGCTAAACCCTAATCCAGCAGCTGCTCCTTGTACAGAGGCAATTGTAATCTGTGGAAGTGTATAAAGCGTTTTAGCAATTCTAGTCAAATAAGTCATTGCTAACTCAATATCAAGTGGTTTTTCGGGATTTAACATCGCCTTTATATCTCCACCGGCAGAAAAAGCTTTTCCTTCACCCCTAATAATAAGGACTTGTACGCTCTTATCTTCTTTAATAGCCTCTAGACTATCCGCCAACTCCTGCATCATTATTTCATTCATCGCATTCATTGCTTCTGGTCTATTTAATGTTAAGGTTGCAAAACGACCCTCTTTTTGTAGTAATAAAGTTTCATACATATTGTTTACCCCTTTGTAAGTGAATAGTCATTCATTTAATTAATTCGCCAAAAATTATCATAATCCTTTTAAAAATAGAATTTGCTTCTGAGAATTCTAAGTTATTAATTGAAAAGAACTTTGTGTATGTAGCGCTAAGTCTATCTTCTTCGCTTTCCATCACTTACCTTCCCTATCTGACTCCCTCTTAACACTGACTTTAAATTTTACATAAAAAAACTGCCAAAGGTTTCTTCTGGCAGTTTTCATCTCACTATTTAAATTCCTTCATAAAGCTCTTGTACTGGTTTAATTAATACACGGTTAACCTCTTCAATTAATTGGCTTAAGGCCATCTCTGATTGAAGCATGTTAAAAATCTTTTCATTTCCTTGCGCTAGCTGAGCAGTTTTTTGTGCATATTCTAACTCTTCCCCGCTTATTTCTTCTCCTTGCATTTGTTTTTCCTGCAAAGAAAGTTGAATTTTGCGGAAGCTTTGGAATAAAGCAAGCGCCTCTGGATCCTCTTTTACTGAAGCAACAGCAGCTTTTACCTGAGCGAATTGATCAGTTTTTCTTAGGCTACCTTCTAATCGGTTGATATCATCGTAAATATTAATCATAAATGTTAGCTCCTTTTTGTAGCCATGCTAAAAAATAACATAACTTATTTTAAAAGATATGAAAGTAATAGATTATCTAGTGTCGGTGTTATACTATCTAG
Source organism: uncultured Psychrobacillus sp. (assembly GCA_934234185.1). Taxonomy (GTDB): domain Bacteria; phylum Bacillota; class Bacilli; order Bacillales_A; family Planococcaceae; genus Psychrobacillus. The sequence goes on along the minus strand of CAKQHO010000027.1, from coordinate 19,243 downwards.
CACCGTCAGAGATTGCTGAAGAGCTGCTCCCATATTTGCCATTCTGAGCAGCACAGGTGTCTTGTGCTAGGTTGTTAGGATTACAATAATCCCTTGGATAATCCCTATTAGTCCACCAAGAACTCCACCTAAAACTGTTATCATCTTGAATTCTCGTTTGGAAATTCCAAGTACTATTTCTTCTAATCTTGCTACTGGGAATGAATCTACCTGTTCCTTCACCATATCCTCGATTTTCATACGGCGAAGTACTTCCTCGAGCTTGGTCTCTGCCTCCCTAAATGCAATCTCCGTGAGCATTGGAACAAATTTCGATTCTGCCCATGCGCCAGCGTTAGGGAAATAATGAGAAATTGTGTAATTCAATCTTTCCTCTACAGCAATCTGGTCCTTCAAATATACCTTAACATTTTGAACAACTGGTTCAAAGTCAAAGCCCTCCAGCATTTCCACAATTGGACGATCCTTTAGCTTTTCCCATTCATTTTGAACGATTCTTTCTAACATTTCCTTTGTGCCTGGTGCCTTTAAAAATTTGATAATTTCTGGCTGAATCTTTCCAACGAGCGAATGTGAATCACCCATGAACATTTGTATCATGTTTCCGATAGTTCCCTTTGTAGACAAAAAGTCATCAATCAGCTTTTTTACTGTCCTTTTCCCTTCTTCAGAGTTAAAGAAATCTTCCCCTTTATGAAGGATATATGAAACAATATCACTAATTTTTTCATCTGCTTTGTCCTGCCAGCTAATTGGAGTCAATTGACGAATGGTCTCATTCTCCAATTTGCTTCTTACCTTTTGAAATTGAAGGTCCATTTGTTCATCTAACTTTTCATTCACTAAGGTAGAAATAGATTCTATTCCACCTGCCTTTAACCAATCCGAAATTGTTCGTTCTGATTCAAATATCTTTTGTTTTAATTGTGTGATAATAAAACTGTTTGCCTTTATTCTCATTTCTTCATTAAAATATTTTTTCTTAAATATATCAGGCGTCAACAAGTGATTGATCACTGTTTTTCCTAATTGTGTTGCCAGTTCATCTCTTCTTTTAGGAATGAGCCCAGGCGTAAACGGGACTCGCCATGACCCTATATATTTTGCCTCATGTGGTCTAAACAACATTTGAATTGCGAAATGATTCGTCACCGCTCCTATTGCCGCTCCGACTACTGCCATAAATGTGATTGTCCATATAAATTGCATAGTTTCACCTTTTTCCTCTAGCTTCTAGAATATTATAGCAGAGGTGACGAAAACAAAAAATAAATTAGAGTGCGTTATACATCATTGAAAATCGTATAGCATGCTCTGTTTCGTCATGCATCGCACAAAAAAGCGGAGCATATGCCTGTTGAATAGGAATTTGCAGCAGCATTTCCTTATAAAGCTCGGAGGCCTCTAGCTCATCTTTTACAGCCTGCTTGGCACAGGATTTAAGATCGGTGCATGGCAGACCCTTTTTTACATTTTGAACAAAAGAACCCGTTAACATATAATAGAGTTGTTGGAACATTTCGTAATGACTTTTTTCATCCTCCAAGGCATGCTCAATAAAGCCTATCCAGTAAGGGTCATTTGTCTTTTGAAGCATTTCTTGATAAAAATAATAAGAAGCGTACTCATCCTGTATTGCTTGTTCTAACTTTTTGATAAACAATTACATGCTCCTTCACTAGTCATTTATACAATTGTATGCTTGCAAATTCTGTCACATGAAAGGATGTTCACCATGCTTCAACACTTCAGCTTTAAATCTTTATACGAAAATAAACAACTACCTGGGTGGTCTGTATCTTTTTTTTATAAGCATGTAAGATACTCTGCAGAGTACGAGCCAGATGGAATGATTAAATGGATTGGGGAAACACCACCAGACGAAGAATCTGTAAAAAAAATGATTCATGAGCTTATGCTATTCCATGTGTATGACTGAATAGTACATTTGCTATATTCTCACTATCTCTTTGGAAAGCACTTTTTAATAGTTAAAAAGAATCATATGTTATAATGAGACTATCAGGCTAACAAGAGAAAAAGGAGAAAGTGTATGAGCATCTATGATTTTGATTTTCAAGTACCGGACATTACTGGTAAGGGAAGATCTTTAGAGGAATTTAAGGGGAAAGTAATTTTAATCGTTAACACAGCTAGTAAATGTGGATTTACATATCAATATGAGGACTTACAAAAATTGTACACACGCTATAAAGATAAAGGATTTGTTGTTTTAGGCTTCCCATCCAACCATTTCGACAATCAAGAGCCTGGAAATAATGAAGAAATTAATAAATTTTGTAAAATGAACTATGGTGTCGATTTCCCTATGTTTTCTAAAGTTAATGTACGTGATGAAAATGCGGATCCGCTATTTAAATATCTAACTGCTGTTAAGCCTTTTAAAGGGTTTGACCCGCGTCATCCTTCTTCGCGCATATTAACTTCTATTATCAATGAAAAAGTACCACATTATATGCACGGTAATTCTATTAAATGGAATTTCACTAAATTCTTACTAGATCAAGCTGGAAATGTTCTTTACCGCTATGAGCCCACTACTGATATTTTTGACATGGAAAAAGATATAGAGAAGCTTCTCTCTAATAATTAAAAATAGACCACCAAGATTAGTTATCATCTTGGTGGTCTTGCTATTTTAAGCAGCTTTTACATAGCCATTTGTTTCATTGTCCCATGGCTCTGGTGTTCTACCACCATATGCAACTTCATTTCCTACAGTGCTCCCCTTGGTTTCTATATCCCATGGTTCTGGAGTGCGTCCACCATATGCTACTTCCTCTCCACCACTTCCATTGGTTTCGTTATCCCATGGCTCTGGTGTGCGTCCCCCATATCCTAATTCTGAAAATTGGAAACCACTAAAAAATAAAGATCCCATAAATAAAACCAATAACGATTTTCGTAATTTTCTTATCATTACTTTCACACCCCTAATTCTTTCATGTAGTTTTTTGCTTTCTGTCTATCAATTTACTCATTACTTCCATCATTTTTTCACTTTGATTTGTCTTTAAGTAAAACTTTCCAAGCTGATAACTATAATAATTCAGCTCATATTCATGCCCAAGCTCTTCTATCCTTGGAAGCACCTTATGAACAAGGTGATTTTCATATAACTCATTATCTTCTAGAACATATGCTCTCAAGCCAATATACTCATTCACAATATCATTCAAGGAATTTTCATTCTTGAGGAGCTCCGTTAGGCTTCCAATAACTTCATCAGCCTTCACGATAACTTCCTTCGCTGCAAAAATGTCATCTAAGCCCAAGTATGCCTTAATAAGAGTAGAGTAGCATAATAGCCTGTCACAATTTTGTTCGGCACTTAGGTACTGTATACAGTCATTTGTGTATTCTATAACCTTCTCATAGTCATGAAATTGCAGAAAGGTATAGGCATAGTTAAACTTAATCGTAAATTTTGTAAGTGCATAGTCATTTGTCTCACATGCTTCTACAGCCTTTTTTAAATACTCAAGAGAACTCCGAAAGTTCAATGATTGCTTTTCTGCAAGGGAAAGATTCACATAGCATTCCGGTACTCTATATCCCTTTTCTCCCTTGCTATAAATAGATAATGCTTTTTCTGTATGGCTAAAAACCAAACAAGGGTTACTTGTATGGTAGGCTGCTAAACCAATAGAATAATGCAAATCTGCTATTTCCTTTTCTGAGAAACTTTCAGGAGTATTATTTAATCTTTCCTCTGCTTTTTGGTAATAAGTAAGCGCCTCAGCATATTCCTCGTTTGCATAAGCAATATTTCCAGTATATTTTTGAAAGTAATAGCATAATACATCGTTCATCTCAGCTTCGAATAAAGCTAAATAATTCCGTAGCTTTAAAGCCTCCTCCAGCTCATTTCTAATAACATGACTTCTAATTTTTTGGAGGTTCTCCTCTAGAAAATTAACGGAAATAGAGTCTTCACCAAGTAACTCAAAGTTCTCTTTTACAGTCAAAACTACTGCCTTATCCTCTGTATTATTCAGCCTAAAATTTTTCTTTTGATACATTCATGTCCCCCCTTCCTAAAAAAGAAGATAAATATTTCTTTTTATAAAAATTATCAGTTTATTTATAACTAGAATTATATTCTAATAGGACTAGTGAAACAAATTTTAAAGGAGGGTAAAAATATTCATTTATTCTCTAGGAAAATTAACTCATTACCGATATCAATCAATTTTTTTTCGAATAAACATAAAGTAAAAGTAGGTAGATGCGATGGTATATAGGACTCCAGTAATAGTAAATACATATGCATAGCCCCAGTAAAAGCCAAATGTCATGACAAGACCAGTAGATATAGCTCCAGTACTGGCCCACCCGATATTAAACACCATTTGATTCACAGAATTTGCCAATCCTTTATATTTATCATGCACGATATCCATCGCAATCGCACTTTGAATAGGATTACCTGCATTCATAAGTGCCTGACGTAGTAAAAATGCAATTGATGCTATAAGTAAGGAATTTGTATAACCAGTAATGAAAAGAAACGGAATAGATAACAGCTGAAACGTCACGAGCGCCTTTACTTTACCAACCCTTTTAACTAGAATTGGGCCAACTAGCATGGCAACAGCAGTCATAGCTGCCCCTAAGGAAAGGATTAAGCCAATATAAGTATTAGAAGCATCAAATCTATTAGAAAAATAAAGGTTGAGATAAGGAATAACAAGCCCAGAGCCTGTACCGATTAACAGATTAGCAAATCCAAACAGCAAAATAATCTTCAAATTACTTTTAAAGGAGCCTGGATTCCTTTCAACTTCTACATCGCTTTGTTCCATCTGCTCTTCTTTCTTTATAGATGGTTTTATTCGAAATAACGGCACTAAACCTAAGGTAAACAAAATAGCACCCACAACTAAAACATACTTAATGGCATCTACAGTACTAAGACCACCAACAAGATGAAAAAAGTCGGAAAGTGCTCCTCCTCCCAAACTTCCAAATACTCCAGCAATGGTAACCAAGGAAAAATGAATACTAAACAGGTTCATTCGATCACTAGGCTTAGAATTTTCTGCTAAAAACGGGACACCCGAAACTTGAACCAAGGCCATGAATAGACCAGTTAAGAAAGCAGCAGAGACTAGGGAGGTTTCTCCTATCATGATGCTCCTTACAAACAACGTACTCGCTGTCAGCACTGTACCTATTAAAATAATCCCTCTTCGCCCAAATCGATCACTTAGATAACCTGCAGGAATTAGCATAATAGCAGATGCTAACGATGTCATAGAAATAATTCTTCCATTCAATGTATCAGGAAAACCTAGTTCCTTAATATATAAATTATACATAACCGAAAAAACACCCATTCCTATTTGAATGAGCACATTGGCAAGCATGAACCTTTTTATATTATGAGGAAACGAAGCTATCCTCTTCTTCCAATCAATTATCCAAGTAAGCATCTTCAACCATCCTTATATTTCGTTACTCTAAATATACGATTTTCGTTAGAAAAAGAGAAGAATAATTTTATTTTTCTAAAAAGAAAAGATACGAATTACAAATAAAAGCGCTATTCTGCCTTTGTTAATACAGAACAGCGCTATTTATCTATAAGATGATGTTATTATTGCTCTTTAAAATATAGTGGAAGCTATATCTCTGGTTTGTAAAATATACTCCTCCATCTTCAAATAACCCCTTCCCTTCTTCTAACTGAAGCTTAACAGGCAATTATCAAGACTCTATCAATTTTTAAAATGAAAAATGAAAAAAGATGATTAAACAGTAGAACCTGTTCAACCATCTTTTATGTTTACTTTTGGATAACTAAAGCAGTAAACCTCATGCTCTTATGCCTGAGGGGATACTCCTGCTTGTAATTTATACATTTGCTCATAACGACCTTGTAGCTGCAGAAGCTCTTCATGGGTTCCACTCTCTACAATCTCTCCACGATCAAGCACTAAAATACGATCAGCATTTTTAATAGTAGAAAGTCTATGTGCAATGATAAAAGTAGTTCTTCCTTTTTTTAATACATCCATTGCATGTTGAATGATTTCCTCTGTTTCCGTATCAATATTGGAGGTAGCCTCGTCTAGAATAAGAATGGCTGGATCAAACGCCAATGCTCTTGCAAAGGAAACTAGCTGCCTTTGACCAGATGAAAGGGTACTTCCCTTTTCAATCACAGGCTCATCAAGTCCCTTTTCTAAATTCTTCAATACTCTTTCTCCACCAACAGCAGCCAAAGATTGCTCTACTTTTTCTCTAGTAATCCTTGGATCATTCAAACTAACATTGGAAGCAATGGTCCCAGAGAACAAATATGGGTCCTGCAAAACAATACCCATATGGGCCCTAATAGTTTGTCTTGGTAAGCTAGTTATATCGATCCCATCAATAAGAATTTTTCCTTTAGATGGGTCATAGAAACGAAATAGGAGATTCATAATAGAGCTCTTCCCAGAACCTGTGTGTCCAACAAGCGCAACTGTTTCTCCCTTGTTTGCAACAAAATTTAAATCCTTTAATACATAATCATCTTTTTTATAAGCAAAGGAAACATGTTGAAATTCTACATTCCCCTGATAACGCTCCATTGTTTGATCAGAAACATTTTCTCCTTCTTCATCCAATAGCTCAAAAACTCGTTTTCCAGCAACCAAGGATCTTTCTAGCTGAGAAAACTGATTTACAATCCCCGTAATCGGGTTAAACAGCCTAGTTGTGTAATCTACGAAGGCATATAGAAGACCCGCTGAAATGATTGCTCCAGGCTCCATAGATTGACTTCCAAAGACGAAGATAAACATCGCAAACATGATAGACCGTAAAACTTGGACAAGATTGAAGGATGTAGCTGAATCTAAGGTTAATAATTTTCGTTGGTAGGTGTAATGCTCGTGATTCATCTCTTCAAACTCACGGTCCATTTGTTTTTCACGCTTAAATGCTTGGATAATGGACATCCCTTGAATCGATTCATTTAGCATAGCATTCATATCTGCAATTCTAGTTCGAACGATATGATTGTATTTAGAAGCATACTTTCTATAACCAATCATCCAGATATAAACGATTGGCAGAACAAACAAAGCTAAAGCTGCCATCTTTACATCTAGGATAAATAAGGCAACATAAACACCTGTAATCGATATAATACTTGTGGCAAACTGAGAAAGCACCTGCACATATAAATTACGAATCGCCTCTGTGTCATTTGTAACCCTCGCCACTACTTTTCCAGCAGGAAGATTATCAAAATACTGAATAGACAAGCGTTGTATATGCTCGAACACATCATTTCGAAGCTTTTGAACTACTCGATTAGCTCCAATTTGTAAATTAATAAACATAAAATATCGAAAAACTGCCGTTATAATAGAAAGTCCAAAGAAAACACTAAGTAACACTAGAATCGGTTTTATTTGGATTGCTCCATCTGTAATATGGTTATCGATAATATTCATAGCGATAAATGGTCCTGTTAAATCTGCGATTACTGCAATAGTTAAAAAAATCAAGCCAAGTAATATTGGCTTTTTATAAAATAATGCGTAATGGAAAAGCCTTTTTCCTGTACCCATTACGACACCCCCTCAAGCTGTTGACGATCGTATTGTTCCTTGTACCAGCCCTGTTGTTGTAGAAGCTCTGCATGTGTACCTTCTTCTACTACTAACCCTTCATCTAACACGATAATATGGTCCGCATGCTGTATTCCAGATAATCGATGCGTAGTAATAATGGTTGTTTTCCCTTGACGCTCGTTTTGTATATTTTCAATGATTTTAGCCTCTGTCTTTGCGTCTACTGCAGAAAGAGAATCATCTAACAATAAAATTTCTGGATTTTTAATAAGTGCTCTCGCAATAGATACACGTTGTTTTTGTCCCCCAGATAGAGACACTCCCTTTTCCCCTACAAGAGTTTCTAATCCCATTGGTAGATTCTCTAAGTCTTTTTCAAAGTGAGCTAGGCGAATTGCCTTTTGCAGGTCTTCTTCTGTTGCATCCTCTTTACCAAGTAAAATATTTTGTCTAATTGTTCTGGAGAATAAAACATGATCTTGCGGTACGTACCCCATCCACTCTAAAACTTGCTCTCTGCTTTGTTCTGTAATTGCAACACCGCCGATAGTAAGCTTACCAGTGCCCATAGGATATTCTTTCAGGAGCTGCTTCATAAAAGTAGTTTTTCCAGCTCCCGTTTTACCAACAATACCTAATGTTTGACCTTTTTCTAATCGAACTCGTATATTTTCAAGGTTTTTCACTTGAGATAGAGGATATTGGAATCCAACCTGATTGAAGCCAATTCCTTTCACCTCATGTAAAACAACTGGTTCGTTTGGATCCTTCACATCAGCTTCATAGTTTAAAGTTTCCTGTACCCTATCTAATGAAGCGTTGCCTCGTTGCATGACGTTTATTAATTCTCCAATTGCAAACATTGGCCATATAGCCATACCAAGATACACATTGAACGTAATTAAATTACCAACAGTCATCTCACCCTTTGAAACTAAATAAGCACCATAACCTAGTGCAACCACATAGCTTATGCCTGTTCCTATTTTAGTGATTGGACCGAATAGCGCATCAATTCGTTCCACTACCATGTTCTTTTGGTACACCTCTTCGCTCATATCTGAAAATTTCTTTTCATCTGCTCTTTCTTGAACATATGCACGGATAACTCGAACTCCTGCAACTGACTCTAGAACTCGATCATTTAAGTCACCGAACGCATCCTGTGCAACCATATATTTTTCATGAATGATTTTTCCTAAATACTGCATGATAATAGCAAGAATAGGTATAGGTAATAATGCAAAGAAAGTAAGCTTCCATGAAATAATGAATCCCATTGCAAGAATAAGAGCAGCCATGTACATCGTTGAGTCTATTAAAGTCATAATTCCGAATCCAGCAGTAGTGGAGACCGCATTCAAATCATTGGTAGCGCGAGCCATTAAATCTCCAGTACGATTTTTTTCATAAAAAGTCGGAGTCATACTTAAAAATTTGCGATTTAACTTTGTACGTAATGCCTTTTCAATTTCTATAGACCCACCAAAAAGCTGGTATTGCCATATAAAATTTAGTGTATATCCGACTACAATAATACCTACAAAATACAAAACATACTTTGTTAATTGCTCACCAGTCATACTGCCTGATGTTATGACATCAATCGCTTCTCCCACCAGCCAAGGTGGTATAATTTCAAAAGCACTTGCCATGATAAGAACTAGGATGGCAACTGTATAGCGAATCCAATGTTCTTTAAAAAACCACTTTAATTTAAATAAAACCGAAAACATCTAATCCCTCATTTCTTTTTAACCGTCAATCTGCCAATAGCTATCCGCCTTCTAGCGATTCCTTTATCAGTAGTTGCTTAGTTCTTTCTACAATCATTATCAAACTCCCCTTTCAAATTCACTAAAATTTGGAAATGAAAACGCAAAAAGAGTGCATTACCTAATACGGTAATGCACTCTTTAAAAGACATAGCAATACTATGCTACATTAGAGACATCTAGCGTTATAGGGAGGACATGAAAAAGTTATGCTGTTTCTTAAAATATTAATTAAACGAATCATTTTTCATACCTCCATTTCCATTTGTTTAGTGTGATTTAACTTTAGCATAACTAAAAAATAAGTGTCAATACTTTTCGAATTTTTTTAATCATCAATAATCATTAGTTGATGTATTTTGTTCTAATTAAAGAAAAATAAAAGTACCATATTCTATGAAAGAAGAAAGATTTGTAATTTCTATTTAGATAATTTATTATTAAAAATAGAAACTATTTTTTAGAAAACAGGAGGTGTACACTTTGTTCTACCCCTCATTTGGGTTAGGGACAAAGTAATTATTTGGACATAGCCATACGGTTGACAGCGTTTGCTGTCTTAATCGCACTCACTGCATTTTTCGTTGCAAGTGAATTCGCAATAGTAAAAGTAAGAACTACAAGAATTGACCAACTTGTAGCAGAAGGTAACCGCAGAGCAATCACTGCTAAAAAGGTAGTGTCTAACCTAGATGAATACCTATCAGCCTGTCAGCTTGGTATTACCATTACAGCTTTAGGATTAGGTTGGTTAGGTGAGCCTACGATAGAAAGGATTTTACATCCAGCATTTGATTATTTTGAGCTTCCTGCAAGTGTTGCTTCCTTACTTTCATTTATCATTGCATTCTCATTAGTAACATATATACATGTAGTAGTTGGAGAATTAACCCCAAAAACCTTTGCTATCCAACGATCTGAGCAGATTACCTTGGCGGTTGCCAAGCCACTAGTCATCTTTGACAAGCTTATGTATCCGGTAATCCATGGCATGAATGGATCCGCAAGATTTTTAGCTACCAAAGTGTTTGGATTAGATGCTGTTTCAGAATCAGAAGTAGCCCATTCAGAGGAAGAGTTACGCATGATTCTTTCTGACAGTTTTAAAGGTGGAGAAATTAATCAAGCAGAGTATAAATATGTAAATAAAATATTCGAATTTGATGATAGGATTGCAAAGGAAATTATGGTTCCTCGTACTGAAATTACTTCTATTGACAAGGACTTAACACTTAGTGAGGTCTTCGAGGTAGTTGGGGTTGAGCAATATACCAGATATCCAGTAACTGACGGAGATAAAGATCATATCATTGGCCTTGTCAATATGAAGAACTTATTAACAGCCTTCATACGAGACCCTGCAAACGGATCTACACCCGTTAGCGACTACATGCAACCAATCATTCGAGTAATTGAAAATATGCCAATTGCTGATTTATTACTTAAAATCCAACGTGAACGTATTCATATGGCCATCTTAATGGACGAATACGGTGGTACGTCTGGTCTAGTAACTATTGAAGATATCATTGAAGAAATTGTTGGCGATATCCGAGATGAGTTTGATACAGATGAGCTACCAGAAGTTCAAAAGGTAGCAGAAAATCATTATATTATTGATGCGAAGATGCTAATTGAAAATGTAAACGATTTACTTGGCATTAATATAGATGAAGAAGATATAGATACCATTGGCGGATGGTTCATGACAAAGAGCTATGACGTTGCCAACGGTGAAAAGCTGGAAGAACAGGGGTACGATTTTTTAGTTAAAGAAATCGACGGTCATCATATTCAATACTTGGAAATTACAAAATCCGCAGTGGTGGATGAAGAAGACCCTGAACTACCAGAGGAATAACAAATTTTAATGAAATCTACTTTTCACACCATGAACCCTGTGTTCATGGTGTTTTTTATTTGTCTAGCTCCTGCGCCTTGCTCCTCGAGGTCAAATGAGAGCCTGCTGTGGTGGCTGAGTGGACGCCTCCTTACCGTCCCTCATTTGTTTATCGTAGTCTCTTTCCAAAATAAAAAACATGAAAACAAAATTACATGTTTTCATGTTTTGTTATTACAAACCACTTGGCTCCGTTAATCCATGCTTGACAGCATACAGAGCTGCTTGCGTTCTATCCTGAACATCTAGCTTAGCAAATATGTTAGAAATATGAGTCTTTACTGTTTTCTCCGTAACAAACAGTGAAGAAGCAATCTCTTTATTACTTTTTCCTTTTGTTAATTCCGAAAGTACATCCTGTTCTCTCGGAGTAAGGGGAGACTTTTCATGCGGAAGTGTTTCACCAGGACCAAGTTCTATTTGTGTCGTTGCTTCTGGATGCAAGGTATTTTCCCCACGCATCAGCTTTCTAATAGATTCAGCTAGCTCATCTGGCTCAATATCCTTTAATTGATACCCTGCTGCTCCAGCCTTTAAAGCAGGAATGACATGGTCTCTGTCAGAAAAGCTAGTGAGCATTAAAATATGAATGCTCGGATATTTACTTTTGATTCTTTTAGTTGCTTGGATTCCGTCCATTTCTGGCATAATCAAGTCCATCAAAATAACATCTGGCTTAAGCTTCTCCGTCATTTCAATAGCTTCCTTCCCATTTACAGCTTCTCCTACGATATCCATATCCTTTTGTGTTTTAAGAAAAAACATTAATCCACGTCTCACAACATGATGGTCATCCACAATTAATATACGAATCATTTTCTTCCCCCTAGTAAGGTAAACGTACTAATATTTCTGTTCCCTTATTATCTTCCGTTACCCAATCTACTGTTCCGCCAACTCCTGTTGCCCGATCTCTCATACTCTGTAATCCGATGGAAGGTAGAACCTCTACATCATGGAAATGAAAACCTCTTCCTTCATCCTTAATAACCAGTAGCACGTCCGTGGAGGTAACCGTTAGATACAGGTTTGCCTTATATACTCCAGCATGCTTTCGAACATTATTCAATGCCTCTTGAGATATTCGAAAAATAGTTTCTTCGATATTAGCAGGAAGATTAATAACTCCCTTAACCTGTATATTCAATTGTAATCCAAGCATTTCCCCATAGCCTTTCAAGCCTTCAATGATTCCAGACTCTAAGCCTCGGGGACGCAGCTGCCAAATGAGCGCTCTCATTTCTGTTAGGGCTTCCTTCGTTAAATTCTGTATTTCCTGGAAAGTAGCCTTAATTTCCTTTTGTCCAGCCATTTCCATCCCACCCCTAGCTGTAAGGGTTACGGAAAATAATAATTGATTTACAGAATCATGTAGGTCCTTTGCCAATCTATTTCTTTCTTGTACTAAAAGGACTTGCTGCTCCTGCTTGGTTAAAAATATCCGCTTTATTGCTGAACCAATCTGGAAGGCAACAGATTCTAAAAGGGCCAACTCTCCCTCCGAAAAACGGATGGTATTTGGTGTAGCAACATTTAACAGTCCAAAACGCTCGTGACCGGATTGTAATGGGACAGTAGCATGGTGAGTAATACCTTCTTTATTGGAAGCATTCATTTTCCGAGCACCTTCAATACGCTGACATTCTATAATATTAGAGGCTTTGTTTAGCTCTCCGTTCTGAAAGCGTGATACGCACCAGCAGCCACCTTTTTGCAAATGCCTACAATCATTTTCCGCTAGCGCTATCGGCAGACTCTCATGAGCTATTAACTGTTGCTTCCCCTTTTCATCAATAAAAAAAATCCACCCTGTTTCAAAGATAGTTCCTTCAAGCAGTTTACGAAGAGCACCCTGCAGCATTTGCTCCATTTCTGTTTCTTCATTCAACAGCTCTGCTATTTCTTTTAATAATTTAATATTTGATATCTCATTTGAGTTCATTGTAGTTCCTCCAACTGCTTTCCATACATTTATTTTATCATGTCTAAGAGTTTCGAAGTAGAAAGAGCTGTTCATACTTTTGGCTGATTCTCTATCAATATTGTGAGAATGAAAATTTTTGAGGTAAGAGTAAAATTCTCTTATGTGACTATCCCATAGCTACTTTTCCAATATAAAAAGCCCAGAAGAACGATGGAAAAAACTCGTTCTTCTGGTACTTTAGTTTAACTATTATTAGATTTTCATATACTCATCCATCTTCCCACTAAAATCACTTTTAAGTGCTTCTAGCTTTGCCATACCATCCTCTTCCGATTGACCGATTACTGCAAAATAGTACTTGATTTTCGGTTCTGTTCCGCTCGGTCTTACACAAACCCAGGAACCATCGGCTAAGAAGTATTTAACTACATTCGATTTAGGCAAGAAGATTTGCTCAGATTCTCTTCCATCTACAAACGATCTGGTAGAGTTCAGATAATCCTCTTGGGATAAAACCTTGATTCCTGCAATTTCTTTAAGCGGCTCCACTCGAATCTGTTCTAGCAAATGTTGAATTGCCTTTGCACCACTAACTCCCTTTTTGGTTACAGAAACCAGACCCTCAAGGTAATAGCCATGTCTGTTATAGAGCTGCTGGAGCACGTCCACTAGGGACAGCCCCTGCTTCTTATAGTAAGCAGCGGCCTCTACTATAGCCAGCACGCTTTGAACTGCATCTTTATCTCTAGCAAAATCCTTGATTAAATAACCGTAGCTTTCTTCATAGCCAAATAGGAATTCAAATTCCTTTGTTTCCTCATATTGCTTCACTTTTTCACCAATAAATTTAAAGCCTGTCAAAACGTCTTCTGTACTTGCCCCATGATATTCTGCGATAACACGGCCTAAATCAGATGTTACGATTGTTTTGAAGACTCTTCCATTTGCAGGCATCATTCCTTTTTCTTTCATGTTTGTTAAAAGATACTCTATTAATATAGCACCAGTTTGGTTACCTGTTAGAAGTCGATATTCTCCCTCTGTTCGAATGGCTGCGCCTACGCGGTCACCATCTGGATCCACGGCGATTAACAAATCTGCTTGATATTGTTCACCATATTTCATTGCATATTCGAATGCACTTTTTTCTTCAGGATTCGGAGAAGCAACTGTTGGAAACTCTCCATTAGGCTCCAGCTGCTCCTCTACATAGTAAACGTTCTGATAGCCAGTCTCCTGTAAAATTTGTTGAACGGATGTTCCTGAAGCCCCATGAAGAGGGGTAAAAACCACTACTAGATTAGAGGAAGCCCCTAAGCCTTCATTTGCCTGCACGGTTTTCAATGCAGCTATGTAGGCTTTATCTAATTCTTCACCTAGAGGCTGTATAAGTTCTTCATTACGTACCTTATTGATAAGAGAAAGTGGATTTCCGACTTCCTTTACATAATTAATAACAGTATCCGCATCTTCTAAGTTTAACTGGGCTCCATCACTGCCATACACTTTATATCCGTTATACTCTGGTGGATTATGACTAGCGGTAATAACGATTCCCATAAACGCTTGTAAATATCTAACCGAAAATGAGAGCTGAGGGGTAGTCCTAGGCTCTTGGTAAAGGTATGCCTTCACCCCATTTGCAGCTAACGTCTCAGCAGCTTCTTTTGCGAATTCTGGAGAGAATCTTCTACTATCGTATGCAATTACTACTCCTTGCTCCATCGCTTTTTTGCCTTGCTCTTTTATGTAATTGGATAGTCCTTGGGTAGCTTTACGAATCGTATAAGTGTTTATACGATTCGTACCTGCTCCAATTTCCCCTCTCATTCCGCCAGTTCCAAACTCTAGGTCACGGTAGAATGCATCTTCCATTCTTGCTTCATCGTTTTTTAGTAACTCTAGATCTTTTTTCCATACTGTTTCAATATCAGCCTTATTCCATTGTTCGAATAACTGCTTAAATGCCATGCGCCATTCCCCATTTACTCTTTTTTATATTCAATACTGTAAACGTCATGACGACGGTCCTTTAGCTGTTTAACTGTTCCATCTTGTCTTTGACGTCTAAGAATTTCTAAATCTACATCTCCTATAAGTACCATTTCTACATTAGGCTCCGTTTCTCCTACTATTCCGTCTCGAGCAAATTCAAAGTCAGATGGAGCAAAAATACCCGATTGAGCATATTGGATATCCATATTCTCTGTCTGCGGAAGGTTTCCAATGGTACCAGATATTACTGTATAAATTTGGTTTTCTACTGCCCTTGCTTGTGCACAATATCTTACACGTAAATAGCTTTGACGGTCCTCTGTACAGAAAGGAGAGAAGATTATATTGGCTCCCTTATCGGTTGCAATTCGAGCTAGCTCTGGGAACTCCATATCGTAGCAAATTTGAATTGCCACTTTGCCACAGTCTGTATCAAATACATTCACTGTATCTCCTGCGCTTATTCCCCACCATCTACGCTCGTTTGGGGTGATATGAATTTTATATTGCTTATCTATTTTACCATCTCTATGGAAAAGATAGGCTATATTATAAATTTCTTCATTTTCTTCCTTTACAAAGTGGGAACCTGCCACAATGTTAATGTTATATCTCACAGCCAAATCCGAGAAAAGCTCCATGTATTGCGGTGTGTATTCTGTCAGCTTACGCACTGCCTGGCTTGGTGATGGCTCATCTAAGAAGGACATTAGCTGGGTTGTAAAAATTTCAGGAAAAACTACAAAATCTGATTGAGCATCTGAAGCTACATCTACAAAGTATTCTACTTGATTTGCAAATTCATCAAAGGAATTAATCTTTCTCATCATGTATTGAACGGCACATATACGAACCGGATAACTAGTTTTAAAATGACGCTTAGATAGAGGAATATAATCGATATTGTTCCATTCCATTAGAGTTGCGTACTTAGCAGAGGCTACGTCATCAGGCAAATAATTTGGGTTTATACGCATTAAGGTAAAGCCATTCATCAATTGGAAGGTAAGAACAGGATCATAGATTTTATGGCGCGATACTGCTGTTACATATTCTCTTGGTGACATCTCTCCAGCAAATTTATGATAATTAGGAATGCGTCCACCAATAATAATGGATTTTAAGTTAAACTGCCTTGCTATATCTTTACGACCCTCATAAAGACGCTGACCGACCTTCATTCTTCTAAACTCAGGATGAACCATTACTTCAATCCCATATAAATTGTATCCATCCGGGTTATGATTTGTTATGTAGCCCGAATCAGTGACGTCGGACCATGAGTGACGATCATCATATTCATCAAAGTTAATAATCAAACTGGAGCAGGAGCCAATTACTTTTCCATCTAGCTCTGCAACTAGTTGCCCTTCAGGGAAGATGGAGAGATGACTTTGTAGATGCTCTACCTTCCAAGGCTCCATGCCTGGAAAGCATAACCGAGATATATCTAGAATAGAATCTATATCATCGTAAGTCATTTCTCTAATATTCATACTCTTTTCAAATTGTGATAAATCAAATTCTTCCGACATCAAACCGCTCCTCTAATTTTAAGGTATAATTGCTATTATATAACTCTTTTTGCCACAGATAAAACATTTTACACACTCTCTGATAACCCTTATAATTTTGGATAGAGAGATTTTGGAAAAGGGGCGCCGTATGACAAAAAAGATTGAGAATATGCTGTTGTTTATGTGGTCAGTTTCGCTTACCGCAACCTTAGGTTCTTTATACTTTTCAGAAATTCGCCAATACGAGCCTTGTGAGTTATGCTGGTATCAACGAATTTTGATGTACCCGATTGTTCTAATCTTAACAGTTGCTTACATTCAAAAAAATGCTAAAATTGCTGCTACGACTCTTGTTTTCTCTATAATAGGTTTCTGTATTTCGACTTATCATTATAGTCTGCAAAAGTTAGATTTTTTGGCAGAAAATGCTCCAGCTTGTGGAAGAGTGCCTTGTACTGGTCAATACATAAATTATCTTGGCTTTATCACTATTCCATTTTTAGCATTAATAGCTTTTTTACTAATCGCTATAACAAGTATCTTGGTTTTAAAGAGTATCAAGGAGGACAAGTAACATGAAAAAACTAGCCATTTTTGGTGGCATTATCATCGCTCTTTTTGTATTGCTACTAGTATTAAATAGTGTCAAAAACAAAAGCTCGCTTGAGGATAATCCATACGACAAAGATAATTTAAGACAATCTACCATTGATTTAATAGACGATCCGAATTATCAAAATATCATCTTACCTGATGAATTGGACAAAAGAATTAAAAGTGGGGATCCTGTAACAGTTTACTTTTTTAGTCCAGAATGTGTGCATTGTAAGGAAATGACTCCTAGGTTAACTCCGCTAGAACAGGAAAATGGAGTAGACATTGTAAAGTACAATATTTTAGAGTATGACCAAGGTTGGGAAGACTACCGAATAGAAGCTACACCTACTTTGGTTTACTATGAAGGTGGAAAAGAAGTAAACCGGATGGAGGGTGCTGTTCCTGACACGAGCATCCAAGCATTCTTTGACCAGGTTGTATTAAAATAATAAAAGTTTGGGGGTGTCCAAGAAGTACTAACTTTCTGGACACCCTCTTCCTTACTAAGGCTATCCATGAGCATTTTAGATGGAACATTTTAAAGGAGATATAAACATGATATTTAAACTAACTTATCAAGTACAAGAAGATGGATTAACGATAGATCAGCTTTTACAGGATAAATGGAAGCTAGGAAAAAAGCTTATTCATGACTTGCGTATGCAAAAGGCAGTTTCTAATAAGGCTGGGGAATTGCTTCAGTGGAAGCTTCCAAATCAGCTAGGAGATACTTTGGTGTTTACATGGGAGGGTGAAGCATCCCAATATAGCCCTTCTGACCAGCTTCCTCTTTATGTCGCTTATGAGGATGAGTATCTGTTAATAGTCGGAAAGCCACGTGGTATTGCAACCCATCCAAATGAAGCAGGGCAAACAAATACACTGATGAATATGGTAGTACATTACTTGTCCTCTAAAGGACATCATTACGCAGAGCATATTCATCGAATTGATGAGGGCACCAAGGGACTCATTGTAATTGCTAAAAATCCTATAGTGAAGGGGCAACTAGATCGAATGATTGAAAAGAAAGAAATCATTCGTACGTATGAAGCGGTTGTAGAAGGAAAGGTGAAGAATAATCACGGAACCATTCGAGCTTCTATCGGAAATGATCGTCACCACCCAACACGTAAAATGGTTTCACCTTCTGGACAAATGGCTATTACTCATTACGAGGTCGTTGGAAAACATGAGCTTTTTACAAAGGTGCATGCAATTCTAGAGACAGGTAGAACTCATCAAATAAGAGTACACTTTGCTCACCTTGGTCACCCAATCGTTGGAGATACATTATATGGTGCTAAGAAAACTCCAACCAATACTTATGAGCTACATGCTTTTAAAGTACAATTCCGTCACCCAATAACAGGTGAAATGATTGTGGTAGAAGATAAAAGATAATAGATATAGAAATGAAAACGTGCTAACCAATACGGTTAGCACGTTTCAGACTGTAGACAAAAGGGTAGGAAATCGAAACGATTTCCTACCCTTTTGCTATTATCACAGTATACATTCTGGAAAAAGAGTTAATTCAGCTCTCGGTTGGAACCTCGGTATGGAAACCAAAGCCTAGAAACCAGCGGTATGCCATGTTGGTTTCAATCTCTTTAATGGTTTGGCGCATGGACCGTATGCCGAAGGTATATTGGATAAAAGTCATCTTGATAAGTATCACTGGGTCGATACTAGGTCTCCCTATTGTCGAATAAAGGTTTTCAACCAATGGATAGATAAAGGAAAAGTCAATCGCCGCATCTAACTTACGAACAAGATGGTCTTGTGGTACCAACTGTTCTATAGTCAAGATTTCTAATTGTTCTCGTTCATTGTTTTGATTTTTTGTCATCATATCCATCACCTCAAATAGGGGGCCCCGTTGATTGGAGCGAAGAACGGCGACTCCCTCTTAAAATGTTGATATATCAATGTTTCTAGGTGAA
>CAKQHO010000026.1 GCA_934234185.1 uncultured Psychrobacillus sp. | reverse complement strand
ATTACCGAGTTCCGCTTGATAGACAGTAGTTTTCGATCGATAGAGGGCCTTTTTCGATTGATACACACCACTTTTCGATCGATACACATCAGTTTCCGCTCGATGAAGACAGCGGAACGATTGAATTACCGAGTTCTGCTCGATAGATAGTAGTTTTCGATTGATTGACAGCCTTTTTCGATTGATACACACCACTTTTCGCTCGATACACACCAGTTTCCGCTTGATGAAGACAGTGGAACGATTGAATTACCAAGTTCCGCTCGATAGAGAGCCTTTTTCGATCGATACACACCAGTTTCTGCTCGATGAAGACAGCGGAACGATTGAATTACCGAGTTCCGCTCGATAGACAGTAGTTTTCGATTGATAGACAGCTTATTTCGATCGATAAACACCACTTTCCACACGATACCAAGTCTATTCGGCTCGATGATGAAAGTGGAACGATTGAATTACCGAGTTCCGCTTGATAGACAGTAGTTTTCGATCGATAGAGAGCCTTTTTCGATCGATACACACTAGTTTCCGCTCGATGATGACAGCGGAACGATCAAGACACCACTTTCCGCTCGATAGACAGTAGTTTTCGATTGATAGACAGCCTTTTTCGATCGATACACACCAGTTTCCGCTCGATGAAGACAGCGGAACGATTGAATTACCGAGTTCCGCTCGATAGACAGTAGTTTTCGCTCGATAGAGAGCCTTTTTCGATCGATACACACCAGTTTCCGCTCGATACCAAGCCTATTCCGCTTGATGAAGACAGCGGAATGATTGAATTATCGAGTTCCGCTCGATAGACAGTAGTTTTCGCTCGATAGAGAGCCTTTTTCGATCGATACAGACTTGTTTCCACTCGATACCAAGCCTATTCCGCTCGATGATGACAGTGGAACGATCGAATTACCGAGTTCCGCTTGATAGACAGTAGTTTTCGATCGATAGAGGGCCTTTTTCGATTGATACACACCACTTTTCGCTCGATACACACCAGTTTCCGCTCGATGAAGACAGCGGAACGATTGAATTACCGAGTTCCGCTCGATAGACAGTAGTTTTCGCTCGATAGAGAGCCTTTTTCGATCGATACACACCAGTTTCCGCTCGATACCAAGCCTATTCCGCTTGATGAAGACAGCGGAATGATTGAATTATCGAGTTCCGCTCGATAGACAGTAGTTTTCGCTCGATAGAGAGCCTTTTTCGATCGATACAGACTTGTTTCCACTCGATACCAAGCCTATTCCGCTCGATGATGACAGTGGAACGATCGAATTACCGAGTTCCGCTTGATAGACAGTAGTTTTCGATCGATAGAGGGCCTTTTTCGATTGATACACACCACTTTTCGATCGATACACATCAGTTTCCGCTCGATGAAGACAGCGGAACGATTGAATTACCGAGTTCTGCTCGATAGATAGTAGTTTTCGATTGATTGACAGCCTTTTTCGATTGATACACACCACTTTTCGCTCGATACACACCAGTTTCCGCTTGATGAAGACAGTGGAACGATTGAATTACCAAGTTCCGCTCGATAGAGAGCCTTTTTCGATCGATACACACCACTTTTCGATCGATACCAAGCCTATTCCGCTTGATGAAGACAGTGGAACGATCGAATTACCGAGTTCCGCTCGATAGAGAGCCTTTTCCGATCGATACACACCACTTCCCGCTCGATTCACCCCCTTTTTCGCTCGATGATCACACCACACTCCCTCTCTTCTGACCAGCCTCCATTCATTGTTAATTACTTTCCCTGTATAAAGCGCTGAATAGTGGCTTTTCAGCGCCTATCCATGTCATCCCCATTAAACGCAAAAAAAGACTGCAGAAGCACTTGAATGATCAAGTCTTCTACAGTCTTTGAATCTCTATGAAACTATTAGTTTCTACGTTGACGGTTACGTAGGAAAGTAGGGATATCCAACGCATCGTCGTTTGATGAATGGTTATTTACAGGACGCTCCTGTTGGTAAGAAGGCTGCGTATGTGTATGCTGTGGCTCTTCTTTTCTAGATTCACGCTGTGTAGTTGCAGCCTGTTGAGCTCTTGCTGCTCCTAGTCCACCGCTTCTAGGTTGCTTTTGTGCAATTATTTCTTCATTAAATCCGGTTGCAATAACAGTAACGACAATTTCATCCTTTAAATTGTCATTGATTACCGAACCAAAAATCATGTTTACTTCTTCGTCCGAAGCAGATGCTACGATATCAGCAGCCTCTTGAACTTCGAAAAGACTTAGGTTAGAGCCTCCGGTAATATTCATCAGTACTCCAGTTGCACCGTCGATAGAAGTTTCTAGTAAAGGACTAGAAATTGCTTTTTTAGCAGCTTCTGCAGCACGGTTTTCACCAGCTGATACCCCGATACCCATAAGTGCTGCGCCTTTATTGGACATAATAGTTTTCACGTCCGCGAAGTCTAGGTTAATTAAACCTGGTACTGCGATTAAATCAGAAATACCTTGAACCCCTTGACGTAATACGTTATCCGCTTCTCTAAACGCTTCTAGCATCGGTGTGTTTTTATCTACGATTTCAAGAAGACGGTCATTAGGGATTACGATTAGTGTATCTACCGCTTCCTTCATCATACCAATACCGCCGACAGCTTGAGTAGAACGCTTGCGTCCTTCAAATGTAAATGGACGTGTTACTACTCCAACTGTTAATGCTCCTAGGTCTCGTGCGATTTGAGCGATTACTGGAGCTGCACCTGTACCAGTTCCGCCGCCCATACCAGCAGTTACGAATACCATATCAGCACCACGTAAAGCTTCTTCAATTAGCTCTTTGCTTTCTTCTGCTGCTTTTTTACCTACCTCGGGATTTGCTCCTGCTCCTAATCCGCGAGTCAGCTTACCACCGATTTGTAGTTTTACTTCTGCCTTTGACATATTAAGTGCTTGTGCATCGGTATTTACAGCTATAAAATCTACACCTTGTACTCCATGCTCAATCATTCGGTTAACGGCATTGTTTCCACCGCCACCTACTCCAATAACTTTGATAATAGCCAATTGATCTTCATTTGTTTCAAATTCTAACATGCTATTGCCTCCTATACCCTTCACTATGATAAAAGTTACGTCATTCAAAAAACTTGTCGAAAAGTTTTTTTGCTTTTGTCATTGCACTCTCTTTGTTTTCGTTAGTCGATTTCTTTTGTGACTGTTGTTTTGGTTTTTTAGGACTTGCTGCAACTTCACTCGGCACCATTTCAGACAATGCTTGGCTATTGCCAATTTTACCATAGAAAAGATCTTCTTTATAGGCATATCTTATAAGGCCAACAGCAGTTGTATATTGTGGCTCTCTCACACCAATATAATCTGGTGTGTACAACCTTACCCGTGATTGGAGAATATGTCTAGCAAGCTGACCTATTCCCTCTAGCTTAGAAACACCACCAGTAATTACTACACCACCTGGAAGGTCTTGAACACCCATTCGATAGAAGTCTTCTAAAATTAGCTCAAATAACTCTTCTAATCGAACACCAATTATCTCTGCAATATAACGCTGAGAATACTGTTCCTTCATATCAGCGCCAATAACTGGAACCTCGAAAAGCTCGTCCTCAGAAGCATCATCATAGAAGGCATGTCCGTATCTAATTTTAATCATTTCTGCTTGCTCAGTCGGCGTTTTTAAGACGATAGATAAATCCTTTGTTATATGATCGCCACCTACTGGGATAACAGAAGTGTTAACTAAATGTCCCTCATTGAAAACTGCGATTGTAGTTGAACCGCCACCTATATCTATATAAGCAGTTCCATGGTTTTTCTCATCCTCTGTAAGAGCAAAATGCCCTCCGGCTAAAGGCTGTAAATAAATTTCTCTGATTCTAAGACCAGCTCTTTCCACACAACGCAACACATTATGTAAAATAGTTTTGGAAGTAGTCATCATAATCCCATCAAGCTCAAGGCGTGTGCCGATCATTCCACGTGGATCCTTTATTTCTTCTAAATGGTCCACAATGAATTGCTTAGGCTCTATGTTTATTAGCTCTCTTTCTGGAGGGATAGACATCACCTGTGCTGATTCTAATACTCTATCTAAATCTACATCGGTTATCTCTCTATCTTCTCTGTTAACTGCTACTACACCCTTAACGCTTTGAATATTTGCCATATTTGCTGGAATTCCTAGAACGATCTCATGGATAGACATCCCGATCATTCTTTCCGCTTCACTTACCGCTTTTTTTATGGATTGTACGGTGGCATCTATATCGACAATGGTGCCTTTGCGTATTCCATTGGATTTTACATTTCCCACACCGATGACATGTAAAGAATCGTCATTCATTTCTCCTATTAAAACTTTAATAGAGGACGATCCGATATCTAGTGATACATACATTTCTGATTGATTCAACCCGTGGCACCTCCTGAAAAACTCTTTATTTATTATTCTATTGTAAAAGTGGCTCAAAGTCTAAAATTTTCTAAACAAATAGTGAATAATCCTACGGAAGGTAAATTATTTTGATCTTTCGGCCCATTTATTTAGTAATAACCTACGTATAACTGCAATATTTTGGAATAGACGCACCCCAAATGCGAAGATAGCTGCGAGGTATAAGTCTACACCAAGATGTACTCCTAAAAATGCTAGGGCAGCTGCTAAGGCTATATTAAAGAAAAATCCTGAAACAAATACTTTATCATCATACACATGCTGCAATTGAGCCCTAATTCCACCGAAGAGAGTGTCTAAAGCAGCTAACACTGCGATGGAAAGATAGCTTTCGTATATTTCTGGAACTTGAATATCTGTTAATAACCCTAAGGAAATTCCAAGTATTAATCCTAGTAATGGCAACCACATATATTACTCTCCTCCTGGAACTTCTTGTAGGAATTGTTTATTTACTTCCTGGTCATATTCCGTAATGACAATCTTGTTAGTCGGTTGGCCAACAATCAACCTTAAGTTATCTATATAAAAGTCATCTGCTAATGAGGATGCTTCTAATTGATTGTACATTTTTCTAGCATCCTCAAAGGTAGAAGTACCAATTTTTATTGTAAATGGCGCATGTCTTACTGCAAGATTATTAATAGTTGTTCGACCGTTTACATCTCGTATGGCTGAAGAGTAGATTACTCTTTTACCATCTACCTCTATAGCTCTCGCTTTAAATCGATTTAATTCATTTATTAATCTTGTTAATAAATCTGGAGAAATCTCTTCTACTTTCTCCCCTACAGCCATACTCTCTAAAGAGGGCTCAATCGTTAGCTCCAAGCCTGGTCCATTATATTTTTCTAAGCCAACCTCTTGCTTCAACTGGTTAACTGTTTCTATTAAAGCAATTTTAGGACTCTGGTTTACCATATTTTCGTATTTACCAATAGTTTCTTCTAGAGAAGTCACCTCTGAAAGAAGCTCTGAATGTATTTCCATTTCCTTTGCAAGCTCTTGTCTTATGGTCCAAACATCACGAGTGTCACGTACCTCCGGCTGCTTCACTGTGTTGTATTGAACAGCCAACATAAAGCCTACAATTAACAATATCACGGTAAACCGAATATAGACGGTTTTCTTCATCATTCGGCCTCCTTTGCCATTGTCAATTATTCGTCACGTAGTGCAGGCATAGTTACCTTGCTCATTTCCTCTACCGTTACCACAATATTGTCGTTCGTTAGTTGGCTGACCACTCCCCCGCCCAGGTTGACTGCTGCAAGTAAGACGGATGGGTCTCCAACAGCCTCAATGGTAAAAGGTGCAGGGAATTTCTTTCCGTCTACAGTAATCACTGGACCTGTACAAACAATATAGGAGTTTGCATGAAGTCTTTGCCCATTAATAGCAATAGCCTCTGCTCCGGAAATTTTTAATTCATTGACTACCTTGAACACATGGCTTTCATGAACTATGTAGTCATTAGGATCTTCCTGAGAGGGGTCATATTCACCATCCTGTAAGGAAACCACAATTCCTTTTCCTTGGGCTGGTATATCTCCCATTAGTAGTCGGAGCTTCTCTGCTTCATGCACCAGTTCTTCCACATTCTCTTCACTATTTGCGAAGGATTGCTCATATTTTCTAATGTCCACCTGTTTTTGGTTTAGCTCTTCTGTTAGTTTTTTATTTTGTTCCTTTTGTGCAATTAACTGCTCACGGTATTTCTCCATCTCTTTGGAATAGGTACTAACTTCCTTTTCCTCTTCTCCGGAGGCCAAACTATACGAGTAAGCTAATATAAATCCTAACACCAAGCTTACTAAGGAAATGAGAATTCGTCCGCGAAAAGGATTATTCTGGAGTCTGTCCTTCTTCATCCTCCATCTCCTCCTCTTTTAAGTCTGTATATACTTCTTGATAAGGTTGAAAGAAAGAGCCTACCTCTAAATCAATGATACCTTTCGCCCCAGGTTCGAGCTGTCCAACAATGGAAGGATAATATTTCATCTTTTCTGCAAAGGAAGGGATGATAGCTTGTACTTCATTTCCATCATTCATATATACACGAATGGAAAACTTGTCATTTTCAGAAGGAGTATAATTAATCTCGGAAATAGAATACAATACTTCATCTTCAAGAGCTGATAGCTCCTTAATTAACCGAAGACGTATGTTTTCCTCATCAAATCCGCCTAATAATGGTCCATCCACAGGCAGAATTTGGTCCAATGACTCCATCAGCTTTCCATTTGCTAATACTTGCTGAAAGGTCTCTCCGCTTTCCACATAGCCTACTTTTTCATATTCTTTTACTTTGATAGTGACCGTTGTTAACCATTCTTTTTTTACTGTTGCTGATTCTACCCAGTCATTATTCTCCAGCTTTTCCTGCAGATCCTTTTCCTTAAAGCTCCACATAGAATCTCCTATATGAATCGTGCTTTGTTCGAGGTATTGTTCCTCTGGTACTAACGCAGCGCCCTCTATATCAATTTGTTGCACCTGACTATAAGAGGATTGAAAATAGAGGACTACTACTAATGTTAGAACAAAGAGAAGAAGTAGAATGGAAAACTTCTTATTTGTTCTACGTCTTCTTCGGTTCTTTAAAGTAGGAATTCGTTCCTCGATATCTATTACCTTTTCCATTCTACCGCCTCCCTTCTTTTATAGATGTCTTAGCAAGACTTAAAATGATGCCGATAATTCCCCAGGTCATAACAAGGGAAGAGCCTCCGTAACTAATAAATGGCAATGTAACGCCTGTTACAGGTAGTAGCCCGGTAACAACGCCCATATTCAAGAACGTTTGTACCATTAACAGGGATGTAAATCCAATGATCATCATTTGTGATTCCTTTGTTTTAGCTTTAGACGCAAGCATAAAGCTAGTAGTGAAAAAGACCACAAAAGTAGAAATAACGATCAATCCACCTATAAATCCTGTTTCCTCCAAAAGAATGGAAAAAATGAAATCATTTTGTGGCTCCGGCAGATATAAAAATTTTTGTCTGCTATTCCCATAGCCAAAACCAAATAATCCAGCCGGCCCAATTGCTAGTAATGATTGTATCGCTTGAAATCCCGAACCTAATGGATCTTGCCAAGGGTCTAAAAATGCCTTTATTCGAACCAACCGGTAAGGAGCAGAAATAATTAGCCCAACCAGTGCTAAAATGCCCGAAGCACCTATCGCTACGAAAAATTTTAAAGGTAGTCCAGCAGCAAATAACAGAAAAAATACTGCTACTACTAATACAAACGCTGACCCAAAGTCTGGCTGTACCATAATCAAGGCTATTGGGAGCAAGAGTACACCGATGCATCGTAGATACATCTTACCCTTAGATTTATCTCCCTTAGCTAATATATTTGCTAAAACACCTAAAACAGCAATTTTAGCAAGCTCCGCTGGCTGGAAATTAGTAAAACCTAGTGATATCCAGCTTTGTGAACCGTTTCTTACTACGCCAATTCCGGGAATTAAAACACCAATAAGTAACACGATCGATAGGATATATAATAGATTCCAAAATTTAGCGGTTCTTATTAAGCTTCTACCTTGGATAAAGTATGCCCCAGCAATACCTAGACCTAAGAAAATAGCCTGTTTGACAGCAAAGGGCATTTGACCTTGGTAATGAACCTGACTCCAATAAGACCCCGCAGAGTGTACGAAGAAAATACCTATTACCGATAAAAAAAGGACTGATGCTATAAAAAATAGCTTTCGTTTATCTTTCGTTTACTCCATCCTTCCGAAGATTATAGCCCTTGTACACGCTCAATAAATTCATCGCCTCTTAGCTCAAAGCTTGCATATTGATCCCAGCTGGCACATGCAGGAGATAATAGTACAATATCCCCCTCTGTTGATTGTGCTACCGCTAGTTCCACAGCCTCCTTCAGGTTTTGGACTCTGCGCACTACAGGAATATCCTGCTCCTCACCGAAGGCTTGTAGCCTGTCTGCTGTTTCACCAAAATGGATCAGTGCCTTTACTTTTCCCAAATAAGGAACCAGCTCGTTAAAGGAATGACCACGGTCCACTCCACCAGCTATCCAGACTATTTTCTCTGAAAATCCTTCTAAGGCACTTTTCGTAGCTAAGGTGTTCGTTGCTTTTGAATCATTGTAAAACTTTCTTCCATTCCATTCACGGACAAACTGTGTTCGATGCTTAACCCCATGGAATGAGGTTAAGGTATGCTTGATGCTTTCAAGAGAGCAATCTACTAAAATTGCGGCAGCTGTTGCAGCTAGAACATTTTCCAAGTTATGCTTTCCGCGAAGAGCAACAATTGTACGCTCTAATATCGGCTCCCCATTCCAATAGATAAACTGATGGTCAGCACTAATCCCTACCTCAGAACGTCCACTTACAAAGAACGGAACCTTTTGAGCATTGCTCTGCTCCGCACATTTTACAACTAAAGGCTGTTCTCCATTATAAATGAACCAATCTGCGTCATCCTGTTTTTTTGTAATGTTAAACTTAGCACTTACATATTCTTCAAAGCTTCCATGATAATCTAAGTGCGCTTCATACAAATTGGTTAAGATAGCGATTTTCGGCTTCAATTCTTCCACACCCATTAGCTGGAAGGAGGATAACTCCATCACCATGCACTCATCCGCCGCTGCATCTCTCGCAACTCCTGATGCCACCGTCCCTATATTTCCTGCTATTAAAGGTTTTTTCTCTCCTTGTTTTAGCATTTCATATATAAGTGTAGTTGTAGTAGTTTTTCCATTGGAACCAGTAATCCCAATAATTGGTGCTTCACTAATTCTGTAAGCAAGCTCAACTTCTGTCCAAACGGGAATCCCACGTTTAATTGCCTCTGCTACTACCGGATTCGTATAAGGGATTCCGGGATTTTTTACAATCAGCGTAAAGCCCTCGTCTAATAAGTTTTCAGGATGGCTACCACAAATAACGGTAAGTCCTTTTGATAATAAATATTGCGCTTGTTCATTCTGGTCAAAGGGCTTTGAATCATTTACCGTAACAAATGCACCTAAATCATGAAGAATTTCTGCTGCAACCGTTCCACTTTTCGCTAACCCTAAAACTAAAATCTTTTTATGAAAGACTACTGGTAATTCATTCACCTTACAATACCTCCATAATTACAACAAACATCGCTGCAACAAAATTGATAGCCCAGAAGACAATAACAATCTTTCGTTCCTTCCATCCAGAAAGCTCGAAATGATGGTGAATAGGACTCATTCTAAAAATTCTTTTTCCCGTTGTCTTAAAGCTAATTACTTGTAAAATAACGGAAAGAGTTTCTATCACAAAGATAATTCCTACTATCAACAACAGAATTTCTTGCTTTATAAGAATGGAAACCATGGCAAGCGCTCCCCCTAAAGCAAGAGATCCAGTATCCCCCATGAATACTTGAGCAGGATTTTTATTAAACAGTAAAAATCCTAATAAGGCACCCGCCACACTAAATGTAAAAATAGCGACATCTGTTTGCTCATACACTAACGCCAGTACTCCAAAAGTTGCAAAGGAAACCGAAGCTGTCCCTGACACCAGGCCATCTAGTCCATCGGAAAGATTGACGGCATTAGAGAATCCTACAAGCCAGAAGATAAAGAAGGCCACGTAAAACTGTCCTAGTGAAATTTTAATATCCGTAAATGGAATAAGTAAGGAAGTATCAAAGGGACCGAATTTCAGTAGGAAATATGCAATTACGGCAACAGCAATCTGTCCGATTAACTTTTGCAAAGACGTAAGCCCCAAGTTTCTTTTTAGCACTACCTTAATAAAATCATCTAAAAACCCAATCAAGCCAAATCCAACTAAGATGATTAGTAAAACAATTGTTTGAGTAGTCATTTTATCAAAAAAGAAGGAAATAACTAAGGTCGTAATGATAATAGAAGCTAAAAAGATTAAGCCTCCCATTGTAGGCGTACCAGCTTTCTTCTGATGAGACTGGGGTCCTTCTTCCCGTATGCTTTGCCCAAATTTCATCCTTTTTAAATAAGGAATTATAATTGGTGCAAGTATTACAGATATAAGGAAGCTTAATAAAAGTGTGGTTATCGTTGTAAACAATGTCATAAAAAAATCTCCTTAAATACGATCAACTATCTATAAATGTTCTATAGTCATTCTTATTTTGTGTAAACATGTATGGTCCCATCCAGGGGAATAAGACTATTTTCTTTCGGTAATTGCGTTAATATTTCATCCCCATCTCCGTGCCAAACAATTTTAAAGGGATACATATAAGAGGTGATTTCCTTTCTCTTTGTTCCAACTAAGTTTGGAACACGAGTAGTTTGTACATCTCCCCATCTATATTCCTTCTCCAACTGTTTACCGCTACCAGTAGTTTTTAAGGAATCTTCAATAATTTGACCAACAATAGGCGCAGCAATTACTCCACCAAATTGTGTACTGTGCTTAGGATTATCGATTGCTACGTAAACAAGTAATTCTGGATTATCAGCAGGAGCAAATCCAATAAAGGAAACGATATACTCACCATCCATATATCTTCCATTTTGTACTTTTTGCGCTGTACCCGTTTTTCCGCCAATTCTCAATTGATCTCTGAAAGCATTCCGTCCAGACCCATGGGCTACTACATGCTCAAGCGCTTCACGAACTTTCACAGAGGTCTCTTCTGATATAACCTGCCCTTTCATTTCTGGCTCCGCAGTAGAAAGGATTTCATTTGTTTCTCCATCTAATATATTCTTTACAATATACGGCTTATAAAGATATCCCCCATTGATTGCTGCAGCAACTGCTTGAACCTGCTGGATTGGGGTAACTGATATCCCCTGACCAAAAGAGGTAGTTGCATGTTCGACAGGTCCGTAATTGTCTTTACTAAATAGAATACCCGATGATTCACCAGCCATCCCAGAACCTGTAGATTGGCCAAAGCCGAACTTTCTGATGTACTCTTGCAGCTTTTCTGGGCCTACTCTTCTTCCTAGTTCTATAAAGCCAGGGTTACAGGAGTTTTCCACCACCTCTAGGAAGGTTTGTGAACCATGCCCAGACCTTTTCCAGCAACGAAGTCTCGCTCCTTCAACAATTGTATAACCTGGATCATGAAAATGCTGATGCTCCAAATCAACCACATCCTCCTCTAAGGCTGCACTTAGAGTAATAATCTTAAAGGTTGATCCAGGCTCAAATGTCATCCAAACTGGTAAATTGCGATTGTAAACGGTAGAGTCCACTTCTTGATAGGAGGAAGGGTCAAAGTTGGGTGCAGATGCCAACGCAAGTATCTCTCCGTTATTTGGATCCATCACGATGGCAATTCCTTGCGTTGCCTCATACTTATCCATCGCCTGCGAAAGCTCCCTTTCTACGACCGTTTGAATCTTCATATCAATCGTCAGCTGAACATGGTTCCCATTTACACCATTTTTCCAGCCATCATCTACATGGGGCAAGGGAATTCCCTTTGCATCTGTGAACATTCGGATAGCAGATTCCTTTCCTTTTAGGACGGAATCATATTGATACTCTATTCCTGCCAACCCTTGTGCATCATAACCAGTAAACCCAAGTAATCTAGAGAGCATTCTACCATGTGGATAATCTCTTATGTAGTCGATACCGGCATACAAGCCCTTAATATTCTTATCTTGAATTTCCATAGCCAGATCAGAGGGAATATTTTTCCCATCTGGAGCTATTTTCACTAAATAAGCTCTTTTGTTTATTTGCTCTAGCAGCTTACCCTCATCCACTCCCAAAAGTGGCGACAGTGTATCTGCTACTTTTTCAGGCTCTTTATTTTGAGATGGCATATAGAATAATGTAGGGGAAAGTTTGTTGCCTACAATAATTTCCCCATTTCGATCTAAGATACTTCCTCTCATGGAAGCATAAGGCAGCTCTCTATCCCAGCTTTCTTTTGCTTTGGTGGTAAGCTCATCGAACTGAAAAAACTGAAGTTGCATAAGCTTACCACCTACAGCAAGAAACAATAGGATGGTTATTAACCAGATCATTCGCAATCGAATTATTTGCTTACTCTTAGAAATCGTATTTTCCCCTTTATCTGTTTTAGATAACTTATGAAAAAATACCAATAACTATTCTTTAATCTTGCGGAAGTGCATCTTCTGCCTCTTCCTCTGGAGGGTTTTCATTTGCTATCTCCTCGGGAGTAGACAAGTGAACAACAATTGGTGTATCTGCTGAAACGACTGAACCAGCAGTCAAACTCTGCTTCGACACATACCCCTCTCCTATTACCTCAATAGGTAAACCAGATAAAGTTCGATAGATTAATAGATTTCTTTTTGACCAGCCCGTGAAATTAGGTAGCTGAATCTCTCCATCTCCTTTTAGAAATACAATTCCATTGGAAATAATCGAAGTACCCGCTTTTGGATATTGCTCTTTTACATTTTCTGACTGTCCAATTATAACAGTTTTTAAACCAAGTGACTCTAAAGTTAATTGACTATTCTCCACATTTTTTCCAATTATGTTTGGCATTTCTATTGGCTCTTTTATTTCAGTATTTTGTGGCTCAATATTTAAATACTTCAAGCTGCTTTCCATAACGGAATTAAAAATTTCCGAGGTCGGCTGTGCCCCTGATTCAGTTGCTTTTATCTTAGGCTTTTGCACCGCTACATACATAATCAGCTGAGGGTCCTCCACTGGAGCCATACCTAAGAAGGAATATAAAAACATTCCTGTCCCTGAGAAATATTTGCCATTACCCATCGGAAGTTGTGCTGTTCCTGTTTTTCCCGCAGTTGTATACTCGCTTAACTTAAACCTTTGAGCTGTACCTTTTTCAGAAGTTACAGTACTTGCTAAAATCTCTTTTACTTGATTTGCTGTAGCAGCAGATATCGGCGAATCCTTTTCCACCGGCTCGCTATTATGCACATTTTTACCATTATTCGGATTGACTATCTTATCTATCACAAATGGCTGCATCATTTTCCCTTCATTCGCTATAGCAGTCATTGCCTGAACTAGCTGCATGGGGGTAACAGTACTACCCTGTCCATAAGTTGTAGTTAATCTTTCACTAGGATATTTGCTTAATAGTGTACCAGTTGCTTCTTTAGGTAAATCAATACCCGTTTTTTCTCCGAAACCAAAGCGTTTAATATAATTCATAAAGGTTTCGTCCCCTAATTTTTGAAGAAGATATGCCATCGACACATTCGAAGAACGCTGAAAGCCTTCTAAATAAGTAATTCTTCCCCATCCTACATTGTTATGGTCACTTATCGTTCTATCAAAAACTCTATACTT
This sequence comes from uncultured Psychrobacillus sp., assembly GCA_934234185.1. GTDB lineage: Bacteria > Bacillota > Bacilli > Bacillales_A > Planococcaceae > Psychrobacillus. Next base: position 20,013 of record CAKQHO010000026.1, on the reverse strand, counting down.
CCCGGACATATACGTATCGTTTGGTCTCCAAACACCTTCCTCTATTGCAGCAGCTAAGGTAAATATCTTCATAGTGGACCCTGGTTCAATCGTTTGTTCGATAGATTCATTTAACCAATTAGTAGAAAGTCCGTCTCTTGTATTGGGCTCGAAGGTTGGTCTTTGTGCCATCGCTAAAATTTCTCCCGTTTTAGCATTTGCAACAATCGCCATCATTTTCTCAGGCGTGTATTTTTCTTCCACCTTATTAAGTGCATCCTCTAAAAAGTTTTGAATGGTCTTATCTAAAGTAAGATGGATATCGTAGCCATCTTGCTGCTTCGTAATCATCTTTTCGGTGTTTGGTAACAAAAAGCCTTTGGTATCACCCTTGAATTCAATTTTTCCTGGAGTTCCTGTAAGCTCTTTATCATAAATATACTCTAAGCCCATCTTTCCTACAGCCACAGCTTTGCCATCTTCATCTTCCTCTTTTAAGGCAAAGCCAATTAGATGTGATGCAAAAACACCGTTTGGATAAATTCTTTTTAAATCCTGGAAGAAAATAATCCCTGGTAGCTGTAAAGCCTTTATTTCTAACATCTTTTGATGACTTAAATTTCTACCTGCCTTACCAAACTCTACTTGGTATTTCTTTGCCTCGATTTTACTGTTGAGGAGATTTAATATCTCCTGCTCTGGCATATCAATGTAGGAAGAAAGCGCTTTAGCGGTTTTTGCAGGATCTATTACATGGCGAGGCACATTACTGTCCTTCGATGCCTTTTCGCTGACAACAGCAATTATTTTATAGCTTAATGTATCCTCGGCTATAATATCGCCATTTCTATCTAGTATTTTTCCCCTGTTAGCTGGTATTGTTTGTTCTCTACTATATTTGGATTCTGCTTTAGATGCTAAGACTTGACCTTCTGCAGTACCCGTTGCTTGAATAAATACAAATCGACCCAACAATAGAAAAAAGAGCCCTCCATAAAATAAAAACATTAGAAAGGCTCCCCATTGAAAACGAAATTTCTTATTCATTGTCCTGGCACTACCTTTACGTTTTGCTCATTTAGTTTTAAACCGAGCTCCTCCGCTTTTTTCCAAATTGATTCATAGGTAGATAATTCTCTTACTTGTATGGACAAGTCCGTATTTTCTTTTGAAGTAGTATCTATTTGCTGTTCTAGTAAAGATATTTCTGTTGTCGTTGCACGGACTGCGGTCTGTGTTTGAACAATAGAAATAGCTAGAATAATAACAGCTGATAAAAGCCCTAGTAGTAAGAGCTTTTCCCCTTTTGAAATTAGTCCCCTCTTTTGTCTCGCCTGCTTTTCAATCTGTGGCTGCTCCGGAAAAGAAGGCCTAGATATGTATGGTTGCTGATGCTTTGGTAAAGCCATTTAAACACTTCCCTTTTCGTTTAGTTTTTCCACAATTCTTAGCTTGGCAGATCTCGAGCGATTATTAACTTCTAATTCCTCTTCTGATGGCAAAATAGGTTTTCTAGTAACTAACTTCAAAGTTGGTTCCATACCGGCTGGGATTATCGGAAGATTAGGCGGTAAATTCGGCAAAGAGGAAGCTTCTTTAAAAATAGTTTTTGCTAGTCTATCCTCTAAGGAATGGAAGGTAATAACACTAATTCTTCCTCCGACCTTGATTAATTCAATTGCATCCTCCAAGGACTCCTCAGCAGCTCCCAACTCATCATTCACCGCTATTCGGATCGCTTGAAAAATTCTTTTTGCAGGGTGTCCACCGGTTCTTCTCGCAGCTGCCGGGATGCCTGCCTTTATTAAATCCACAAGCTGGAAGGTTGTTTCTATTGGTGCAACTTCTCTCGCCTGCTCAATTTTACGAGCAACCTGCTTGGAGAACTTTTCTTCTCCATAACGGAAAAAGATTTTCACTAGCTTTTCGTACGGCCATTCATTTACCACATGATAGGCAGTCAGATCACTTGTTTGGTCCATTCTCATATCGAGAGGAGCATCATAGTTGTAGCTAAATCCTCTTTCAGGGGTATCTAACTGTGGAGAAGAAACGCCCAAGTCATACAAAATACCATCCACTTTTTCAATTCCTAAGTCATAAAGAGATTGCTTTAAGTCTCTAAAATTTGCATGTACAAAGGTTACTCGATCAAGATATGGTGCTAGCTTAATTTTTGCATTTTCAATGGCTGTCATATCTTGATCAAAACAGATCAGCCTTCCATTTTCATTTAACTGTTTTACTAAATACTCACTATGTCCTGCTCCCCCTAGGGTACAGTCCACGTATACTCCGTCTGGATGAACAGCTAGTCCATCAACGGTTTCCTTCAACAATACGGTAGTATGATGAAACAAGCCCTTCCCTCCATTTCTTATATATCGAAACCAATCATATTCTCGGCAATATCGTTAAAGGAGTCCTCTGAATCCTCAAAGTAATTCTCCCAAGCCTCTCTCGCCCATATTTCTAAGCGATTCGATACACCTAGTATGATACATTCCTTGTCCATTTTTGCATAAGCACGTAAATTATTTGGAATATTGATACGTCCTTGCTTATCAATTTCCACCTCCGTAGCTCCGGAGAAGAAAAAACGTGTAAAAGCACGAGCATCCTTTTTTGTAACTGGAAGCTCTTTTAATTTTTCTTCAAGCTTTCGCCATTCATTCATGGGATAACCAAATAAACAGTTATCAAGACCACGTGTTAAAACAAAGCAATCCTCCAAATGTTCCCTAAACTTAGAAGGAATGATTATTCGGCCCTTAGTATCAACATTATGCTGATATTCACCCATGAACATGCTACTCACCCCACTTTATGACATTAACATACCACATCCCTCCACTTTCCTCCACTTTTTTTTATAAAATTAAGGAGTAATTTTTCAAAATGTGTATTTAGTACTTGTTGAGACAAAATCGGATGAAAATTGACAGAGTATACTAATGAAAAATTCCCCAATTCCATTGAAAAAACTTATGCTTTTAACAATATAAAACAATCTATATATATTGTGACATTATATGAAATGCGCAAGCGCCTGTTTTGCCCCGACCAGCAACTGGGGGACGGAAGAAAAACTAAGATCGTCACATCGTGTGACAACGTTTTCCTGACCAACATCCTGTTGGCCCTCGAGGGGGCAAGTAGCTGGACATCATGAAATGCGCAAGCGCCTGTTTTGCCCCCACTACCAATCACCCTCTCTATTTTTCCATGCAAAAAAAAAAAGCGCTTCAAAGGTTGCTTTCAACCTTTGAAGCGCTTTTGATTTACAGATATACAACATGGTGTTTCCCGGAAAATTCGTATGGGACATTGAGCAGCTGTTCTATGATGCCAGTCCCTTGCTCATTTAGCAATTGGATTGGACAATAAGTTCTTTCTTGTAGTCCGCCGTTAGGTACCAGCTCCATGATTAGTCGATCATATCGACTTAAAGCCGAGTCAAGTTTGCCTAAAACCGTATCATCGATTGCCCTATTTAAAAAGTCCAGCTGGCTTTTATGATACTCCAGGTTTTTTTCAACTAGCGGTGAAAGCTTCAAGTTACTTCCCTTGAGTAGCTCTTCTAGCTGCTGGTATTTCCTCTCAAGCTCTGCTTGAATTTCCTCTATATAAGCGGAGATTTCTTCGTTTTTATTTTCAGCAATAAGGTGACTTTTTGATTCTGCCACTACACCGCTCCAGACATCCTGGATTGTAAAGGAGAGTCTATCCAGTAAGCTTTGTAGCTTCGTATTAATTACTGTCACACTTAGACGCGGAGTAATAACTGGCATTTTCATACCAAGCAATTCAAAAGCAGGCTTTAAGGTTGCCCAATAAGCTATTTCACCAGGCCCTCCTATAAAGCTAAGCACAGGAAACACCATTTCCTGCATAAGAGGTCTAGTTACTACATTGTTGCTTAGCCTCTCTGGACTGTCCTGAATTAGACGAGTCAGCTCTTCAGAAGTAAGCGAAATTCCTTTTTGTTCATTCACATAATTAGGACCCTGCTTTTCTAATAAAAAGCGTTCTCCTTCTAACACGTAAAACAGGTTAGCAGCATTTTGCTTCGCTTCGATTGGAGTTCCATAGCCTGCTTCCTTCATTAGCTGCTCTTGTGTAAACACTACGTTGGAAATTTCCGATGAATTATCTACAAGCTTTTGAAAGAACTCTCTTTCTAGCTGTCTTAAAGGCTTGTATGCTGCATCTACCATCAATAGACCTTCCTGATTAAAAAAGTCATTCATAAGTGCTGTAAAAAATTCTGTATAGGTAGTATATTGATCAGTTGCAGCCTTTAATTTCTTATACAAACTCTTCGTATAGATAGTTTCTGGAAGGCTTCGGAATATTTCATCAAGATAAAGCTCCATGACCTCCCGATCCAACAGTGTTTCAGAAGCAATCTTTTTTAACCTAGACTTTTCTGGGTAAACAGCCTTTTGCAGCTTTTTGCTTCTTTCTATGTAAACGTGGTTGATTTCGTCAATGTCATGATCTTCACCAGCAATCCAGAACACTGGGATAACCGGGATACCTAACTTTTCTCTTTGTTGCTTTGCAAGTGTAATAACTGAAATAGCTTTATGGATAGAATACATCGGCCCCGTAAGTAGACCTGCCTGCTGTCCACCGATTACAACCACACCATTATCCCTTAATTCTTCTAGATGGATGTTGCTCTTTTCCGAAAGTCCAAACGGCTCCATATACTTACGTATAACCGTAACTAATTCTTCTCTTTTATAGCTGTCAAAATTTGCTTCGTTCAATCTTTTATTAAAAGCATCCTGATTCCATTCATAGTGAAAAAAAGAAGAAAGACTTGCCGGTTCCTCTAAATATGCTTGATAGAATGGGGATACGAATGGTTGTGTATATTGCTCTAAGCGCACGATTCTCCACCTCTTTACTATAGTACTTAACGAGTATATCACTACCATCTATATAGAGAAAAATGATTAGCTTATATATGTTAAAACATATCGGATTACTCCGATTAACCAAATAAGCGCATATAACAAGCAGAGGAGGATGAATAATAGTCTCCAAATTTTTCGTAATAGTGGAATAATCTCGATTTCCTTTTTGGTTCTCCAATCTATTATCGTTAGAATAGTCGCTAATAGAATAGAGGATATTATTAAAATAAACCCGATGGTTCCTTCAAATACCACCTTGTATACATGAGCTACTGAAAAAAACAATAAAATGGTTGTCACATCTGCGGCTAACCCAATGGACTTCTTCCCCTTTTTTAGCACGGTACGAAACAGAAGAAGTGAAAGTATAAACAATAAAGCCGGAACTAGGATGAATATAGATACGATGCTAGTAATGGGAATCACCTACTTTATTCATTTCAGATAACAATAAATAAAACGTTTGTAAAATCGGCAGTTCTTTTCCTCTTTCTAATGCTCTTTCCCGCACTGCCCCCACAATTGTATCAAGCTCCATAAATCTGCCATTCTCTAAATCCTTTAGCATGGATGATCGATTGGATGCAGTATTCCTACATAACTCCTCCACCTCAAACCAAGGTAAATCAGATTGCCATTCTGGGAATGCTGCAAGTAATTCCTTATAAATATTCTTCATAATAGTGTGATAAGAAGGGTTGTGAAGAAGCTCTCCATTTGGCACTCGTGCAATAGCAGTAAGTGGGTTAATGAGACAATTTAATAATGCTTTTTTAAAAAGGATGTGTTCGATATGAGAAGTTAATTGTAACGGAAAGGAGGAGGTTCCACTCTTTAAAAACTCCTCTAGTAGAAGCCAATTGCCTTTCCATTGCCCGATCGTAGTAACACCCTTGCCTGTGTGGCTTACGGTAAAAGTATTTTCTTTTGCTGCCCCATGCAAGACGGAACCGAGTAAAATAGTTTCCTGCTTTAGTAATTCTATGTATGTTAAATGCAACAGGCCATTTTGAATGAATAACAGTGGAAGTTCCTTAGGGAGACAATCTAGTGCTTCCTTAACGGAGGATAAATGATGGTATTTGACCGCAATGATAACTAAGTCCATATTTCTCAGCACTTCTATTTCATCCGTCATTTTACAGTCAATTTCTCGAGTCCCTCTGTCTAGCGTGTGTATGTATAACTGTTTGTTTTCATTTTTTTTGACGTAAAAAGTAACCGAATGTCCTTGTTCAGATAAATAAGCCCCAAATAACATTCCGATAGCTCCTGGTCCAACAATGCCAATCTTCAAACAATCCACCTCGCATTATTTAAAAAGGCCCACCGTGACGGTAGACCCTTAGCTGTTATGTTTAATTATACAGGAAGCACTGGATGTTTTCGAGGTGCTATTGCAATTTCTTTCCCCTCATAATAATGCAAACGATTTGCCAGTTCTTTCCGTAAATTACTTGGAGCTACGATTTCATCAATAATCATTTCAGAAGCAAGCTTATAAATATCAATTTCTTCTTTATATTCCGCATGCTTTTCTTGAACAAATTTTATTTTTTCTTTAGGATCCTCGATCGCTTCTATTTTATTTGAGTATACTGCATTAACTGCAGCCTCAGGTCCCATTACTGCGATTTGTGCAGTCGGAAGAGCGATGCAAACATCCGGCTCGAATGCCGGACCCGCCATTGCGTATAGTCCTGCACCATACGCCTTACGGACGATAACGGAGATTTTAGGAACTGTTGCTGAACTCATTGCAGCAATAAGCTTCGCTCCATGTCTTATAATCCCTGCTCGTTCTACCTTCGTACCAATCATAAATCCTGGCACATCTGCTAAGAACAATAATGGAATAGAGAAAGCGTCACACAGAGAAATAAATTTAGCAGCCTTATCCGCAGAATCTACGAATAGAACTCCTCCTTTAACCTTAGGCTGATTAGCAATAATTCCAACAGCTTGTCCATCAATTCTTGCTAAACCTGTGATTAGCTCTGGTGCAAATAATTTTTTTACGTCAAAGAAGGTACCTTCATCGATTATCGCATCAATTGCTTCGTACATATCAAATGGAGCATTTTGATTTTCGGGAATAATTGCTTCGAGAGTTCTTCCTTCTTTTCTGTCCTTAGGCTCCACCTTTTTCGGCTTCTCCGTATAGTTAGCCGGAAAATAGCTTAAGTATTTCTTTGCTTGTTCGATAGCTTCCTCTTCCGAGGTAACTAGGACATCCCCTACTCCACTTACGGAGCAGTGCATTCTTGCTCCGCCCATTTCCTCTAGCGTCACCTTTTCTCCAATAACCTTTTCGGCCATTCGAGGAGATCCTAAATACATGGATGCATTCCCTTCCACCATAAACACTACATCACAAAATGCAGGAATGTATGCCCCACCTGCAGCTGACGGACCGAAAAGTAGGCAAATCTGCGGAATGAAGCCAGATAATCTTACCTGATTATGAAAGATTCTTCCTGCTCCTCTACGGTTTGGAAACATATCTAGCTGATCGGTAATTCTCGCACCTGCAGAATCAACTAGGTACAGCATAGGCACTCTATTTTTTTCTGCAATTTCTTGTATGCGTATTATTTTTTCTACAGTTCTAGATCCCCATGATCCAGCTTTTACAGTAGAGTCATTTGCCATGACACAGACTGTTTGTCCATTTACTTTACCAGTCGCAGTAACTACGCCATCTGCTGGCAGGTCTCCTGCTTCTACGTTAGCGAAACGAGCATCCTCTATATATTCACCGTTGTCGAATAATAGCGCTAGGCGGTCTCTGACAAATAGTTTGTTTTGTTCTTTCATTTTTTCGTGATACTTTGGGTGTCCCCCAGCAAATATCGTTTTAAGTTTTTCTTCTAAACGTTCGTTATACCCCTTTGTTTCTCCCACAATATACACCCCTTTGCTAGCCAAGCAAATGCTAGGCTATGCTTATAAATAGACAGAGTGAATTTCGCTTCAGGCAGACGATTACCGTGGAGGTAGGAAGGTTAATTAGGTCAACGTCTTGACGTTCTTAGTTTCCACTCGAGTCGCCGCCTGCTGCTACTTTTTCACAACTGTAACATTCTGTTCTTCCATCTTAGGAAATTTGTGCTAGTAAGCTATTAACTTATTCAAAAGTTACGAGGACGTCTCCCTCGTTAACGAAGTCTCCTACTTGTGCATTTATTTCTGCTACTTTCCCAGCTACTTCTGCTTCTACTGGAATCTCCATTTTCATGGATTCTAGAACCATTACTACTTGTCCTGCAGATACTTCTTCCCCAACTGCTACGTTTACTGTAAATACTGTACCAGCCATTGTAGATTCTAATTTTTTCATTTTGATATTTCCTCCCTTTGGTTTTGCATCCATTCCCCTAAAACAGATGTTGAATATATTCCACTTGTAAAGCTTTCTGCATGTAAAAACCGTTTGAATAGTGGAATATTTGTTTTTACACCTTCTATTTTAGCAGATGAGAATATTTTTTGCGCCTTCTCTATCGCTAATTCTCTATTCGTATCATGTACAATAACCTTCGCAATCATTGGATCATAAAATGGCGTAACCTTGTTGCCATCAGCATAGCCTGCATCTACTCTCATTTCCTCTTCTCCAAAGCTCATAGTGGAAATCACTCCTGGAGATGGGAAGAAGGTTTTCGGATCCTCTGCATATATTCTAAATTCTAAGGCATGCCCTTTAGATTGTATTAGCACCTGATCCTTTACCGGTAACTGCTCACCTGCTGCTACTTTAAGCTGCCATTCTACTAAATCATAGCCTGTAATTGCTTCCGTCACTGGATGCTCTACTTGTAGTCTAGTATTCATTTCTAAAAAATAAAATTGATGGTTTTGATCTACGATAAATTCCACTGTTCCAGCATTTATATAATCTACTGCCTTCGCCGCTTTAATTGCCGCATCAAAAAGTCTTTCTCTTGCTTCTTCTGGAAAGTTAGGTGAAGGTGATTCCTCAAGTACTTTTTGGTTTCTTCGTTGCACGGAACAATTACGCTCAAATAGATGAACTACATTTCCATAGCTATCTCCAAAGATTTGCACCTCGATATGCCTAGATGCCTCTATAAATTTCTCTAAAAAAACAATGTCGCTGCCAAAATAAGATTTCGCACGAGTTTTAATGGATTCAAAATGCTTCACTAATGTTTCTTCATCCTCACAGCGAATCATCCCTATACCACCGCCACCAGCGCTTGCCTTTAACATAATAGGGTAACCGATCTCTGCAGCAGCCTTTTTCGCATCCTCTTGTGAGGATAACCCCTCCTCGGTACCAGGAACTACTGGGACACCGGCCTCAATCATCGTGCGTCGAGACTCTATCTTATCGCCCATTCTATCAATGGTGTCTGCCTTAGGACCAATAAATTTAATTCCTGCTTCCTCTGCTTTTCTCGCAAAATCTGCATTTTCTGAAAGGAATCCATAACCTGGATGAATCCCATCCACTCCCTCTCTCTTCGCAAGCTCAATAATGTCATCGCCTTTTAAATACGACTGGTTCACTTGGCTTGGTCCAATTAAAAAAGCAGTATCTGCCTCCTTCACAAATGGAAGCTCTGCATCAGCCTCCGAGTAGATGGCAACTGTCTCAATATGTAGCCTTTTACAGCTTTGAATAATTCTACTTGCAATTTCTCCCCTATTTGCTATTAAAATCTTTTTCATATTTTTACCCCCTTGCGTAAAATATTCCCCTCTATCAGTCTAAACGAATTATGAAAGCGAATTCAACTTTCAATATATTATTTTCTGAAAATATTTTTTGGTCAAAATAAAAAGAACCTCTAATCATATGAAGAGATCCTTCTTTTTAACGCTTATTTTTTCTTAGTCTTTTTCAATATGCTGTATTCCTTGTTTTGCCCAATTTAAGAGCACTTCATAATCTTTTTTTAGAAGGTTATAAGCAGTAGAGATTTCATAATAAGATTGTTTCATCTCATCGTAGCTCTCCATCGCTAGTTGGAGGTGATTTTGTAGGGAGGTGGAATCTGGCGCTTCTTTAACCGATTCTTCCTTTGCAGCTGGCTCTTTAGGAAATAGCTGTGGACGTAGATTTTTATTCCATCTAAAAGCGCATGCCTGCTTAGAGCGACCCAATAAAATGCTTGCTTCCTGAAAACCCGAGATTTGTGTGTGACCTTGTTCTATTTTTTTTAAGACTAGTTCTTTTAATAGATTATCTTCTTCTTCGGTCCAGCTATCTTTTCTTAATTTCACATTCATCTAAATCACCCTTTGCTTTTTTATTAATATATGCAAAGGGGTAGTAAATAGACTCTCTTTTTATTTCTTTTTTGCTAAAAATGAAGCCACTGCCTGATGGTGCTCTTCCTTTTCCCAAAGCTCGGAACAAGTCTTAACCTCTTCCTGGATTCGTTCCCAGAGATCTAATTGCTCCCACCTCCGAATAGCTTGCTTTTTATACGCTTTTAAAACGCCTGGATAGGGAATACTCATCCTTCCAATGAAGTCTGACAAAGCTGTGTACTTATCCCCTGAAAATGTCTCTGTGGCCCAACCAATGGAGGAGAGTTTGTCAGTCGTATAAGGAACTGCCTCTGTCAGCATACGCAGAGCATCATCATGCTTCATCCCTTTTTCAAAGAGATAGCTACCTCCGCCCCACCCGGTTGTTATAGAAAGTTTCCCTTGAATAAAACCACACTTGGTTTCTTCCTTTACTAGCCTATAATCACAGAGTGTGGCAATCTCACAGCCTCCACCTACAGCTGTTCCGTTCACTAAAGCAATGGTAGGTACTTCAAGTGTTGCAATTTTATATAATATGCTTGCTGCCATTATAAGCATGGCATAGGATTCTTCCGCTGTCTTAAGCTTATGAAATATAGATAAGTCTCCACCAGAGCAAAATGTTTTTTCTCCCGCTCCGGTGATAACAGCTAGCTTAACGGAATCGTTTTGTCGGACCCACTCCGTCATTTTCTCTAATCCTTCTAACACCTCGAAATTTATAGCATTATGTATGTTTGGTCGATCAATTTCAAAAATAAGAATACCTTTATCTTCTTTTAACGTGTAAGCCATTCATCTATCCCCTTTATTAAAATAGATATAGAGAAAAAGGCTACCGAAGAGCCATGGTCTCTTTGGTAGCCTTTTGGAGAACAAATACTGTATTATTTGCTCACTACTTCTTTCCCTTTGTATTGACCGCAAGATTTACAAACTCGGTGAGCCAATTTCATTTCACCACAATTTGAACAAGCAACCATACCAGGTACGGATAATTTAAAGTGTGTACGACGCTTTCTTTTTACAGTTTTAGAAGTTCTTCTAGCTGGTACTGCCATTGGTGGCACCTCCTTACAGATCTATTATTCGTCTGTTTGATCAAAATACTTAGCTAAATCAGCAAGTCTTGGATCCAATTTTGGTTCGTCATCCTCTTTCTTCTCTTCAAGCTCTTCATCCGTTGTATAACTCCAGCCTGCTCCACCCTCATGTCTAAATTGGTCTGCACCTTCTTTATACACTTGTAGCGGAATTTCTAGAAGAACTAATTCCTCTAGAACTGGGTCCACATTAATTACATCGCCTTCCACCACATGAAAATTATCATAGGCTTGTGCAGAAGCAACTGCTGTTTCAGACCAGTTAAATACTTCTTCTGATTGGATCTCGATTGGATACTCCACGTCCTCCCATGTGCGTGCACAAGGTAGAATCAGAGTCCCTGAGAGTTGAAAATGACAAGTCATTTGCGCTGCACCAAATGTGCAGTGCCCTTTAACATGAATGGGTGAAATCTCTCGAACGTCCTGGTTTCTTTCTTTCACATTATCCAGATGAACGAACTCATCAAAAGTCATCCCATTTTCACGATATTTTGAAAGCTGATGAATTGCCCATTTCATACGATTATCACCTCAAGACAACAAAGTTGATTATATAATGACTAATTTTAGATGTCAAGATAATTTCTTGTCACTACTTTATTTTAACATTATAATTTCTGTAAGGAAAGGAATTGATTCGAAATGAGAGCCACAGGAATAGTAGTAGAATATAATCCATTTCATAATGGCCATTTGCATCATTTGCAAGAGTCCAAAAGAGAAACTAAAGGTGATGTAATGATTGCCGTTATGTCTGGAAACTTCCTTCAAAGAGGAGAACCAGCCCTTGTTGATAAATGGACGAGAGCACAAATGGCTGTTCAGGCAGGTGCAGATCTTGTAATGGAACTACCCTATGCCTTCGCAACAGCACAAGCAAGCGATTTTGCAAAAGGAGCTATTTTTATACTTGATGCATTGAAGTGCCAAGCTTTCTGCTTTGGAAGCGAAGAAGGTTCTCTGCAATCATTTAAAAATACCTATCAGCTTTTACATGCGCACAAGGAGGAATATAATGCCGCTATTGCAGAAAGCGTGAAAAAGGGTGTTAGCTACCCGAAAGCACTTAATGAGGCTTATAGGAAGCTCTCAGAGGCTTCTACTACTTCCTTAGTGGATCTATCTAAGCCGAACAATATTTTAGGCTACCACTACATAGAGGCAGCCTCTGCCTTACATTCTAAAATAGAGCCTATGACTATTCAGCGTATTGTGGCTAATTATCATGATGATGCAAAACAGACGGAACAAATCGCCAGTGCCACCGGCATACGTAAATTACTTTTTGAAGCACAGGAGCTCTCAGCAGTTCAGAGGTATTTGCCAGAGACGAGTATCACTTGTCTTACTGGTTGGTTTGAACATGCGAAAGCGTTTGGGAGCTGGGATTTATTTTATCCTATTTTACGTTATGAGATTCTTAAACAGGACAAAAAAGAGATAGCACAAATTGCCGAAGTGACAGAGGGAATGGAAAATGCCATCTGGGAAGCAGCGCACGTGCATGCATCCTTTCAACCTTTTATGGAGCAAATAAAATCTAAAAGATACACTTGGACAAGAATCCAACGAATGCTCACCCATATATATACAGGCTTCACGTGGGACAAGCTTAGAAGTATGGACTACCCAACTTATATTCGACCGTTAGCAATGACCCCAAAAGGTCAGCTATATCTTAAATCCATAAAAAAAGACTTGCAGCTCCCCCTAGTCAGTAGGGTGGCTGCAAGCAAGGAAAATATACAATTGCAGTTTGAGACAAAAGCCGCCAACTTATATTATTTGGGACTTCAAAATGCATTTGGTCAAAAAATGGTCGGCCATGAATACAAACAAATACCTATTATATTATAAGTCATTTTTTGGGAGGCAATTTTTCTAAAAAGGCTAAAGCATCGTCAATTGTTTTTACGGGCACAATCTTCATGTTTGTGCCTATTTTTTTCGCTACCTTTTCAGCTTCTTCATAATTAGAGAGAAGGTCAGGATTTTTTGCTAGGATAGAGGGATCGATTTCATCATCCGGAGCGAACATGAAGTCATTACCTTCCCGATCAGCTGCAATTACTTTTAAATCTATTCCACCAATTCTTCCTACCGTTCCATCCTCATACATTTCTCCAGTACCGGCTATTTTATAGCCTTTCGTAATATCCTCCGGTAATAGCTGGTTTAAAATTTCTAATGTGAACATTAAACCAGCCGAAGGACCACCGATTTCCTCCGAATTAATTTTTACAGCAGGTTTTGTCTCTACCATTCTATTTTCTGAGTATTCTATTCCGATTCCAGCTTTCTCTCTTTTCGGAATCATCTGAATGGTAACTTCTTTTGTTAGTATTTTGTTATCACGCTCAATTTTCAAGGAAATTACATCACCCTCTTGCTTGTCAGACAAATAGCCTCCAATCGTCTTGGATGTAATTTCTTCTAGCTGGTCTATTCCCAATATTTTATCTCCAGCTTTTAAAACACCATCTGCTCCGCTTCCCTCTACTACGTTATATACAAAGATTCCATGGGTTGTTACATTGTAAGGCAAATTAGCTCGTTCGAAGGCGACCGTAATGGCATTAAATTGAGAATCAGACATAAGCTTTAATTGACGAACATTATATTCTTCTTCATCTTCATCTTCTCTTCTGACTTGGTTTGCCTTATATATTTTTTGGTTATCTGCTATTTGCGCATAAAGATATGTAAGCGGAGTAGCCTTTGCTAAAGCGATTGTTAGTAGACTAAATGTTCCTTCGTCATTTTTGTCTCCACCTGCTACCTCTACAAAGGGACTTAGCTCGTATGCTCCGCCTGGTCTAGAGATATACGACTCCAATGGATATAATCCTAAAATTGCAACCGCTGCTATGACAAAAAGAAGGACGAGTGATTTGCTCTTCTTCATAAGTTATCCCTCTCTTTCATAAATACATTACATGTATTAGTTTATCACTTCCATATTTTTCTGACAAAGAAATTTATGACCCCCCATCAATGAGGATTTTCCTCAGGAATAAAGGATGAAGTCAAATATGCATCTAATTGTTACCGTTAGTAGTTGGGCACTGATCGTGCTCCTATTTTTACAGCCTGGCATTTCTCATAAAGGAGCAATGGAGGGGATGAAAATATTCACGACCTCTTTAATGCCCTACTTATTGCCTTATTTAGTCATTACACAAATGTTTATACGCTCTCAGCAAAGTTTTTTACATACGACGAATAAATTTAAGCTTTACATAAATATTTATCTGCTTACAGCTGTTGGAGGCTTCCCAAGCGGGGCGTCAATTATTTCTTCCTTGAAGGAAATTGGTGCATTAAACACAAGGAATGCTAGCTGGCTATTAGCAATATGCCATGCGCCAAGCCCGATGTTTGTAGTGGGCTTCGTAGGAATTGAAATTTTTCATGCAGAAATCGCGGGTTTAAAACTATTATTAATGATTCATTTGGTCAACCTGCTATTTCTTTTAGTATTTATTATTTTCTCTAAGCCTATTCAAATAAATGACTTGGAAAGAAAACAATCGGTCTCTCCATTTCAGGAAAGTATTAAGGAAACCTCTCAGCTATTACTTTTAATTGGGACAACGGTTATTTTCTTCACTACTATCAGCTATATCGTTTTTGAATCCATCAAAGAAATATTCCCTAACATCTCACCTTACCTATTAGTGTTTGTAGCCTCATTCTTTGAAATGACAGGAGGAATTAGTTTAGCCGGCGATTACTTATCAGCAAGCCCGGTTTTACCGATAGTAGTAGCTTTAGTCATTGCCTTTAGCGGTATAAGTATTCATATGCAAATTATTGTGCTGGCACAAAAGGCGAAAATTCCCATTAAAAAATATCTTCTATTCCGTTTCCTTCATGTGCTGATCATTCCTTTTCTCTTTTATTTTTTGGGATAAAAAGCGCCAGCAATTAAATACGTTTTCCCTGAGATAAAAAAGAAATAGAATAGAGACCTTCGATTATTAGAAAAACGAACCACAGCCTCCACCAGCATTGCTGTAAGACCCGCAAGAAAAGCTAAGTAAATCGAAAGTAAAAGCCGAGAAAATACAAGTAAGCAACTAGTTACCATTATGGTAATAAAAAAACAGGCACCTATCTTCTGTTAGTATAGTCTAACAAAAGATAGGTGCCGTTAATCAGCATTTTATGTAATTATGCTAGAAACGATAACTGTATTCTATTGAAATTTTGCCCGTAGTGCATTCTCTACTTCCTCTGGTACAAGCTCCGCAATTTTCCCGCCATACTTTGCTACTTCCTTTACGATACTAGAGCTGAGGAAGGAATATTGATTTTTTGTCATGATGAAAAAGGTTTCTATTTCATCATTCAATACACGGTTCATGGATGTAATTTGCATTTCATATTCAAAATCGGAAACAGCACGAAGACCACGTATAATCGCACTAGCTCCAATCCTTTCTGCATAATCCATTAAAAGACCAGAAAAAGTATCTACCTTCACGTTTGGAATATGAGAGGTTACGCTTTTAATAAGCTCTACTCTTTCTTCTACAGTAAATAAAGGATTTTTGGAGGAGTTATTTAAAACGACAACATATACTTCTCCAAAAATTGCTGCTCCCCTGGTAATAATATCTATATGGCCGTTCGTAATTGGATCAAAACTACCTGGAACTACTGCTATTTTACTCAATTGAATTCTCCTCTTCAGAAAGGCAGCGGTAAATAGAGATAATTGTGCCACCATAATTTTCACGTCTTACCAACTTGAATGCACCATAAGAATCCGGAAGTTCTACCCCTTTTTCATGCTCACACATGACTATTCCACTTTGGCTCAAACATTCTTTTTCAATTAGGGTGAGGACCAAATCGTAGTAGGATGATTTTTGATAAGGTGGATCTACAAACAGTAAATCTATTTTCAATCCTCTTTTTTCAAAGGCCTTAACGGCTCTTCCCGCATCAATTCGATAAATTTCTGCCTGGTCTTCTAATCGACATTTTTTTAAATTATCGTTTATCGTTGCAATTGCCTTTGCATCCTTCTCTATAAAGATGCAAGAGTCAATCCCCCTACTCAGTGACTCAATTCCAAGTCCTCCGCTTCCAGCAAACAAATCCACTGCAAGTCCGCCCTCAAAATAAGGACCAATCATATTAAAAATAGATTCCTTTACCTTATCGGTTGTAGGACGTGTACCTGATCCAGGAACAGCCTTCAAAGGCATGCCTTTCCTTGTACCTGATATTACTCTCATACTTAATTACTCCTAGCTTTAAAAAGACGTTCTTTCCGTTAATCGAATTACTTTTTCTTCTTTTTGAATATCTAATAAAAACAAGCGCATCATCCAAGCCTCTTCCACATACAACTCTGAGCCTACTGTTTCAAATGGAGAGGAAAAGGCATCGTACCTTTTCTGGTTATATACATAGAATGGTTCTTCCACTGGGAATCTAAAGGCGCGTGTTTCACTCTCTACATATAAACCTTTATCCTGTGTATTCCTGTAGCTATATGTCAAGGAATCGAGCAATGGATACGCCTTATAAAGTACTTTTCCATCCTTAAATAACACTTGTATATCTTGTTGAACATCCCCGTTAACAGAAACTCTTCTAGAATCCTCAAACAATAATGGGAATTTTCCATCTTGCTCTACGTTGGCTGTAAAAAAGGAAGTCTTTAATTTTAAAACTTCTGATAGAAGAAGATCCAGCTTCTCCTCATCAATTTTTTTCAGCTTTGTTAGCCCGTTATTCCAAACAGCTAATTGATCCGTTGTAAAGTAATCAGTCAGAACCTCATACATCCATACAGTTTTTTGAGCTCCCATCGGGCGGCCGACTAAAAAACTGCTTACTATCTCTGGAAGAAGGGTTTTCTCTGGTGAAATATCATATTGCGAAGCAATATTTTGGAAAATCAGCTCTTTTTGCATGGTTGCCAAATCATTATTTTGTAGGAATAGAATATTTGATACATCCGTTTCCACTTTCTTGTCGGACATTAGCACCGACAAATGCTCTTGCTTTGTAAACTGAAGCTCATCTAGTAAATCGGTAAATCCTTCTGCAAGCTCTGCTTCAGAGTAAATCGTAAAAAACTTATTTTGGTAAACAACAGGTAATTGTTTCTGCTGCCAATAGATTTCGGATATATCCCCTTCACCAAAAGCCAAGGTATAGTCAATTAAATCTAACGAAGTATTTCCTAACGCAGGTAAACCAGTTACCCACATACCTCCTCTTTTTTCTTGGTCTGTAATGTGTAGAGTAGTATAAGAAACCTCGCCATTTTTTAATGTAGCAGTGAAATCCTTGATGACTACCTGTTTATTCCAAGCTTCCTCAATAGGGATTTCATAGGATATACTTTGCAATACTAGCTCCCCTTTAGTAAAGGATGCTAAATCCTCTGCAAGCCTCTCGCAGCTATCATTCAATTGACTATGGCAGCTTCTGCTCGTACTTACTGCTGGCCAAACGATCGTAATTGCTTCCTCCGGCAAATGATAAAAATGCTGATCTACTACAATTTTATCTTTTTTTATCGTTAGTTCAATTTCTTGCTCATAGGAAAAAGCTTGTTCTTGCTCATCTAAACTAGAGGAATATACCTCATATTGAAACAACAGAAGGACAGTATTTGTGACGATAAGTATTACAGATAAAAAGCTTACAATTATTTTCATAGTCTTGTCCTCCAACAAAATGGTAAGATAAATTGGAAAGGAGTGTTTTATATGATTCAACGATTTATAGAGCTTGGTGAGGGCTACGGAGATGTATTTGAGCTTTGTGAGCTAGCCAAAGTGAATAAAAATCGTATTCACCGTGCATTTATCTTTTCCTCCACTTTAGCAGGAAAAGAACATATATCTCTGGCAATTGCATTAAACCCTATAGATAGCGCAAAATTCTTCCCAATCTATATTTGTCGAGAAGGAATAACAAATAATCAAACGGAATCTAAAAGACTAATCGCCTTTAAAGAAACCTTAGAAAACTTGCAGGTTAAACCTGTTCCAGTGGAGATTAAGCATTCTTCCACATTCGTAGATTCTCGATTATTTTATCAGTATGTCATTGGAATTCTGAGATTAAACAATTTAATCCCTCCACTTCAATAACAACCGTTATAAACCAATTTTATAATCATATTCCTTTGCCTTATCAGGTTTACTGTTCTCATATTCAGTTTTCAAAAACGGACGGTAGGATTCCAAAATCTCTTTTACAAAAGGCAGTTTATTCATTTTTTGCTTGGCAGTATCTATTTGGTCTTGGTCACAGTAGAGGACCACATATTTTTGCTTTTTGGAAATATAGTGGACATGACCAAATTTCCTCAGAGATTTTGCCTGTTTTAAGTGATTAATGTAGACAATCAACCCTTGTCTTTCTATCATATCTTTCCCCTCGCTTCTTCCTTCAAGAATAACATAGGGGGGAAAATGATAGCAATACTACTGACAGGGATTTCTACATTAGCTATAATAAAATAATTAGAGTAATACATTGTAATACACTGGGACAACTTGTTTTATTCAAAAAAAGGGGGATTATCATGGGGAAAAAATCGAATGTTGCAATAGCCTTAGCTGCTGCCGCTGGTGCTGCTTGGGCAGGAACGAAAGCCTTCTCAAAGCCAAACAGTCGCTCTCCTAAGAATGCTTTAGAGTACGATCAACCAATAATTCTTGCTCATAGAGGTGGAGCGGCCCTTGCTCCTGAGTGCTCTCCTGCAGCATTTGAACAAGCCGCTAGCTTGGGAGTGCATGGCTTTGAAATTGATTTACGGTTAACAAAAGATGAAGAGATTATCGTTTTTCATGATGAAACTTTAGAAAGAGTCACGGACATGACAGGAAAGGTATCTGACTTTACTTTATCGGAGCTGCGTGAAGCTGACTTAGGCTACCATTTTATAGACCTGGACGGCGTTCCATCCTTCCGTGACAAAGGACAAACTATTCTAACCTTACGAGAGCTAATCGACGCTTATCCACAAATGCTCATAAATATGGATATTAAGGATGCACCAGATACATATGAAGGGAGTCTTATGCCTTCGAAGCTATGGAGGCTTTTAGAAGAAAGACAAGCTTTTGATAGAGTGGTCGTAACTAGCTTTTACGATGAGCAAATAGACCGCTTTAACCTATATGCCCAAAATACTGTAGCTGTAGGTGCTGGGGAACGAGAAGTAAAAAAAGCATACACTGCCTATACAAGTCAGTTTAGACATCTTTACCATCCAAAGGCAGACGTTTTCCAGCTTCCTGTGCGTTCGAAAATGATTCCTCTAGATACACCTGGCTTTATTAAGTTTCTTGGCTCCTTAAATATACCAGTTCACTACTGGACAATTGATGATCCAGACGCAATGAAAAAGCTGATAGAAAATGGTGCAAAAGGGATTATTACCGATCGACCAGATATAGCTATCAATGCACTTAAACTAGATTAACTTCAATAGGCTTTTCTTTATATTTAGGCACTATAAGGTGGATAACCTCTTGTAAAAAGCTTTAAGAGCTGCCTCGACTAGGTATAGAAGTTTATCTTCCAAGTCGGTCAAGTCAGTTAGCCTTAAAATATAAGCCTATTTCCGGAAACGAAAAAGGGGCTATCCCTAAAAAGTTCTATTTAGAACCTTTTGGGACAGTCCCTTCTTTTGTAAATGGATTGCAAGCTTTAACAAAGGAGCTGCCTCCTCGCCGTCCCCC
>CAKQHO010000025.1 GCA_934234185.1 uncultured Psychrobacillus sp. | reverse complement strand
TTTTCTTTACTGTCTAGCTCCAGCGCCTAGCCCCTCGAGGTCAAATGGATTCCGGCTGTGGCGGCGTGGCCTCCTCGCCGGCTTCCATTTGCTTGTCGGGGCAGACATAGGCGCTTACGCTTTTCTTATAAAAAAAACTGTAGGCAATGCTCTTTGTGCTGAGCTTTTGTCTACAGTTTTTCTGTTTCTTTTATTTTTTACCTTTGGTTAATCGACCTAATGCAAAGGCACCTGCTGCAATACCGATAATTGTGTTAGTGCGTTTGTTAAATACTTGTTTTACAACAAGATTCATGTTTGCTGGACGTTCTGCTAAGCGGCGCATGAAGTATCCATACCAGTCTTTTCCGAAAGGAACATATGTTGTGAAGTTATAGCCTTCTTTAGCCAGTTGCTGTTGCATATCAGTTCTGAAACCATATAGCATTTGGAATTCAAATTTATCATATGGAATGTTATTATCTTTGATAAATTGTTTTACTTCACCAATGATAGTATGATCATGAGTTGCTATGGAAGTAAACTTGCCATTTAGCAAGTGCCATTTAATTAACTCGATGTAATTTTCATCTATGTCTTCTTTTGTTTGATAAGCTACGTCCGCTGGCTCTTTATAAGCACCTTTTACAATTCGTAAACGGAAGTTTTTATATTTTTGAATGTCATCAGCTGCGCGGAAGAAATATGCTTGGATAACTGTACCGATATTATCATAATCCTTAGATAGTTCATCCAAGATATCGAAGGAAGGCTGTAGATGCTTATTTGATTCCATATCAATATTAATGAACGTATTATATTTCGCTGCTATCTCAGCGATATCTCTTAGATTTTGTAAAGCAAAGTCATAATCAATGTCTAATCCTAGCTGAGAAGGTTTTAGTGAAATATGCGCATCCACTTGGTAATCATGAATAGCTTCAATTACATTGATGATTTGCTCCTTTGCTTCAATTGCCTCTTCTCTTTTGAATACAAATTCGCCTAAATTATCTACTGTGCAAGAAATACCCATTGCGTTTAATTTTTTAATGCTTTCCATCGTTTCTTCAATGTTTGTTCCTGCTACTACATTTTGTGCACCCATTTTTAATCCATATTTTTTTGCTGCTCCATTTAATATTTGGTTCTCTGATAAAGCCATAAAAATATCTTTTAACATAGTGATGCTCCTTCTGTTTATTGATGTCTTATTATATCATATAGACAACGATTCTTGTTATTCTAGACTAGGATGTTCCTTAATATTTCGTTTATGACAAAATACAACTATTTAATAAAATATATGAATAGTTTATTACTTTTTTATTACCCTTAACAATAAAATGTTTTGATGGTTTTATGATGGGTATTTGTTGGGTGAGCATCGTGTGTTTGGTTAGCCACTTTAGATGCTTACGTTAAAACGAAAGAGGAGGAACGAATAGTATGAAGCAGAAGGGAATCAAAGCTACGGCCGCAACTGCACTACTATCAGCCGCAATCTTAGGAGGACCAGTTGTGGGAAGTGCTCATGGTAGTCACGGACATGACAAGGGATATTCAAAAGATTCTAAACACTCTTACCAAATGATGGAGAAATATAAGGAAAAAGATGATCAAGGGAAAATTAGAAAAAATCATAGTAAAAGAGACAGGGGAGACAGATTGCATTTTCAGCAAGTAAAACATCAAAATCATGAGAATGAGAAGCGTCAAGTGAGAGACTTACAAAAAACAGATTTTCAAGGAAAAGACAGAAGTAAAGAAGAAAGGAAGCATGTGGATAAGGTAAAAGCAGACAAGCCAAATAAGGTGATACCTACTCCAGCTCCTGTCCCTGCTGTCACTGTAGCAGATGTAACTGCATACGGAGATAATAATGTTCTCCCTGTTGTTAATGCACTAGAAACTGCAGAAGCAAATGTAGATTGGACAGGTATTCAGGAAAATAGCCGTGTGCTTTCTTCTCATCTTAAAAAGTTAACCTCTTTGATTGATAAGTTAAATAACCAGGAGGATAAGGAAAGCCTTATCAATACTTATATAGTACCGAGTCAAGAGGCGTTAGCAGATGCAGTGCTTGTACTAAATGCTCATCGAACTCTACAAAATGCAGAAAATAGTTTTGAAAAAGGAAAAGTAAACAAAGCCGTTTGGAAATTAATTAAAGCAAGGGTATTAACGAATAAGTTAGACAGAGCAGCAGACGATTCTCTTCAGGCGAACCTTCAATCAAGAATTGATAAGTTAAACGCTAAAATAAAAGAAACCTATAACAAAAATGTAGAAGAAATCGCTTTATAAGCAATAACATATAAACGAGGTTGTCCAAAAAAAGTATGGACAACCTCACTTTTATTTCCAACTATATTCCTCTTTTGTAAATTGCTTCATAGCAGTGAGATTTATTTCAAAGCCTATCCCATAGCCAGAAGGAACGGTGATATAGCCATTCTCAGCAACTACCTCTGGAGTGATAATATCCTTTTCCCAATATCTTGATGAGCCAGAGATATCACCAGGTAACGAAAAATTTGGTAAGGAAGCTAGAGCAATATTATGAGCTCTGCCAATACCAGCCTCTAACATGCCGCCACACCAAACGGGTACCCCGGCTTGTTGGCAATAATCATGAATTTTTTTTGCCTCTGTCAGACCACCTACTCGGCTAGTCTTTACATTAATAATATGAGCACTGCCAAGCTCGATTGCCTTTCTTGCATCCTCTAAAGAATGGATGCTTTCATCTAAGCATATCGGTGTCTTCAGTTCTTTTTGCAACCTAGCATGATCCACAATGTCGTCAAAGCCAAGCGGCTGCTCTATCATTAAAAGATTGAAGTCATCTAGTTTTTTCAAAAGGTCAATATCAGCAAATGTATAAGCAGAATTTGCGTCCGCCATGAGAGCGATATCTGGATAAGTATCTCTTATGCTCTTTATTAACTGCCAATCTTCTCCAGGTTTAATCTTCACTTTTATCCTTTTATAGCCTTCTTGTAAGTGGTTTTTTATCACTTGTTGCAATGCTTCAGGGCTTTCTTGTAAACCAATACTTACCCCAACTTCTATTTGCTTCTTGGTACCCCCGAGTGCTTCGGATAATGTGATTTTATTTCTCTTTGCGTATAAATCCCATACGGCTCCTTCGATTGCTGCCTTGGCCATATTATTTTTCCGGATGGAAGAAAAAAGGATGCTAACTTCATCAGGATGAGATAGCTCCTTATGTAGGAGCAAAGGGATAAGAAAATCCTTCATTATATGAAAGTTTGTCTCAACGGTTTCCTCGTTATACCATGGAGCGCTAAAGGCAGTAGATTCTCCAAATCCGCTATTTCCAAGTTCATCCCATACCTCAATCAAAAAAAATGGTTTATCTTGAATACTTCCAAAGCTAGTTTGAAAAGGAGACTTTAATCTCATGCTGAGTCTTCGAATGTTGATTTCTTTAATGTACATGATGCGACTCCTTTATATAGAAAATTTTCCTTTTTTTACGAATTGATAATAGTTTACAGGCTCATTCGTTTTCCTCACCGCAATAATGGAATAATCCTCATTAAATAAAGTCTGCATAATTTTACGAATTTGTAATCCCCATTTTAATGCTAATGGGGGGTCGGTAATTTTCATCTCATCTATGAGCTGGGGTATTGGAACTTCATATCCCTCTCCTGTTGGCTGAAACCTATTCGGCTCTATTAAAATAGGGTAATTCTGTTCAGTAATAGTGATTTGAAAAGGCTGTTTAAATGGGTTATGATCTTGCATGCATGACTTCCTCCACTCGTTCACTCTAAGACTGTTATTAATTCTTCTAACTTTCACCCGACTCCTCGAACAAAAAATGGCTTGGAATATTTTGATACATTTGTTGCCTATGCTTAAAGGCATCTTTTTGTTCTACAATCAATCCTGACACAATAGCATTCATAAAAGAGAATAGTGGCGAGACAACATCAAAAGTAGACTTGTTTTGAGAATAGATAGGGAATAACACATCACTATATACATGAATAGGAGCTAACATTGAGTCAGTGATACCGATAATATAGGCCTTTTGCTTTCTCACTAATTCAGCGATTTGAAGTGTTTCCTTCAAGTATCGATGGAAGGAAATAATAATTACAACAGAATTAGCATTCATTTGAGTAATCGTCCGAATGATATCCTCCGTGTCTGGACGCATAAAATGTACATTTTCCTTTACTAGACCAAGAGAAAATGAAAGCCAGTTGGCAGCAGAATAGGAAGTACGAAGTCCTAACACATATACATTTTTCGCTTTAGAAAGACGTTGAACTGCTGCATAGTATGAAGCTTCATCGATTTGATTCATAGTAGTAAGGATTGACAGACGGTCCTTTTCCATTACTTGTTTGTGAAAGCTTTTCTCCTCTTGCAAGTTAATTTCAGTATGCTGGTAGGGAGTAAAGGTAGGCTCGTTAATAAAAAAATGCTCTCGCATTAGCTTTTGTAATTCAACATACCCTGTAAATCCTAAAGTATAAGAAAAACGTATGACAGTAGACTCACTTATTCCTATTTTTGCACCTAGCTCTGAAGCAGAGTAGAGAGCTATATCCCGAGGGTGATCAAGTACATAATTCGCTATTTTTTTTTGACTTTTTGACATAGATACAAAATGGTCTTTAATTAGATTATGTAATATCAACAGATGTTCTCCTTTTTTTGAAGTTGTTACGTTATTTATAAGTAGTTATGAAGTGAAGACTTCATTTTCTTTTATTGCTTAATTTATCATAATATTCCATTAAACACAATGACTTATTACAACAAAAATATTCCCCAAACAGATAGCAGAGGAGTTTCTTTGTAAAACAAAAGATGCCCAGGATTATAGGGCACCTTTCTTTTTGTTTAACTATAAAAAAAGTAGTGATTCAGGCGGGAGACTCTTCTTCATCGCAATCTTCTACTGAATATACGGGTCCTCCTTCCCCTATCATATTGAGAGAAGCTATTTCATCTAAATCAGTACGCCTTTTCATTTCCTCCGGGTCAACTGGGTTACGCTTAATTCTCAATGACCTCCTGCCTTTTTTTATAATATATTCCTATTTAGCTCTTCCAAGTCCAATATTTTATTTTAAAGTGAAAAAAGTGATGAATTTCCCGTTCTTATGTCTTAAATTCTTTGGTATTGAAATAGTTGCATATTATCTCCAATTTTGAAAATTGAAAAGGATGAAAAAAACAGTAAAATGAGAGGAAAGGGGGGAGAAGCTGTTGAGAGTATACGGGCTAGTTAAAGGTATGAAGGGAAATATTCGAAAAGTAGAATATTCCGTCGAACAGGTAAAGGGAATTTCCACTATTTCTATTGCGGAACGACAGCAAATAATGCAGGCAGTATTAGAACTAAGTCAACGTATCAAGCTTTTAGAGCTTCATATAGAAGGGAAAATGGGAAAGGACGACCAGGTTTAGTCGTCCTCACTGATTATTTTGTTAGTTCTCCAAATATTTGTCCAATATCAGACATGGCCAATTGACAAACATTATTTTGACAAACTTCTACTTCTATTTGTTTTTCCAGTGAATGCTTATGGGTCCAGACATCGTAAGGTCTAAAGGTGGTATTTAAAAGGTTTAGGACACTTTCAGTATCGCTTCCTACTATTTTAATTTCTCTTCCTTCCGCATGAAGGGCCAGCTCAGTGCTTAAAAGCGTAAGGGTAGAGGATGGATAAGTATTAATATCGTCTGCAAAAATAGCTAGTAGTTTCTCCACACTTCTCATTAAATCCAAGTCCTCCGTTAGTTTGGCAAGTCTCCAAAGCTGAAGAGTAGCAATACCATTTCCAGATGGAATGGCACTATCTAATGTAATTTTTTCTCTTACAAAGAGCTTCTCAGCATCATGTTGAGTAAAATAAAAACCTCCATTTTCTTTATCCTCGAAGTTTTGGAAAATCAACGCAGCAGTTTGCTCTGCTTTTTCTAAATAAGAGGTATTGCCAGTTGCCTCGTACAGTTCAATATAACTCCATAAGAGAAAAGCATAATCGTCTAAGTAAGCGATATGTTTAGCTTCGCCGTCTCTAAAGCGTGCGTATAAGATGTCACTGTTCTTCAAGTAAAGATTGATGAAGGATAAAGCTTTTTCTGCTTTCTCTATAAATTTTGGTTCCTTGAAAACGGCACCAGCTTTTGTAAGAGCTACTACCATTAGTCCGTTCCAGGCGGTTAAGATTTTATCGTCCAAGTGAGGGTAGACTCTACTTTGTCTTCTTTCAAATAATATGATTCTAGAAGCCTCTAGTCGTTCCTCTAGCTCATCTAAGGATAGGTGAAACTCTTCTAAGAGTGGATCAGCCTCGGCAAAAATTAGGTTAGGTATGTTCCTGCCTTCAAAATTTCCTTCTTCTGTTATATCATAAGCCTTTGTAAATAAAGCGCCTTCTTCTTCACCCAGCAGCTCCATTACTTCTTTATAGGACCAAATGTAATAAGCACCTTCCTCACCCTCGCTGTCTGCATCAATCGCAGAGTAAAAGCCTCCTTCTGGATGAGTAAGCTCTCGTTCAACAAACTCGATTGTATTGTAAACAATTTCTTGATATTGAGGGATTTTAGTGATTTGATATGCTTCAGAATAAGCGATTAAAAGAAGCGCTTGATCATAAAGCATCTTTTCAAAGTGAGGTACCAGCCACATAGGGTCTGTAGAATATCTAGCAAACCCATAGCCTATATGGTCATAAATTCCACCTCGAGCAATACTATCAAGCGTCGTTTCCACCATATTTAGTGCCTCTGGATCCTTCTTTGTTTCATAATAGCGCAGAAGAAACAAAAGCTGTCCAGGAGTAGGAAATTTTGGTGCTCCTCCAAAGCCGCCATTTTCAGCATCATACATGCTCCTAAGCTGCTGAAATGCAGCCTCTGTTATTTTTGGAGAAAGAGAACCTGCTTCGGCATGAGAGCTTTTATGTAATGCGTTTGTCAGTTTGAGACTTAGATCATTCATCTTTTTTGTATTCGTTGAAAAGGCATTATATAACTGGGGAATAAGCTCCATCATACCAGGGCGACCGTATTTGGCTTCTTTTGGATAATAGGTACCTGCAAAAAAAGGTTTTTGATCTGGTGTTAAAAATACATTTAATGGCCAGCCTCCTTGCCCGGTCAACATCTGACATACATTCATATAGAGAGAGTCAATATCTGGTCTTTCTTCTCTGTCCACCTTTATAGAAATGAAGTGCTTGTTCAATAATTCAGCAACTTCCTCGTCCTCAAAGGATTCCTTTTCCATCACATGACACCAATGGCAAGTGCTATAGCCAATGCTGACGAAGACTGGCTTGTTTTCTTTTCGTGCTTTTTCAAAGGCCTCTTCACCCCAAGGAAACCAATCAACTGGATTATGGGCATGTTGAAGAAGATAAGGGGATTTTTCATTACTTAGTCGATTTGTGTTAGCCACAAAAACACCTACTTTCTATTTACTCTTGATTAATTTACCCGTTACACAGAAATTAACACTGAAAACGAGCAAAGTTCTATAGAAAGTAAAAAGAGAGAAGAAAGTCTTTGACATCCCGTAGAAAATACTGTAAATTAACCAATGGACGAACATTAATGTTTGTTTTGAAGAAAATATTCGTTTTTAGGAGTGTTTCTTGATGGAAAATGTATTTGATTATGAGGATATTCAACTAATTCCTGCAAAGTGTATTGTAAATAGTAGAACGGAATGTGACACGAGTGTGACTCTTGGTAGCCATACGTTTAAATTACCAGTAGTACCTGCTAATATGCAGACAATAATAGATGAAAAAATAGCTCTTTATTTAGCCGAGCAAGGATATTTTTATATCATGCATCGCTTCCAGCCAGAGAAGCGCATATCCTTTACCAAAGATATGCAGGAAAAAGGGCTAGTAGCTTCCATAAGCGTTGGAGTGAAAGAAGAAGAATACGAATTTATTGAAGAGCTAGCAAAGGAAAACCTCGTGCCTGAGTTCATTACAATAGATATTGCCCATGGTCATTCTAATGCTGTTATTAATATGATTAAACATATTAAAAAGCATTTACCAGACAGCTTTTTAATTGCTGGGAATGTCGGTACACCTGAAGCGGTGAGAGAGCTAGAAAACGCTGGGGCGGATGCTACTAAAGTAGGGATTGGACCTGGAAAGGTATGTATCACCAAAATTAAAACAGGATTTGGGACAGGAGGCTGGCAGCTTGCAGCATTACGCTGGTGCGCAAAGGCTGCAAGCAAGCCGATTATTGCGGATGGAGGAATACGTACGCATGGAGATATAGCCAAGTCCGTACGTTTTGGAGCTTCTATGGTTATGATAGGGTCTCTTTTCGCTGGTCACGAGGAATCTCCTGGAGAAACGATAGAGAAGGATGGAAAATTATATAAAGAATATTTTGGATCAGCTTCTGAATTTCAAAAGGGAGAGCGTAAAAATGTCGAAGGTAAAAAAATGTATGTAGAGCACAAAGGACATTTAGAGGATACGCTAATTGAAATGGAGCAGGATTTACAATCTTCTATCTCCTATGCCGGAGGCAACAAGCTTGATGCAATCCGGAATGTAGATTATGTGATTGTAAAGAATTCTATATTTAATGGAGATAAGGTATATTAATACAACAAAGCAGGTGCCGATAACAGCACCTGCTTTATATATAGTTCTTTTTAATAAAAGATTTTCCCAGGGTTTAAAATTCCCTTTGGATCGAAGACTCGCTTCAATGCTTTCATTAATTCGACTGCTTCTCCATGCTCTGCTATTTGATATTTCCTTTTCCCAATACCTACCCCATGCTCCCCGGTGCAGGTTCCACCAAGTGATATTGCTTTAAGCGCAATCTGTGAATTAGTATATTCCGCCTTTTCTCTCTCTTCTTTATTGTTTGGGTCATACATAACAAGCGTGTGGAAGTTGCCATCTCCTACGTGACCAAATACCCCTCCCATTAAACCACTTTCTTCTATTAAGGTGCGTCCAAACACAACCATGTCAGCTAGCTTGGATATGGGAACGCAAGCATCTGCACCAGTATTTACCTTTCCTTTTATATGCTTATAGGAATATGCCAGCTCATGCCTAGCTTTCCATAGATCTGATCGGTCCTTTGGAGTTTGGGCTCTTACCCAGTTTTGGCAGCCAAGCTCCTTCATTAAGCCTTCTACCACAGTCGCCTCTTCCTCTGCGATGTTAGGTGTCCCGGCAAATTCGAAAAATAAAGAATGCTGTTCGGGAAAATGGTAGTTACCAGAGCTATTAACTTGCTTAATACTAGGTGCATCTACTAGCTCCATACGCATTATAGGAATTCCGTAGGCAAGAACTGCCTGTGCAGCTTCCGCACAAGCTCTTGGAGTATCAAACGTACAACGTGCAGCTATTATTTTTTCTGGGATTCCATGTAGCTTCAATGTGACTTTTGAAATTACTCCTAAAGTACCCTCTGAGCCTGCGATAATGCCATTTAAATGATAGCCAGAGGAGGATTTTTTTGCTTTGGAACCAGTGTGAATTACTGTTCCATCTGCCAGCACAAGCTCAATGTCTAAAATTTGCTCACGCATGGAACCATAGCGCACTGCGGTTGTTCCGCTTGCATTGTTTGCAACCATTCCTCCAATAGATGCATCTGCACCCGGATCAATAGGGAAGTATAGGCCATGCTTATTTATGTAATCATTCAATTGAAGCCTAGTAATTCCAGGCTCCACTGTAACTAGTAAATCCTCCGGTGAAAACTCTACTATTCGATTCATCCGTTCGAAGTTAATAGATATTCCCTTTTGAACGGGAATTGCTTGGCCTTCTAGTCCTGAACCAGCCCCGTAGGGTGTAACTGGTATTTCATATTCATTGGCTAGCCTCATGAGCAGCTGAATGTCCTCTACTTGCTCAGGAAAGTATACGAAATCTGGCTCCACATTAGCATAAGGAGATTCGTCATGACTATGGCGAAAAAGCTCAGATTCGCTCCTACTTATCTGATCTTTCTCAAGCTGATTCACAAATAATTCTAGTAAACTTTTATCCATTTTGATTCTCCTACCTATTCTAAAAATTCTAACTTTCAGTTTACAAGGATAATATCATACTATATTATTTGTGTATACAGTATACAGGAGGAGGATACATCTTTTGAAAAAGTTGTTTCCACGAGAATCTCTGGCTGATCAGGCATACAAATCATTGAAGGATGCAATTATCCAGGGAACACTTGCTGAAGAGGAAGAGCTTCCAGAAGAAAAGCTAGCGATGGATTTGGGGATTAGTAGGACTCCAATAAGAGAGGCTATTAAAAGACTTGCTACGGAGGGACTAGTCCAGCTGAATAAGGCTAAGCCAGCAACCGTAGCCACTTTTACAAGGGAAGACGGATTGCATTACATGGAAGTTAGAAGACTGCTAGAGCTACATAACATCGAAAAAAATGCTCACCTAATTTCGGATTCTGTACTGTGTGAGTTACAAGGTAATTTGGAGGCACAAAAAAAATCTGTCGAAAAAAAGGAGTACCATGCGTTTATCGATTTAGACAGAGAGTTTCATCTACTTATTGGAAGTATCGGTGAAAACAAAAAGCTCACTATGCTAATAAAGGATGCTAACACTGGAGTAAGCAGAGCATTTCTTTTACTTTCCAATACATTAGAAATGAGTGCGGAGGGTGCATATCTTGAACACGTAGAGATTTTAAAGGCCATCCAAAACCACTGTAATGATCTCGCAAGGCAACTCATGTCTAAACACCTAGAACAAGTTGAAAAAAGATTTTTATCATACTTTAAGGAGGAAAAGAAATGAAAAAACTTACGGGGTTACTATTAATTGTTGTAATGATTTTAACAGCTTGTGGAAGACCAACTACTTCAAATTCAGGAGATGGAGAGGAATACAAAATACGGATTGCTTACCTAGTTTCCGAAGAACAATCTACGCATCTAGCTGCATTAAAATATAAAGAAAAGCTAGAGGAAGAATCGGACGGGAAATTAAAGGTAGAGTTGTATCCAAATGGTCAATTGTATGCTTCTGACCGTGAGGCAATCGAAGCTGTACAGTTAGGCAACATAGAGATGACGATTCCTGCAGTTGCACCACTTGCATCCTTTAATAAAAAATTCATGGTGTTCGATCTACCATTTTTATTTAATGATAATGAAGCAGCATACCGTGCACTAGACGGAGATCTTGGCCAACAGCTATTAGATGAATTAGAGAAGAATGATATGAAAGGTCTTGTGTTTGCTGAGAATGGCTTCCGTCATATGTCGAATAACAATGGACCTATAGAAGGTGTAGCTGACTTAAAAGGCTTAAAATATCGTACACTTGAAAATCCAGTACATACGGATACCTTTAAGGCATTCGGTGCAAATGCTTCCCCATTTGCTTTCGGAGAGCTATATACTGCACTGCAACAAAAAACATACGATGCGATGGAGTCACCAATTTCTCTATACTATACAAACAAATTTTATGAGGTTCAAAAATACCTGACTCTTACTGGTCATGTTTATGCTGCTACTATTCTTTTGATGAACAATGACTTCTATAGTAGCCTACCTGAAGATCTTCAAGAGATTGTGATGAAAGCATCAGAGGAATATCGTGAGGAGCAGCGTTCTATTGCCCAGGAACAGGATGTGGAGTTCCTGAAAAAATTAGAAGAAGAAGGCATGCAAATTAATGAATTAACAGAGGAACAAAAGAATGAGTTTAGAGACGCTACGAAAGCTATTTATGATAAATATACCTCTGAGATTGGTGAAGAATTGGTTAACATGGCTCAGGAGGCTAACAATCAATAAAGGGGTGAGCTGATGATTAAAAGGTTTTCTAAAGCGGAAGAGTTTTTATTGGTTCTCTCATTGGCAATCATGGTTATGCTAATTTTTGGACAAGTTGTAGGACGGAAAGTTTTCTCCGCTGCTCCTAGCTGGACAGAGGAGTTGGCAAGATATATTCATATTTTCCAAGTATGGATTGGCGCAAGCTATGCAGTAAAGCTTAGACAGCATATTCGAGTGGAGGCGTTTATCACACGTTTCCATGGGAAGTTTAGACAGGTCCTAGAAATTCTATCTATTCTCGTATGGTTCGTGATGGCATTATTTTTAGCCGTTTTCGGAACGGAATTAGTGCTAAGCAGTATCGAACATGGTCAGCTTGCACCAGCTATGCAAATTCCCATCTGGATTGCATACCTTGCTATTCCTCTTGGGGGAATCGGAATGGCAATTCGTTTGATTATCCAAATTAAAGAGGTGCTTAAAGGAAATTATGAAAAGCCGAAAGATGAGGAGATAATCGTATGACAATCGCTCTATTATTCGGTACGTTATTTGTCTGTTTGTTAATAGGCGTTCCAATTGCTATTTCTCTTGGTGTTTCGGCATTAGTGGCAATATATTTTGGTTCTACTTTACCACTTGGAATTATTGCACAGAAAGCCTTTACGTCTCTTGATTCCTTTCCTTTACTTGCTATTCCCTTCTTTATGCTAGCTGGGGTGTTGATGAGTAAGGGCGGAGTGTCAAAAAGGTTGCTAGATTTAGCTGCAGCAATGGTAGGATGGATTGTTGGCGGGTTATCTTTAGTAACAATTGTTGCTTCTATGTTCTTTGCAGCAATCTCTGGATCAGGTCCAGCTACGGTTGCGGCAATAGGCGGATTCATGATTCCTGAAATGAAAAACAAGAGGTATGATGGCGGATTTGCAGCTGCAGTTTCTGCCTCTGCTGGTTCCATAGGGGTAATAATTCCTCCTAGTATTCCGTTTGTTCTATATGGTGTTATTGGAAGTGTTTCTGTTGGAAGCATGTTTTTAGCAGGAATTATCCCTGGTATTCTTCTTGGGTTAGCCCTTATGGTTACCGCTTACTTCATTGCGAAAAAAAGAGGATATAAAGCAGAGGCTGAAGAGATTTTTACCTTCAAACGAGTATTAAAAGCGGCCTATGACGCAAAATGGGCTTTACTTATTCCTGTGATTATTTTAGGTGGTATTTATGGAGGGATTTTCTCCCCAACGGAGGCAGCAGTCGTAGCAGTTGTTTACTCTCTGATTATCGGATTATTTGTTTACAAGGAACTAACTTGGAAATCGGTGTATGAATGCTTTCGTGAGGCAGTTGTTATCAATGCAACGACGATGATTATTATAGGGCTATCTGTATCCTTCGCGTATTTTATGACACTGGAGCAGGTGCCAAGTGATATTTCAGCTTTCTTAACCAATTTGTCTACAAATCCAATTGTTATTCTACTTGCTATAAATATTCTTTTGTTAGTAGTCGGCATGTTCATTGACACTATTTCTGCATTGGTTATTTTAACTCCTATTCTTTTGCCAATCGTGGTTGCTGTCGGGGTTGACCCAGTACATTTTGGCGTTATATTGGTAGCAAATCTTGCTATTGGATTTATCACACCACCGCTAGGAGTGAACCTATTTGTTTCTTCTAGTGTAGGTAATGTAAAGTTTGAAAAGATTGTCATGGCAATTATTCCATTCTTACTGTCTATGATTGTTACTCTTCTTGTGATTACTTTCATTCCAAGTCTTTCTTTATGGCTACCAGGTTTGTTTAAGTAAGATGGCAGGTACTTGATGTGCGCTTCAAGCGGAAGCTACCCATGGGGTAAGAGATACTTAAAGCTGATGTGGTTCCCTGTCGCTGCCATCAACAGAGTGTACTTCCAGCACATTTGAGCAAATTTACAACATAACTGCTAGTTTTTACAACTTAATCGCTCGTTTTTACAACATTAAGCTCAAATTTACAACTTTCTCGTTCACCGCGTGCTTTAGGAGGATGCGTGATAAGGAATTGCCGGTTTTACGAAAAGAACTAAGTTAGAAGGAAGGATTTTTTATGTCTTTATCAATAAACCCTAGAGCAAAAGCTTTAGAGCAACCAGGGATTCGTCAGTTTTCAAATCAATTAGTCCATTATCCGGATGCTGTAAATTTAACTATTGGACAACCAGATTTCCCTACCCCTGTAGCAGTAAAAAATGCGGGCATACATGCTATTCAGAATGATCTTACTGGGTATTCTCATAATGCAGGTCTTGTGGAGCTGCGGGAGGTAGTGGATGAGTTTTTCTCACAAAAATACGGATTCTCTTATGATCCGCTGAAGGAAATTATTATTACTAATGGGGCTAGCGAAGCGATAGATACTGTTTTAAGAACTATCCTTGTCGAAGGGGATGAGGTTATTTTACCTGCTCCTATTTATTCGGGATATGAGCCTGTAATTGAGCTTTGTGGAGCTAAGGTAGTTTATTTGGACACCACGGACACCGGTCTTCAGCCTGATGCAAAACGTTTAGAAGGATTAATTAATGAGCGTACAAAGGCCATTCTTTTTAACAATCCCTCGAATCCTACAGGTGTAGTGATTCAGAAGGAAACTATGGACGAATTGGTGCAAATGCTGGAAGATAAGGATGTATATATCATTTCGGATGAAATATATAGTGAGAATACATTTTTAGGAGAGCATATTTCCTTCGCAGCATATAAAGAGATTCGCTCGAAACTATTTTATATCCATGGAGTTTCTAAATCACATTCGATGACAGGATGGAGAATAGGTTTTATCATGGGACCTGAAGAGACGATGGAGCATGTATTGAAGGTGCATTTATATAACTCTATTTGTGCATCCTTGCCAGCTCAGTATGCTGCCATTGAAGCTTTAACGAACTCGAAGGATGTTCCGAGTGAGATGAACAAGGAATATATAAAAAGAAGAGATTTTGTTTATAGAAGGCTGCTAGATATAGGACTCCCTGTTGAAATGCCTAATGGAGCATTTTATATTTTCCCATCAATTAAAGACTTTGGGATTCCTTCCTTTGAATTTGCAACTAGATTATTAAAGGAGTGTGGCGTGGCTGTAGTGCCAGGCAGCACGTTTAGCCCTTATGGAGAAGGATATATACGGATTTCCTATGCCTATTCCATGAGCGTTTTAGAGGAAGGGCTTAATAGATTAGAAGCGTTCATTCAAAAGTTAACGTAGACCAGCGGCTTAGCCAGCTGGTTTTTTTTATTAAATTGTTATATTTCTATAATGGTGAACAGGGGGAAAGTTCGTGTTCAAATTTGATGAGCTAGGACAAGAGATTATTAATGAGCTAAGTCACTTAATACAAGAGGATGTCATCTTGACAGATTCCAGGGGGTTTATTCAAGTAAGTACAGATCCGACCAGGATTAACCAATTTCACGAGGGTGCTCTCCTCAGTTTGAAGGAGGAGAGGTTGATCCTTATGTCAGATGAGGAAGTTGCTAGGCTGAAGGGAGTTCGTAAGGGTATAGTTATTCCTATTATCATAGAAGATCATCCCATTGCGGTAATCGGCATAACTGGAGAGCCAGAGAAAATTAGACCCCAGGCGCTTCTTATTAGGAGAGTGGTGGAGCTATTTATTCAGGACGCTTTAAAAAGGAAGGAAAAAGAGGAGAAGATTCGAGAGTTTGAATTTTTTATGATCGAATGGATTACTTCTAATACAAAGGATAAGCAGTTTTATAACCGCGCCGAAGTTTTAGGAATCGAAGTAGCATTTTATAAACAAATAGCAATCCTCCAGGTAGAAGAAAATCAATATCGTTTTTCTACAGAGGATGTAGAATTTTTGCTATCCGTACAAGGCATCCATCCAAAAGTTATTATAAGTAGATGGGGTCAGGATAAGCTTGTAGTCGTTATTCCCATGTTAGATCAGGTTTTTTTGAGGCAGGAAATGGAAAACCTTTTACTTCATATGAAAAGAAAAACAAAGATACTTTTAGCTGCTGGTATTGGAGATCTTATAGACAATCAGGAGCTAATGATATCCTTTAATCAAGCAGAAAGAGCGGCAAAGGTTTCACAAAAACAAGGTAGAGTAATATTTGAAAGAGAGCTATTATTTGATTTAATTCTTCATAGCCTCCCAAAGGAAACGAGAGATAGATATATTCAACGAACAGTCCACCCTTTGCACGAGGAACCAGAGCTTTTGCATAATTTAAGAGTATGGTTTGGGGAAAATCAATCCATGAAAAATACAGCAGAAAAATTGCATATCCATAAGAATACATTGACTTATCGACTACAAAAAGTAGAGGATTTAACTGGACTCTCTATTTCCAAAATTCATGATTTATTTCTCATCTATTTAGGGGTTAGGTTATTAGAAGAGTATGGGGAAGATTAAGAAGGAAATTCATCTTTTATAACGAATACAGTTGGTAGATAAAGATGAAGGGGTGGAGTTTTTATTAATTGGAAA
Organism: uncultured Psychrobacillus sp.; assembly: GCA_934234185.1. Lineage (GTDB taxonomy): Bacteria > Bacillota > Bacilli > Bacillales_A > Planococcaceae > Psychrobacillus. The sequence continues at coordinate 19,798 of CAKQHO010000025.1, read as the reverse complement.
GTTATTTTTCGAGCCGTTTTGCTTTTCATTTTACTTCTATCAACAGCATTCCAGCTATCCAATGTTTTAGGCGAAGAGTCATTTAATATAACAGTAGAGGAAGCTAATCAGATTGCCTTAGCCCAAGCTAAACTAGATGGGCTTAATTCACCAGTTGTATGGAAGGGGGACCAAACAGAGATTCACTACAAATATTCAGTGAAATATGAGAAAGATATGAAGGTATACGTGGTATATATTAAGACCGCTGATCGACCTGACGATTATATGTACAACGCCTTTTACTATGTCAATCCTTCAAATGGGGAGATTATTGAGTCGACCCATTAGACAAAAAAGATAATTTGCGGCAGTAAAATATCCAACTTTTTCTAGAATTACATACGCTATACTTCCATTTTGAGTGCTTCGATGAAGTGCTTTTTTTATTTTAATCCGATAACCGATACTAACCCTTTTTGTACATATGCACAAATTATTTGTCTAAAATGTGACGAAACTTTGTGTATATAACCATATATTCCTAATGCTTTGAATATTAAAATTAATGAAAACGCTTTCTAAAAGTGACAAGGAGATGGCATATGGATAACGGTGTAATGAAGAAGCTAATTGCTGTTACTGGTGAAGAATTTGCAAAGCACTCTGTAGCTCAAAAGCTTGCGTATTCCTACGATGCTACCGCAAACTTTCAGGCAATGCCAGATTTAGTGCTATCACCAGAGAGTACAGAGCAAATACAAGAGATTGTTAGGATTTGTAGCGAGTATAACATTCCTATCGTGTCAAGGGGATCAGGTACTAATCTAGCGGCAGGAACAGTTCCTACATCTGGAGGGGTAGTTCTTTTATTTAATAGAATGAATAGCATTCTCGATTTTGATGAGGAGAACCTGACTATAACGGTGCAGCCGGGAGTTATTACGAAGGATATAAACGAAGTGGTTCAGATGAAGGGGTTATTTTATCCACCAGACCCAAGCTCGATGAAAATATCTACCATAGGTGGAAATGTTAGCGAAAACTCTGGTGGCTTAAGAGGATTGAAGTATGGAGTTACCAAGGATTATGTAATGGGGCTAGAGGTAGTACTTCCAAATGGAGAAGTGATAAAAACAGGTGGTAAATTAAACAAGGATGTTGCAGGGTACGATTTAACAAGCCTCTATGTTGGCTCTGAAGGTACTATCGGAATAATTACAGAAATAACGCTGAGCTTAATCCCACTTCCGAAGACGAAAAAAACCTTGCTAGTTTTCTATGATGAACTAGATAAGGCTGCGAAGACAGTTTCCTCTATTATTGCTGCGAAGATTGTACCGGCAACCTTAGAGTTTATGGATAAGGGAACAATTGAGCATGTAGAGGATTATATGAAAATTGGACTTCCTACCGATTGCGAGGCAATGCTGTTAATTGAACAGGATGGAGATCCAACTACAGTCAATGCAGACATGGAAGAGATACATAAAATTTGTATGTCACAGGGGGCTCGTTCTACTCAGCTCGCTCAAACAGCAGAAGAGGCAGTACTACTAAGTACAGCAAGAAGAGTGGCATTGTCTGTTCTAGCAAGAAAGCGCCCAACTACGATTTTAGAGGATGCTACTGTACCACGTTCTGAAATAGCAAACATGGTGCGAGAAATACAGCGAATAGCTGTCAAACACAACGTGATGATTTATACATTTGGCCATGCAGGAGATGGAAACCTACACCCAACCTGTCTAACAGATGTGAGAGACAAGGAAGAAATGGAGAGAGTAGAAGCGGCTTTTAGTGAGATCTTTGATAGTGCTATCAAGCTGGGAGGGACCATTACAGGAGAGCATGGGGTAGGTGAAATGAAAGCTCCTTATTTAGAATGGAAGATTGGAGCTGCTGGATTAGAAGTAATGAAAGGCATTAAGCAATCATTAGACCCTAAAAATATTATGAATCCTGGCAAAATATTCGCTAAGGATCGTAAGCAGAGAGTGGTGATTCAAACATGACCACAATGCTTCAGGAAAAGATGCAGCAGTCATTTGTCACGCATGTTGATGAAAATAAATTAATGGATTGTATGAGATGTGGGTTTTGTCTGCCTCATTGTCCCACCTATTTGCACAGTAACTTTGATGAGACGCAGTCGCCAAGAGGAAGAATTGCACTCATGAAGGCAGTGAGAGATGGACAGATTGCTTGGGATGGATCTATTGAGGAGGCCTTTGACCTTTGCTTAGGCTGTAGAGCTTGTGAGCCTGCATGTCCGGCAGGGGTTCAATATGGAACTTTAATAGAAGAAACTAGAGAGGCAATTGTATCGGTAAGCCCTAAATCTTTTAAAGAGAAAGTTGTACGGAAAGTTGCTTTTGATAATTTGTTTGCAAATCAGAAAAGTATGGAAACAGTAGTTGGTTTGGTTGGCTTTTATCAAAAATCAGGTCTGCAAAAGGTTGTAAGGAAAATAGGATTTCTAGAGCTTTTCCCTCCGTTTATGAAGGATATGGAGTCCGTTCTTCCAGCACCACCGAAAAAGCAGCATGCGAAATCTCCAAAGGCTGAAGTGAAAACGAAAGTGGCATTTTTTACAGGCTGCTTAATGGATACGATGTTTCATGAGACGAACAGAAATACCATATCCATTTTGGAGCAATTAGGGTGTGAGGTGATCATCCCTAAGAATCAGCAATGCTGTGGGGCTCTACATGGGCATAGTGGCGAGCTTCAAAAATCTAAGAGAAACGCTTTGGCTAATATCGAAGCTTTCGAGATAGATAATGTCGACTTTATCGTCAATAACGCTGGAGGGTGTGGTGCATTTCTAGGAGAATATGACAAGCTTTATATCGATGATCCAAAGCTGCATGAAAGGGCAAAACAATTTACAGAGAAACAGATTGATATTAGTTCCCTCTTTGTAAAGTTAGGAATTACGAGTTTACTAGAGAATCTACCGAAGGAATCAAATGTTTCCGGTTTGGTTACCTATCAAGATTCCTGTCACTTACGAAATGTAAGTGGAGTCATAAACGAACCACGTGAAATATTAAATGCAGTAAATGATTACACCTACGTGGAGCTGCCAAATGCTGAGCTTTGCTGCGGGTCAGCTGGAATTTATAATATCCTTCAACCGAAAATGGCAGCACTGATCTTAGAATCCAAAATGCACGAAGTCAAAGAAATTCAAGCAGGCACTGTCATCACTACAAATCCAGGCTGCTTATTACAAATGAAGGTTGGTATTGAAAGGGAGGGCTTAACCTCTACAACAAGGGCAATGCATCTAGTAGATTTTTTATATGAGGTACTGCAAAAAAATAACAAATAGGGGGATTCAAAATGAAAAGAAGAGGTTTAAGATGGGGTTCTTTAGGTTTAGCGGCAATGTTGTTACTAGGAGCTTGCTCTGATTCTGGTGGCTCTGCAGATGCAGATGGGAAAGAGTATAAGCTGAAAATGTCAGTGACAGTTAGTGATACTTCTACTTGGTATGAGGCTGCTCAAAAGCTTGCAGATGACATGAGCAGTGAAACGGATGGTCGTATCAAAATAGAAGTTTTCCCGAATGAGCAATTATCAGGTGGAGATTCTGGTAAAGCGGTAGAAATGCTATCAAAAGGATCAACAGATTTAACATTTAACTCGACTATTATCTACTCCATTTTAGATGACCGTTTTGGTGTAGCGAGTGCACCATTCTTATTTAATAACACAGATGAGGTAGACAAAGTGTTTGGCGGCAAAGGTGGAGAAATGATTAAAGAAATTCTTGAGGAAAAAGGTATTAAGCCACTTGGATATGGAGAAAACGGATTTAGACAAATTACTAATAGCGTAAAGGAAATAAAAACACCGGCAGATATGAAGGGAATGAAGATTCGTATTCCTGGTATCACAATGTACACAGATCTTTATAGAACGCTTGGAGCAGATCCAACTACGATGACATTCTCTGAAGTTTTTACATCGTTGCAGCAAGGTACGATTAATGGTCAAGAAAATCCGATAGATGTAATCCATTCCTCTAAACTAAACGAGGTTCAGGATTATCTAACTGCATGGAACTATTCATATGATCCATTAGTGCTTGGAATGAATAAAAAGCTATTCGATTCAATGAGTGAGGAAGATCAAAAATTATTTACAAAGCTTGGTAAGGAAGCAGCTGAATACCAAGTGAAAATTGCACGTGAAAAGGAAGCGAAGCAAATAGAAGAGTTAAAAGCAGCTGGAATGAAATTTTATGAGCCAACAGAAGAAGAGCTTGCACAGTTTAAAGAAGCAGTACAGCCTTTATACGATAAATATACTTCTATTTGGGGAGAAGATTTACTAAAAGCATTTCAAGAGCGTTAATTCTTAGGGGGATGTATATGAACCGAGTGCTCAATAAATTAGAGGAAGGGATAGTAGTAATTGTCCTTTCTATCATGTCGACTGTTGCGTTTGTGAACATAATTTCTCGCGAGTTTGCAAATTATTCATGGTCATTTACCGAGGAAATAACGATTAATCTCTTTGTCTTTTTAACATTTGTAGGAACTGCTATAGGTGTGCGTGAGAATGCACACCTTGGCTTTACTTTATTATTTGATCGAGCAAATGGAGTTGTTCGTAAAATGATTACAGTACTTGTTGGAGCACTAATGGGAGGATTATTTCTTATTCTTTCTTATTATGGCTTACAAATGGTTTTATTCCAAATGGATATGGGACAGAAAACACCATCCCTTGGATGGCCACAGTGGATTTTCTCTTTAGCAATGCCTGTTGGTTCCGTGTTATGTCTCTATAGAACGATCCAAGCGACTATTGTGGAGTTTAAGAATGACAAGCAGGAAGGAGGAGAAATTGTATGACGGCAATTATATTATTTTCAGTATTTATACTGTTAGTTTTTCTTAAGGCACCGATTGCTGTTGCGCTTGCAATTTCCTCCATTGTCATCCTCGTTACTGGAAGTGGCTTATTCGGCTTAGAACTAGTTGCAGATATCATGTATACAAGTGTAGCTAAATTCACATTATTAGCCATTCCTTTCTTTGTACTTGCAGGAGTTATTATGGAGCACGCAGGAATATCGAAAAGATTAATAGACTTTGCTCAATCTCTGGTGGGCCATAAGAAAAGTGGAATTGTTTTTGTGACGGTGATGGTTGCTATCTTTTTTGCAGCAATATCTGGTTCGGGTCCAGCAACAGTTGCAGCGATTGGCGGTATTTTAATTCCTGCATTAATAGGTAACGGATTTAAGAAGGAAACAGCTGGCGGCCTAGTAGCGAGCTCCGGAGCAATAGGGATAGTTATTCCTCCTAGTATTGCCTTTATCGTTTTTGCAGTAGTGGCAGGCGATCAGCTTCCTATATCCATTGCTAGACTTTTCATTGCAGGAATCATTCCTGGAATACTTCTAGGGTTAGGATTTGTTCTCGCTGCCATGTTTGTAAGATGGAGACAAGAGAAAAAAGAAGGACCTGGGGAAGGCTTTGTACAGCAAACAAAAGCAACTGGAAAGGAACGCTGGAAAGCATTTGTAAATGCACTGTGGGGATTGATGATACCACTAATTATCCTCGGCGGTATTTATGGAGGATTTTTCACCCCTACTGAAGCTGCTGTAGTGGCGGTATTTTACGGTCTTTTCGTAGGATTCTTTGTTTATAAAGAACTGACGTTTAAAAGCTTATATAAGATTTTAGTAACTTCTTCTGTTCAAACGGCAACTGTTATGTTCATCGTTTCGGCAGCCTCTGTTTTTGCTTATATCATCACTACCGAGCAGATTGCTAGAACAATTTCAGATGCGATGTTAGGTATTTCAGACAATGCGATTATTATTCTTTTGTTAGTAAATGTACTTTTGTTAATAGCTGGGATGTTTATTGATGCTATATCCGCTTTCTATATTTTAGTGCCAATACTTGCTCCAGTAATGATTATGCTAGGTGTTGATCCAACGGTGTTTGGTGTGTTTATGACTGTTAACCTTGCAATTGGTCTGTTTACTCCACCGGTAGGGCTGAATCTATATGTGGCATCGGGTATATCCAAGTCATCATTAGGCGAAATCTCTAGAGGGGTTTTACCTTTTGTAGTGTCATCAATAATTATTTTAATGCTAATCACGTATGTTCCATGGATTTCTACATTTTTACCTGATTTATTAAACGTGAAATAAGAAACTTCTACAAGGGGGATGACAGAATGAAAGTTAAAGGACGTACCGCGATTATAACTGGTGCTGCAAGTGGTATCGGGGCCGGCATAGCAGCTGCTCTTTCGAAGGAAGGGGCAAATGTTGTACTGGTAGATTTAAATTCTTGCTCGAAAACCATCCAAGCTATACAGGGAGAAAATAGCGAAGCAAGAATATTAGAGTGCTTAGGTGACATTCGAGATCCGGAATTTGTAAAAGCTACAGTAGCAAGAGCTGCAGATACTTTCGGGGAACTACATATTTTAGTGAACAATGCCGGGACATGTGGGCGACTAAGTATAGAGGATATGTCCATAGATGTATGGGACAGAGATATGGACACAAACGTAAAAGCGGCATTTTTGTTTATTCAAGCAACGGTTTATCCACATATGATGGAACAAAAATTCGGAAGGATTATTAATATAAGCTCAATTTCGGGAATCAACGGTGGCGTTACTTCTGGAGGAGGAGAGGATGCTAGAAGATCCGGACCTGCATATGCTGCCTCTAAAGGAGCTGTGATTGCCCTGACAAAATGGGTTGCAAAGGAATTAGGTGTTCATGGGATCACCTGTAATTCAGTCGCACCTGGAGCAGTGGAGTCTGCAATTACTACCGGAATACCATACGACTTAAGCAGGCAGGTCATTAAACGAATGGGTAACCCAACAGACATTGCGGAGGCTGTTCTCTATTTCGCCTCTAGTGAATCCGGCTATACAACTGGTCAAGTTTTACAGGTGGATGGAGGTTATAGCTTTGGTTAATGGGATTCAAGCGGTATTAGATAAAAAGTCTAATCGTATTGCGGGAAGATTATCCAAAGGGGTGGACCTTTTCCAAGGCATAAAAGAAGTATGCAAAAAATATGGGTATCAGGCGGCTCAATTTCAATGTTTAGGCTCGCTGGAATATGCGACCTACGTTCAACTGGAGAAAACGGCAGAAGGAAAGCTGCAATACTCCTCCAAGATTAAAAGTGATACAGAGGTAGAGCTGCTTTCAGGTACTGGCTTTGTTGGACTAGATTTGTTTGGAGAGCTAGATGTTCATTTTCACGGGATGTTTGTGGATTGCAACCAGCACATAAGTGGAGGTCACTTTTTAGAAGGCGAAAATCCTGTAGCTATCACGATTGAGTTCATTTTATTTCCATTAGAGGATATTGACTTAAAAAGGGGTCCAGATGAAATTACCCAGCTGCCAATATTTCAATTTAGAGAGAAGGAGTGAAATGATTTGGAAACTTTAGCACAATTAGCAATAAAATCAGCAGCCGCGTATCCTGATAAGCTCGCTGTAAAAGATAAGGATCGTTCTTTTACTTATAAGGAGTTAATGGAAAGGGCACAAGCTTTGTCCTCTTTCTTTCATGATAAGGGGTATCAAAAGGGAGATCGCATAGCGATCCTTATGCCGAATAGATTAGAGCATATAGAGCTAGATGTTGCTGTGGCATTAAGTGGAATGATTAAGGTGCCTTTAAATTATCGTCTGCATCCTAAGGAGCATGAATATATGCTAGCAGATGCAAGTCCATCATTAATCATTGGGGATACTACCCTTATTGAGCCTATCCATACTTCTATTGAGGTGTTGGCAATAGGAGATGATTACGAAGGTACGATAAAAAAATATACTAGTAAGACCTTTGAAGAACAGATTGACGAGAATGATCTATTCGCTATTATGTATACATCTGGGACAACAGGCAATCCAAAGGGAGTTATGCTGTCTCATCGAAACATGATTGCTGGTGCTTTATCTCTTGCTCAGGTATGTGAGGTGGATTATGAGGATGTAATTGGCCACGTGGCACCATTAACGCATGGCAGTAACTTTCTATCACATGTTTCCTGGTTATTCGGGCTTTCGCAAATAGTCTATAACAAATTTGAGCCGGAAGAATTCGTCCATGATTTACAAAAGGATTCGGTTTCTATCATCTTTTTAGTTCCTACCATGGTAAACCTTATGATTCAACATCCAACCTTTGATGCTTCGAAGCTGTCAACATTAAAGTCTATTAATATGGCAGGATCACCAATAGCAGCTAGTAAGCTAGAGGAAGCATTAAAACTAACTGGACCAATTTTTGCGGAAACATATGGTCAGGTAGAGGCACCGATGTGTATTACCATGATGCCGAAGAAGGAATTGCATGCACATTTGGAATCCTGCGGAAGAATCGGTCCCTTTGTTCAGGTGAAGATTGTTGACGATGAGGGCAACGAAGTAAAAGATGGAGAAGTAGGCGAAATCATTTGTAAAGGCTCTCTTGTCATGAAGGGCTATTGGAATAATGAAAAAGCTACATCCGAAACACTTCAAGATGGTTGGCTGCACACTGGAGACTTAGGCTGGAAAAATCCAGAGGGGTATGTCCATATAGTAGATCGTAAAAAGGATGTCATTATTTCAGGAGGAGTTAATATTTATCCGAGAGAAGTAGAAGAGGTGCTGAATATGCACCCTGGCGTAAAGGAAGCTTGTGTTATAGGAATTCCAGACGATAAATGGGGAGAATGCGTTGTAGCTTACGTAGTTCCAAATGGAAAAGAAGAGGTTACGGTGGAAGCTCTGTATACATTATGTGAAGAAAACATGGCTAGGTTTAAAAAACCTAAAACTATTAATATAGTAGAAGAGCTGCCAAAGAGCTCTTATGGAAAAATTTTAAAAAGAGAAATGCGTAACCAGCATAAGGAGGTCAGTGTATGACGAATGTATATATTCACGGCGCTGGCATGACCAAGTTTGGGACCTTTGTGGACCGTACAATGAAGGATATGCTACTAGAAGCTTGTATACAAGCTTTAGAGGAAGCAGGAAATCCAAAGGTAGATGCTGTTTTTATTGGAAATTTCATGGGTGGCTCTATTTATAATCAAGAAATACTTGGTGCAATCGTAGCGAACGATTTAGGCTTAGGCTTTGTCCCTACTGCAAAGGTGGAGGGAGCATGTGCCTCTGGCGGAATAGCTTTAAGACAAGGGATTCTTGGTATTTTAAGTGGAGAATATAATACTGTTTTGGTTGCTGGTGTAGAGAAAATGAAGCATGCGAGCACCATAGATGTTACGCAGGCAATTAATGCTGCAATGGATAATGATTCAAATGAGAAGAATGCGGGATTAACCTTCCCAGGATTTTTTGGAGTTCTAGCTAATCGCTATTTTTATGAAACCGGGGCTTCCAAAAAGCATTTAGCAATGGTAGCGCTAAAAAATAGAGAAAATGCCATCAATAATCCGCTGGCTCAATTTCAAAAGCCTACTAGCATAGAGGAAATTATGGGAGCAAGGATGATTACTAATCCACTTGGCTTGTTTGATTGTTCGCCTATGACCGATGGAGCAGCAGCATTAGTTATATCAAAGGAAAAATCCGCAATCCACATACGCTCTACTGCTCAAGCTTCAGGACCTACTCAAATGCAGGATGCGGATAATTTATTATCCATCCCCGCAATTCGAGAATCTGGGAGACTAGCGTATGAAAAGGCAGGGGTTAGCCCAGAGGATATTGATGTCGTAGAAATTCATGATTGTTTTTCTATGACGGAAATTATAGCAATTGAGGAGCTGGGCTTCTTTTCAAAAGGAGAAGGCTGGAAGGCAGTGGAGGAAGGAAAAACAAAGCCAACTGGTGAAAAGCCAGTGAACACTAGTGGCGGATTACTTTCTAGAGGGCATCCGATTGGAGCAACAGGTATAGCCCAGATTTACCAATTGGTTCAGCAGCTGAGAGGTACCGCAGCTAATCAGGTTTTGAATCCACGTCTAGCACTTGCGCAAAACCTTGGTGGAACAGGATCTTATTCAACTGTCCATATTTTAGAAAGGGTGTGATGTAGTTGAAAATATATTCTTGCACGAAATGTAACCAGGCGAGTATGACCAAAAAGTATAGCTGCCCCAAATGCTTAGAGGGAAAAATGGAAGAGCGAGAGGTTGAAACCACTGGCACTGTCTACAGCTTTACAGAGGTTCACGTTGCACCTACTGAATTTGCTGATCTAGCTCCTTATTTTGTAGTTTTAGTAGAATTGGATAACTGCAATGCAAAGGTAACTACAAGAATACCAACACCGGTTTCCATTGGAGATAGAGTAGACCTAGATCGAGTGGAAAAGGGAGCATATGTATATAAAAAAATTGGATGACATTTTCCTGTGCTTTAGAGAATTCTAAAGCACAGGTTTTGTTATATAGGGGGCTGGAAATGTGAGACTAATACATATAAGCTCTAAAGTTATTTCAAATTATTTACCTTGGTGGATTGTTTGTTGTGCACTATTTGCTTTTATTTTTCCAAGCCTCTTTTACCCAATTCAAGGGTTTACAGAAATCGGGCTCGGGACTATTTTTTTGCTAATGGGCTTATCTCTCTCCACAGAAAAGCTAATCTTTGTAATCAAAAGGCCAAGAAATGCTTTAATAGGTGTTGCATTAAAATGGCTAGTTATGGTGCTTGTTACTGTAGCTATCGCTTTTTTGTTTTTTCGAGATAGTGAGGAGCTAGCTACAGGGATCATCCTAGCAGGCACGGTTCCTAGTGGTACCTCTGCCAATGTATATACCTTTATAGCAGGCGGGGAAGCTGCACTTAGTCTCACCATGGCTACCATGGATACTATTATCTCTCCGCTGTTAACTCCTTTCCTAACTCAAAGCTTTGCTGGAAAGCTGATAAACATCGAATTTTGGCCGATGTTCTTAAATATTATCTATGTCGTATTCGTTCCATTATTTATCGGGTTATTCATCCAGTGGAGATTTACAAAGAAGGTAGAAAAAATACGTCCACATACAGCAATTTTATCTCAGCTATCCTTATTTATCATTGTACTTTCGGTAGTTTCAAGTGCACAAGCCTCTTTGGCAAGTAATCTTTCCATTCTACCGATGTTGTTTGTGGCAGTTTTTCTTCAAGTGGCCATTCCTATGTTAAGTGGCTACGGCATTGCTTTATTGCTAAAAATTGAACGCCCTTATGCGATAGCTATATTATTTCATACTGGTATTTGTAACAGCGCCTTAGCTGCTACTCTAGCAATGGAACATATTAGCTCGCTTGCTGCTGTTCCTGCTGTGGCGAATATGGTGATGAATCTGACATTAGGCGCCATTGTGGCAAACTACTTTCATAAAAAAAGTGAGTTTAGTGAAGTATAAAAGAGACGGGCTTATGGCGTCGTCTCTTTTATTTCTAGATGCTTTTTTAATTGGAATTTTAGTTCCTCTAATTCATCCTTGTTCGTTTGGTAATACCATATTCCGTTTAAAAACATGCCTTCTCCATTTTCAAATGCCAGGGGTTCTATTTGGTTTAAAGTACTTGTATAGCCCTTTTGAATATCTATTAGCTGTTCAAACGTCATATTTGTCTTAATATGCTTCTCAAAAATACCAAGAAATTCTTTATATTTTGTGAAGAGCTGCAAAGATGCGCCTTTCTTTAAAACGGCTTGTAATACCTGTTTCTGTCTATTCTGCCTTCCAAAATCCCCCTCGGGATCGTCCATTCTCATTTGTACGTAACGAAGTGCTGCTTCACCATCTAAGTTGACTTTACCTTCGGTGAAAGTGTAATCTGCTATTTCAAACGGAAAGGGATTTTCAACGGAAATACCGCCAACTATATTAATAATTTCCACAAAGCTCTCCATGTTAACCTGGACCACATAGTCTAATGGAATATCTAACAAGTTTTCAACTGTATAGAGGGACGTATCAATTCCGCCAAAAGAGTAAGCATGATTTATTTTATCCATCTTGTTTAAGCCAATGATTTCTGTGTATGTATCTCTTGGAATACTAAGCATTTTGATAGAATCTATGGAGGGGTTTACTGTTAGAACAATGATTGTATCTGATCTGCCAATATCTCCATCTCTTTCGTCAACTCCTAAAAGTAGGACGGAAAAAGGCTCTTTCCTTACTAATTCAAGCTCAGTGGTTCTCAGCTCAGAGGTGTTCCTAATATCGGGCTGGTACATCGCATCAGCGGTTTCGGAAACTTCCTTATATACACTATTTAAATATACTGCTATCCCGATTATAAAAAAGAAGAATGAAGCAGCTGCAATAACTATTACCTGTTTTTTTGACATAAAAGGACCTCTCTTCCTACATACCTTAAAATATGTAAGAGGTTAACATTTTATTAAAGGAAGGGAAGATTATAATTACTCAAAGGTTTTTCTGGTATTTAGTATATAGGGGATAAAAATGCATATTGTTTTAGCATTAATAAGGTAATAGGAACCAATAATCCTTAAATCTAGTAACATAGAAGTTTTCTTAGTATACTTATAGAAAGGAGGTAATTTTATGAAATTGATAAGTAAATCTCTTATATTAGTAATAGCACTATTTATGCTACCTATGGGTGCAAGTGCTTCAATATTTAAAGATGTTAGCGAGGACGCTTGGTATTATCCGTATTTGGTTTCGAATCAAAAAAAGCAAATTATTACCGGCTATGAGGATGGAACATTTAGACCACAGGAATTTATTACAAGAGCACAGGCTGCAAAAATTATAAGTAGAGTAATTAATGTAGAAAACGTAGGAGGCACTTTTAAGCCACAATACGAGGACGTAAGCCCAGAACATTCGGCTTATAACGAAATAGCAGCTTTGACAAAAATGGGGATATTCAAGGACGGAAAGAATTTTCATCCAAATAACTCTCTTACAAGAGCACAGCTATCTAAAATACTTGTAGTAATGTACGATTTTTCCATTAACCAAAACGAACAGGTTTCATTTAAAGATGTGCCTAAAGACTATTGGGCAACGCCATACATTGCTTTTTTAACTAAAACAGGAATTTCAACTGGCACTACCAAAACTACCTTTGAGCCAACGAAAGCAGTAACGAGAGCTCAAGCTTTAGTGTTATTAGACAAGAGTGCGAAATATAAAGAAAATCCAACTGCTTTTAATGTAATTTACGATCCATATTCAAAGCAATATAAAACGATTAAGCAAGCAAACGAAAGCTTCATTAGTGAAACAATCCAGCTTGTTAATAAAGAACGAGAAAAACAAGGTCTTTCAAAGCTTAAACAGGATAAGGAATTGAACCAAATAGCTTTTATCAAAGCAGAGGACATGGTTCTGCAAAAGTACTTTGATCATCAGTCTCCAACTTATGGACAACCTTGGGACATGGCTGATGGATTCGGCTACTCTTATCGTACATTTGGGGAAAATATCGCCTATGGGTATAAATCCTCCAGCGCGGTAGTTACAGCGTGGATGAATTCGCCAGGACATAAAGCCAATATATTAAATAGTAAATATACAAATATCGGGGTTGGAATAGCTAAGGATTCCAGCAACCAATACTATTTTGTTCATATGTTTTCTAGTAAATGATTAGAGATGGGGGGAGAAATTTATTTCTCTCCTTTTTTTCTATTGAATATTCTTATAACATAAAAAAGCTGTCTTCAAAAGTCATTTGTCATGACCTTTAAGACAGCTATTTTTAGTGAATGTTAGTTTGCATCTGTGAATTCTGAACCTGCAGGTAATAGCTCAAGCATATCCAGTCTCTCTAAGCCTTGTTTAATCTTTGTAGTATATCCTAGTCTATTATTGTCCAGATAGGTTGCCTTCGATACCATCAAGTCATATAAAATCGGAAGGTGACTTGGATCAATCTCTTGCCAAAGCTCGTATGAATTAATTAAATCCTCTAGTGTTAGGTGATTATAATCTCTTCCTACAAATTCTTTTTCGGGAGAAACCTTGTACCATATATCGTGGTCAGGTCTGATCCATTTCTTCTTTTCCTTTTCGATAGCTGTTTGGATACTTCTAGCAGTGTTTAAATACTTTGCTTCTCCGAACTCTTGATAAGCCTGCAATAGGATATTCATTCCACCAAGCACATGGTTCATAGAAGAGTGAGTTTTGACCTTCTGTGCAATAGGGAAATAATCCGCGATATAATACGAATTCGAATCTACGGAGATAATATTTCCTTCGCTTTTCTGTTTCACAAGTAAGTCTGCATAATCCTTCAGTGCTTGATTGTAATCAGACATGCCAAAATCTTTTCCAGCTCTATAAAGGAATAAAGCAATTTGTTCATTAAATCTAGTATCTATGAACGGAGCAGTAATTCCAAAAAGCCCTTTTAAGTAGGTACTTGTAACCTCTGTTTCCCAGAAAAGCTTATCTCCTTTAAATATTTCAAGGTTTACAAAGGAATTCATCAACAGATTTTCAAAATAACGTTCAGGATTGTTTTCGTATCGAATTAATACTCGGTCCTCTTTTACCATTAACAGATTTCTTCCAAAGCCATTAAAGGATAAAGGCATCGGCTCGATAGTTGTTGCCATTTTGTTATACGGGCCCTCTGCTGTATACCAGGAATTTCTTTTTCGATAGTTTACTGCTGATTCTAGCATCCATGCATCCATGGATTCTTTTGTTTTAAATAAAAGCCCATCAGACTGCATAAACCAGTAGTCTACTATGTCATTCCCAAGGGATGTAAGTGGGATGACCGTCATTTGGTTATTGCCAAGCTGCATATTAGAAAAAGCGTCTATTTCTACCTGTAGGTCTCTTGTGGTGCTCACTGCTTTTGTTGGATAGGTAAGCTTTAGCTCTTTAGAGCGGTATAGCTTACTATACATCATTTGATTTACGTTCGAATCAGTTGCAATGGTTTCAACTATTCCCTTTGGATATGTGGTTGGATCATATCCAAACGTGTCATCCTTATTTTTCTTAATAGGATAGCGGTCATAGCTAATTAAACGAGAGCTTTCTACTTCAGATTCTTTCAAAATTACATCTACATTTACTACGCTTTTCGAGTTGTTTACTAAATTTACAAATACCATATAATCATCGTTTGAGAATACTCGTTTGGTAATTTTTAAATTACTAGCGGAATTTGAGATACGATATGAGTGAATATAATCAGTAGCATAACTATGCTTCACTGTTTTTTCTCCAAGGTAGCGGATTTCCTTGTTAGAACGCAGAAGTGTTTGGAAATCATCCGATAGAGGAGCTTCTACGATATTTTGAACTTCTCTCACTGTGTTCATCTTTCCATTTTTCTCGGTTGGATTGAACGTAATATTGGGAGCAGATTCAATCATCCCAGTAGAAACCATTGCTCGATGTAGGAATACGACAAAGGTTGCTCGATTTACTCCAGTTTTTGGATCGAAGGTGCCATCTTCTTTTCCTGTTGTAATTTTATGCTGAGCAAGTAATTTCACACCTTTGCGATGTGATTCGCTAATTTTTGCATCATCCTTAAAGGAAATTTCCTCACCTGTATCCTGTAAGTCAAATGCTCTTGCTATAACGGATGCCATTTGTTCTCTTGTGAGCGTGTCACCAACACCAAAGGTCTGGTTTGGTTTACCGTTAAAAATTCCGGCATTATAGGTAGCCATTACCCCATTTAAATGTGTAGATTTACTACTAACATCTTTAAAGACAGGTTGATAAGGAACAGTTTCAAGCTTCAGCGCACTTGTTAATAGATTTGCTGCTTGACCGCGAGACACATCTACTGAAGGACGAAAATGAAGGTCCGGATATCCATTGATCACCTGTAAATCTACTAATTGTGTCACTTCATTTTTAGCCCAAAAATCGTTATGTATGTCTATAAACTTTTGATCCACATTTGTAGCGTTAGCAGTCGTAGGTAGTACTGTGGCCATAATACATGCTAATACAAAAAATACTGACAATTTCATAGTTTTCAACAATTTTACCTCCTTTGTTCCATTATATCCATTACTATAATAACAAAGTTTGAGCTTTTAAAGTAGGTCCTTTTGTTATGAAAAGACAAATTCATACTACAATTCCCTATTTTTACTTTTTTAAACATTGTTTTAATGAAGAAAGAGAGAATAGAGTAAAAATGTAGGATATTAATTACCAGAAACTTCTGCTAGTATCAAAATATAATAAACGAAGGGAGAAATATGGTGAAAGTATTTTTCAAACAAATGATTGTTGCTAGCATTATTCTTTTGGTCGCTGCTTCTTTTTCTTTAAAGGCAAGTGCAAGTCAGACTTTTTCGGATGTTTCAGTTTCCGCTGATGGGTATCAAGAAATTGAATTCATATATAACAAAGGTATAATTAAGGGTTACCAGGTAAATGGTAAGAGATTATACAAGCCAGGTGAAGTTTTAACTCGCTCTCAAGCAGCGAAAATGTTAGTGGAGGCTAGCAGTCAAAAACCTCTAGCAGTTAGTAAATCACAATTTAAGGATGTTCAAGTTGGGACAGAAATGTCTAGCTATATTGAAAGAGCAGTAAAGTCGGGCTTTATGAAAGGGAACTCAGATGGAACATTTGGGATTAATAAACCTTTTTCTAGAGGAGACATGAGTATTGCTCTAACAAAGGCTTTTAACTTGGATTTAACAAAGTACCAACATGAAAAAATGCCTTTTAGTGATGTAAAGGATACTGATCCAATTGCAAGCTATGTAAAAGCAGTTTCTTACTATGGAATCTCTCAAGGAGATGGAGGTAAATATCACCCATCTGAAGGAGTAACAAGAAAGCAATTTGCACAGTTTGTGGCACGTGGATTAGATGAGAAATTCCGTTTAAACAAGGATGTTGGTGGCATTACGATTCCAGATAATACTCAATCGATAGCTACAGCAGTAGTAACGGTGAAGGATGATGTGTTAAATGTTCGTTCAGAACCTGGAATTAGTGGGCACCTGGTAGGTCAGCTTCATAACGGTGACATAGTATATGTCTATGAAAAAGTGGATGAAAACTGGTTGAAGATAGACTATCAGGGCGAGCTGCATTATATTAGCAGTGCCTACACGATGTTTTTAGATGAAGATGGACAAGTTCTTGGGAATGCAACTGGAGAAGTGAGGATTACTGCAGTAGAGCTAAATATTCGCAGTAAGGCATCAGGCACTTCTGCTATTGTAGGGGCTTTCTTAAAGGGACAGGTCGTAGAAATTTATGGTGAAAAGAATGGCTGGTATCTAGTAAAAGTAGATGGTATACCTGGCTATATTAATGGGAAATATGCTGAATCATCTGTGGATGCTCCTCCTGTGGACTCACCATCAACTAGCAAACTAGTAGGAAAAGTAACAGTAGCTTCCTTAAACGTACGAAGCGGTCCGGGTGCTTCTTATGCTACAGTTGGTAAACTAACAAAGGGCACACAGGTTTCCGTTCAAAGTATTAATGGATTTTGGGCGAAAATAGAGTTTGCCGGTGGAGTAGGGTATACACATAAATCCTACTTAAAGCTATTAAATCAAACAGGTAGTGTGTTAAAAGATAGAATAATTTTACTAGACCCCGGTCATGGTGGAAAAGATCCAGGTGCTTCAAGAAAAGGTGCCATGGAAAAGACAATCGTTATGAACGTGGGGAAATTAGTAGAACAAAAGCTTAAAAATCAAGGTGCTAAGGTAATTATGACAAGAACTGGAGATACTTACCCATCTCTAGCAGATCGTGTAGCACTATCTAAATCATCTTTCTCTGAAATATTTGTCAGTATCCATGTAAATGCAACTACAAGTTCCTCTGCAAAAGGAACGGAAACTTTTTATAATCTTTCGTCTAATGAAAATGGACAAGAGAGTAAGCTGCTTGCCACAAAAATTAACAGCCAAATTGTTAAAAATGCAAGCATGTATAACCGTGGCATAAAAGAGAATAGCTTCTATGTAAATAGAATGGTAGATATCCCATCTGTTTTAATAGAATTAGGATTTATTTCTAACCAGGCAGATTTTGATAAGCTAGTGAACAGCAAGTATCAAGAAATTTATGCGCAATCTATTTATAATGGAATTGTAGAATACTACTCAGCTCCATAATGATATTACAATAACCGTTTCACTCTTTATGGGTGAAGCGGTTTATTTTTTTGGAGATAAAGGAGTGCAAAAATTTTTAATCTTTTCTTAACATCATTGGGCCTCGCTCTTGAGTTTAAAAGTCTGTAGACTGTGATTCTGTCTCCTGATTGTCTTTCATTTGCCTGTCGGTGTTAAAAAAGGCGTTTAAATATGTTTGTTTCTTACATAGAGGAAATTTTTTATTTTCTATGTAACTTTATGACGTATTTTGTTATTTAAATGAAATACAACTGTAATGTTTAACTAGGTTAATACATGTTAGTATTACAAAGTAGAAACGAGAAGGAGAGATAGAAAAGAGAATGTTTAAGAAATTCGCTCAGATATGTTTACTTAGTTCCTCAATCCTCTTGATAAATAATGCAGTAGTTGCAGAAGCAGCAACTCCTAATGAAATAAAAACTCAGGCTTATACCTATTTAGGTGTTCCTTATTCATATGGTGGTACTACAGCGAGTGGTTTTGATTGTTCAGGTTATGTACAAAAAGTATTTAAAGATCTAGGTGTAGATCTTCCAAGAACAGCATCAGCTCAATATAACACTGGTACAAGCGTTGCTAAGAATAATTTAGAAGTTGGAGACTTGGTCTTCTTTAATACAACAGGCAAAGGTGTCTCACATGTAGGAATTTATGTGGGTGGAAATCAGTTTATTAATGCAGCATCTTCTAAAGGTGTTAGTTTAGCTTCTATTAATGACCCATACTACTGGGGCAGTAAATATGTTGGAGCAAAAAGAGTGCTACCAACAGAAGAAGTTAAATCAGCTTCCATCGACATGAGTATCTATGCTAGCAGAGCAGAAGTAGCTCAAAAAATTGCAGCTTCCCTAAAACTAACAAGCAACACAAGTTCTTCTTATTATAAAGATGTACAAGTATCCTCTAAATACCTACCAGCTATCAACGCTGTATCAGAAGCTAACATCTTCTCCGGTGATCAAGGAAACTTCAATCCATCCAAACCAATTACAAGAGCACACATGGCAAAAGTATTAGTCGAAGCATATGATTTAAAACCAGGAAAAGGATCCTGGAAATTTAAAGATGTCTCAACAGACCACTGGGCATATGATTACGTTCAAATTCTAGCTCAAAATGGCATTACTATTGGCAAATTAGATGGCTCTTATGGATTAAATGACTATGTTACGTACAAACATATTAATACTTTCATAGACCGCTTAGAAAACCTTTAATAGTAATCTATACCCAATTGAAAAATAAATAAACATTAAATAAAGTCATTTCACAAAAATTGTGAGATGACTTTTTATTTTGTCTAAAAAGCCTATCTCACTCTAATAAAGTAACTGGAAATCGGTAAAATGGGGGGAGAGAATTACAATTTTATATAACCTATTGTTATACTAATTTGAGCATGACAATAAATACATTACTTCCATATATCCATATATTTTTTTTTATTTTTTGTCGTCAACCGTATCTATTAAATCCAGAGCCGTTTGTTTAATAAACTCATCATGGCAATAATCATATAAATTTTTCAAGTTTTGAATAATGTCATGACGAATTAAAGTAACATTCTTTTCATCTGTACATTTTTTATAGCGTTCAACCAAAAACACTAAAACCATTTCCTTTTGGGTAGTACCTGCAATCTGGAAAAAGAGCTAATTCAGCTCTCAGGTGGAACCTCGGTATGGAAACCAAAGCCTAGAAACCAGCGGTATGCC
>CAKQHO010000024.1 GCA_934234185.1 uncultured Psychrobacillus sp. | reverse complement strand
CTATTTTGGCAACTTTTACACTATGTTTATTTGAGATCATATGAAAAGGTATGTATGGAGACGGCGGGAGTCGAACCTATCATCTCATTTTATACCATTGGGCGTGTGACTATTAATAGGAATTTTCTTAGGTTATATACTGCTTAAAAAAGAAGGTACATTCTTTATTTATTAAATCTCTTAAAATTCTCGTTCTTTTCCTTTCTTGCCTTGCCTCCTATAGTTCATTCGCCTGTTGAATTCATAAAAAACCAGAAAGATACCCAAATTATCTCCCTGGCTCGTTTCATCTATCATTCCATTATCGTCGCATCCACTATTTCGTCCAGTGACAGTTTATAGCACCGGAAAGGGTCCTCTAATTCAATCGTTCTTTTCGCTATGTCAATCCACTGAATGACTCCGCGATTGTAGAGGAATTCTCCTTCTCTCCATCGTTTCACCTTGATTTCCACGTTTCGCTTCATTGCCAGCTCTAGCTGTTCTTGAATACCTTCATAGTCAAATTCATTTAACTCTGGTCGTGGCTCCTTTTTGACTTCCTCTTGGTAATCCCTAAGCATCTTCACATGCTCCGGCAACATCATGGCCACCCATTTTTTTGATCCTCTATCTTTTACTTTAGATAAATCAAGTTGTTCCCATTCTTCCATGTTAGCCATCTCCATTACCTATTTTTTATTTATTATATACGAACATTTGTTCTTTATACAACTGGGAATTTATAGATTTTGGAAAATAACCGATAAAAGTCAAACAAGTTCAGGGTTCTTCGCTGCCTCAAAAATTTTGTTTGTTAACAGTTCTGATCATAATTAGATATTTTGTTACGAGACCATTAAACATTTTTATCCATCAAAAAAGACCAGAAACAAATGTCTCTGGTCATACACTTCTCTATTACATCAATTCCTTCGCCAACAGACGATACACCTCAAGTCGTTTTTCCTGAGAATGGGGAATACTACAAATCATTGCTTCATCAAAGCCATAATACTCCTGCTCCTCCTGCAACGTTTGGGCAACCTCTTTTGCCGATCCTACTAAATGAATTTTTCGGTTCTCTTGAATCATCATTTTATCCATTTCTGTAAGTGGGTAGTCTTGTGCCTGCTCAGGGGTCAATAATTGACCGATTTGGCCTCTCATTAAGAATAATCTCGCAATATCCTGTGGGAGTGCCTCATATTCTGCCTCTTCCTTTGTTTCCGCAACGGTCACTAAATACGAAACATTAATTTCCGGCTTTTCCATGAATACAGAAGGCTGGAAGTTCGAACGGTATGCATCTAAAATGGTCGGCGACATACTCCCTTGGAAAAATTGTGCGAAGGAATATCCAAGCCCCATTCGTCCAGCTTTAATCGCACTATTTCCACTTGACCCAAGAAGCCATGCTTCCGGCAATACCACATTGGAAGGAGTCGCTATCGTATGGCTATATAAGCTATCAGAAGGAACCTCGTCGTTTATCAGCTGTAGGGCAACCTCTAGCTTTTCGTACATATTATTAATCTGTGGCGGGCGTCCTTCGGAGAGTGCATACATAGAATAATTATCTCCACCAGGTGCTCTTCCTACTCCAAAATCAATTCTTCCTGGAGAAAATGCGCTTAACGTTTTGAAAACCTCCGCTAGCTTTAACGGTGAGTAATGCATCATCATCACTCCGCCGGTACCAATACGAATATTCTCCGTCTTAGCTGCCAAACGTGCAGCAATCACCTCTGGAGCGGAGCTAGCAAAAGCTCCTGTCCCGTGATGCTCAGCCATCCACATTCTATGGTATCCTAATTTATCTGCAAGCACTGCAAGCTCTTCTGCTTTCTTAAGTGCGTCTACCGCTTTATTGCCCGTAGTAATCGGTGCTTGATCTAGTACACTTAGTCTCATTTTAGTCCACCCTTTCTTTCCTGCCCTTGTTAATAAATGCTATATGACAATTGAAAAAAAGTAAATTAAATGAACTTGAACGGAGATCGCAACGAACGTCAACATTCCCTATGGAAATCAAAGCGTACATTAATTATTAGTATTTAATGTAGCTTGCTTTCTCCAAAACAAGCCTGTATACAGCAAAGCGATACCAATCATTAAGATTATACCTATGTAAACTGACATCATAGTGGGCACTAAAAATGCTCCAATAATAATAGTAGAACGTGCAATCAAGTCAGCTCCGCTGAAGGAAAAATTAGAAAATGCTGAGTAGGAGCCTCTCTTATCTGCAGGAATCATATTTGCCTGCTCCGTATTGCGGATTGGTGAGTAGATTAACTCTCCAATAGTTGCGATTAAATTAAACAAAACAAGTATGTACCAAGTATTAGCTGAGGTAATCGTTATGTATCCAATACTATAAAGCGCTAGTCCAATAAGTAATGCACGTTTCCGACTGAAGCGGTCTGTGATTTTATTAATAAAAAACGTAAAACAAACGACCAACAGCATGTTTTCAATATTTAACACACTCAGCATTCTAACACCAGCCAGTTCAAAGTCTCCTATGTGAACAGACCGAAATGTTTCTGCTAGCCTTACCCCAATATAACTATTCAACGAAAATTCTGCGGCAAAGATAAACATAGAGCCGATGACTACCCTCACAAATGGTTTATCCAAAAAAGCAATTTTATAATTATGTATCAAATCAATAAAGACATTTTGATGTTGTTTTTGTAGAAGCTTCCTATCTGTATCCTTTAACCAGATTTTATAGGCTATCGGAAGACTTAAAGAGGTCACAGAAAGTAATAGAAACAATTCTACCTGGTGATGTAAATACAGAAGTCCCCCTAAAGCTGCTCCAATGGCCATGGACAGATTTGTCAGCCAATACTCCAGCGCATAGATCTCCTTACGATTTTCAGGGGTGGTAGAATCAATAATAATAGCGTGCATCGCTGGTCGTCCAAGACTGCTGGTAACAATGAATAGCGTATAGGCAGCGGCAAACAGCCAGATAATATTCTCCTCCGGCAGTAGACTTAGCGTCATACAAACAAACATTAGTCCACTCAGAAGAGAAGTCGCTACCAATAAACCCTTTCGCGGTAGACGGTCTGAAATATAACCTCCTATTAAGCTAATGAAAAAGCTGACACCTACCGTTCCAGCTAAAAATAGACCTGCCCATACCTTGCTTGTCTCTTGGGCAAAGAATAAAGCCATAAAAGGCATCACTGCAGAGGATACAGCTCTGTTAAAAAACGATGTTATTAAACGAACCTTAATATTTTGCGGATATTTTTTCCAATTCATGTTGTATCTCTCCTCCTTATTTAGTATATTAAACTAGACTTTTCAAATTAAAAATGGACAGTTTTCAAAAAGATGTCCACTTAAAGAAGGAGAAAGAATGAACCGTTCACTATTAACGCTTTGGAATACAGTCCCGTCAGGAAAGATAAAACAGGAAAAAATTGCAGAGACTATTGGCTTTAGCATTAAGCAAACAAAGCGCTACCTACAAAAATGGTCAGAGGAAGGTTGGTTGGAGATTCACGCAGGAAAAGGCAGGGGAAACTCATCTACTCTCAGATGGTTAAAGGATGTAGAGTCTTGCTATGAAGAAGCTGTTATGGAGATTTTAGAGAAGGAAAGCGCAGAAATAAGCAGTAAGTATTTAATGTATGAATGGTCTGTAGAAGCCCGTCAAAGACTGATGAACAAATTTCAAAATAAGTTTGGCTTTGAGCAAGCAATGAATGACAAATTGATTGTTCCGAGAAAATACCCTTTTCTTTCCCTTCACCCACTTACAACAGCGGATGCAAGCAGTGCCAATATGGTAGCAACTATTTTTAATAGGCTAGTTGCTATAGATAAGAACGGAACTGTTTTTCCAGAACTATGTCACAGCTGGGATATTACAGAGACTAGACTTCGACTTTATTTAAAAAAAGATATTACCTTCCATGATGGCTCTAGCCTAACAGCTGAAGACGTTGTGTACTGCCTTGGTAAAGTGAAAAATGATACACAGTTCCAGCAGCTTTGGGATCCAATTGAAGAAATAAAAGCTGTCACACCACTTATTGCGGATCTTATTTTCCCAAGGGGCTGTAGCTACTGCCTTCAGCTATTAGGAAGTATGACTGCAAGTATATATAAGGAGCACATGGACAATGTCTATGGGACTGGTCCCTTCTATGTAGAGGAAAACAATCCAACTATCACTACTTTGGTAGCATTTAAAGATTATTACGGAGAAAGGCCATTATTAGACAAAATAGAGTTTGTTCAGGTGCCAAAGGATTTTGAAAATGTTTATCGAACCCCCTCCGAGAAGCAATCCTTTTTTCCGATATCTAGTGAATCTGGTTTTGGTATTGTCATTATCAATCCTCAGCTAGATATTGAGGTGAGACATTACGTGCATTATGTCATTTCCCTCTACCGTAAAGAAGTACATGAGGTGGACACGAGACTACAACCAAACGAAGAAGGCTGTTTAGTAGGTATAAGCGAGAAATACACGGTAGAAAGGCCACCCTGTCCAAAGTTTGAAAGACCACTTATCTTAAAGCTTGTGGATTATACAGAGCAGGCATCACTTTGGCTACAGGATATTCTTACTAGCAATGGAATTCCTATTGAACTCCTTCCTGTTTCGTTTGCTGATAATCTAAACAAGAAAGGTCTAGAAGTTGATTTAACGATTCATGGGGAGATTTTTGAAATGAATCAAATCTTTTCATACTTCTATTTTCTAATAAACGGCTATTCTCCTCTTTCGACCATTTTAACAAAAGAGGAAAAATACAAAGAACTACTCAAGGAGTACCCTACTACGCCTTTCGATAATTGGGCAAGGTTACATAAGGTAATCGACCGTATGCTCATAGAAGATTCCATCATTTGTCCTTTATATTACTCTAAAAGACAAATACCGTTTTCCGCAGACCTGATGAACATCAACATAAAGCATTTCGGCTTTGTTGATTTTTCAAAGCTTTGGATAAAGCCTAGTATAGGATGAATAATCCGCGTTAAGGGTGCTATTTGAAAAATAAAAAAACAGGGTAATTCTTAAGAATCACCCTGTTTTTCGTGTTATTATTCATTTTTTCTGCAAGTACTATTAGTACACAGAAGTATTGTCTTTCGTTATATGCTCTAGTATTTCTTTCACTCTCGCTAAGAATCGACCACAAACTAAGCCGTCTAGTACACGGTGATCGAGAGATAGACATAGATTTACCATATCACGCGGTGCAATCATACCGCCCTCTAGAATCACAGGACGTTTCACGATAGATTCTACTTGAAGAATAGCTGCCTGAGGATAGTTGATAATCCCCATCGATTGAACGGAACCAAAGGAGCCTGTGTTGTTTACCGTGAAAGTACCACCTTGCATATCCTCTGATTTAAGCTTACCAGCACGTACTTTTGCAGCAAGCTCATTAATTTCACGAGCGATGCCTTTAATCGTTTTTTCGTCTGCATGCTTAATCACAGGTACAAATAATGCATCCTCTGTAGCTACCGCGATAGAAATGTTGATATCCTTCTTCTGGATAATCTTATCTCCAGCCCACATAGAATTCATCATTGGGAATTCTTTAAGAGCTTGCGCAACTGCTTTTACGAAAAATGCAAAGTATGTCAGGTTGAAGCCTTCTTTTTGCTTGAACTCATTTTTAAGGGAATCACGGTAGTTCACTAGGCTTGTAACATCTACCTCCACCATTGTCCAAGCATGTGGTGCCTCGTGCTTACTGCGAAGCATGTTGGCAGCGATTGCTTTACGTATTCCAGTAACCGGGATTTCAATATCTCCTGCTCCTACAGGAACATTTGGAGCTGCTGGTGCTGGAGCAGATTTTGGTGTGCTTTCAGCTTGAGCTGGTTCTTGAACCTGCTCCTGAGCCTTAGACTCTTCGGCTTTGGCAGTTGGAATCTCCCCACTTTCAATGATTTTCAGTAAATCCTTACGTGTGATTCTACCTTCATTTCCTGTACCATTCACAAGTGTCAGGTCAATGCCATGCTCTTGAGATAGCTTCAGCACTGCAGGTGAATATCTTGCTTTTGCACCCTTTGGTCTCTCCACTGGCGTGCTCTTCTCGTGCTGTTTCACCTCGGAAGGCTTAACCGTTTCTTGAGAAGGCTGCTCAGGAGCAGCTTCCTTTACTTCAACGATTTCTTCCTCAGAAGAACCACCCTCTGTTTCAACCGTACAAATAATCTCACCAACAGAGAGGGTATCCCCTTCCTTAGCAATTAATTCTTTGACTACTCCAGTAAAGGAGGAGGGTACTTCAGCAGTTACCTTATCTGTATTTACTTCCGCTAAAGGATCATATTTGTTTACGTGGTCCCCTGGCTTAACTAGCCATTTCTCTATGGTACCCTCTGTAACACTTTCCCCAAGCTGCGGCATTTTAATTTGTTCTAAAGCCATATTTTTATTTCCTCCTTCCTGGTTAATATTCAGCTAGCTCTCGCATCGCCTTTTCTACTTTATCTGGATTGATCATAAAGAATTTTTCCATTGTTGGAGCATAAGGCATTGCAGGTACATCAGGACCCGCTAGGCGCATGATAGGTGCATCAAGATCAAAGAGACAGTTTTCTGCAATAATAGCAGCCACTTCGCTTATTACACTACCTTCCTTATTATCCTCCGTTACCAATAATACTTTTCCAGTTTTCGAAGCTGCCTCTATAATAGATTGCTTATCTAACGGATAAATGGTGCGTAAGTCTAGTACATGTGCAGAAATTCCATCCTTTTCAAGACGCTCTGCAGCTTGAAGAGCAAAATGAACTGCCAATCCGTATGTGATTACAGTTATGTCGTCCCCTTCACGCTTTACATCTGCTTTGCCAATCTCAATGGTGTAATCATCTTCTGGGACTTCTCCCTTGATAAGACGATAAGCGCGTTTGTGCTCAAAGAAAAGAACCGGATCTTCATCACGGATTGCAGCCTTTAAAAGCCCTTTCGCATCATAAGGGGTAGATGGAATGACAATTTTCAATCCTGGCTGGTTAGCAAAGACCGCCTCTACTGATTGAGAATGGTACAGAGCGCCATGTATCCCTCCGCCAAATGGAGCTCTAATTACAATAGGACAGCTCCAGTCATTGTTTGAACGATAACGAATACGAGAAGCCTCTGAAATAATTTGGTTTACGGCAGGCATAATAAAGTCTGCAAACTGCATTTCAGCAATGGGACGAAGACCATACATAGCAGCACCAATGCCCACACCAGCAATTGCTGATTCAGCAAGTGGAGTATCTAACACGCGGTACTCGCCGAATTCATCATACAAACCAGCAGTAGCTTTAAATACTCCGCCTTTTCTCCCTACGTCTTCTCCTAAAACGAATACACGCTCATCTCGAGTCATCTCTTCTTTCATTGCTAGCGTGATAGCATCTATATAACTCATAATTGCCATTATTCGTTCCCCCCGTCTGCATATACATGCTTCAATGCATCTTCCGGAGCAGCATATGGTGCTGATTCCGCGTAATCAGTTGCTTCATTAACTTCCTTCATGACACGATCATTGATTTCTTTCTCTAATTCTTCTGGAAGAATATCTAAATCTCTTAAATATTTTGCAAAAGTGATCAATGGATCTAATGCTTTTCCTTCAGCAATATCCTCTGCTGTACGATATTGTCTGTCATCGTCATCTGATGAATGAGCCGTTAAACGATAGGTTACAGCTTCAATTAGACTCGGACCTTCTCCGTTACGAGCACGGTCTGCTGCTTCCTTCACTACTCGGTATACTTCAATCGGGTCCTTTCCATCTACTGTTACACCAGGCATGCCGTAGCTGGACGCTCGATCAGCAACATTTTTACTAGCAACCTGACGTTCAAAAGGTACAGAGATTGCATACTTATTATTTTCTACCATAGTGATACAAGGAAGCTTGTGAACACCAGCGAAGTTAAGCCCTTCATGAAAATCACCTTGGTTAGAAGAGCCCTCTCCTAGCGTTACAAATGTAATAAAGTCTTTATTCTCAATTTTAGCAGCTAACGCAACTCCTACAGCATGAGGCAATTGAGTAGTTACAGGAGATGAACCAGTTAAAATACGATTTTTCTTTTGTCCGAAATGCCCTGGCATTTGTCGTCCACCAGAGTTTGGATCCTCTGCTTTTGCAAAGGCAGAAAGCATTAACTCTCTAGCAGTCATTCCAAAGTGTAAGACTACTCCCATATCACGATAGTACGGAGCGATATAATCCTTCGTATTATCTAGTGCATAAGCAGCTCCCACTTGTGCTGCTTCTTGTCCTTGACAAGAAATAACAAATGGAATCTTTCCTGCACGGTTCAGCAGCCACATACGCTCGTCTATACGTCTTGCCATTAGCATTGTTTCAAACATCTTCAATACATCATCATTTGTTAAACCTAGTTCTTCATGACGATTTTTTGTCATCACATATTCCCCCTTTTACATATGAATCGCTTTTCCATCTACAGCTAACGCTGCCTCTCCAATAACCTCACTTAAAGTAGGATGAGGATGAATGGTATGAGCTATCTCCCATGGTGTCGCATCTAAAACCATTGCAAGACCTGCCTCAGAAATCATGTCTGTTACATGTGGTCCAATCATATGAACACCAAGGATGTCGTCTGTTTTTTTGTCTGCAATTATTTTTACAAAGCCATCTGACTCTCCAAACACAAGTGCCTTTCCAATTGCTTTAAATGGAAATTTCCCCACTTTCACATCGTAGCCTTGTTCTTTTGCTTGCTGCTCGGTGATCCCTACACTAGAGCTTTCAGGGTTAGAATATATGCAGCGAGAAACCTTTGTGTAATCAATTGGAGAAACTGTCTTCCCAGCAATATGCTCCACAGCTGTAATTCCCTCATGACTAGCAACATGCGCAAGCTGAAGCCCGCCAATCACATCTCCAATTGCATATATATGTGATTCCTTTGTTTGGAATGTTTCTGAAACTTGAATAAAGCCATTTTCCACAACGATATCAGTATTTTCTAGTCCAATGCCTTCCACATTCGCTTGGCGTCCTACAGACACAAGCATTTTATCTGCTTTAAAGGTAGTGGTGCTGCCATCTATTTCAGCTGAAATCTGCACTTGCTCGTTTTCTATCAGAAGAGACTCTGGAAGAACTTTTGCACTTGTAGTAAATGTAATGCCTTTTTTCGTTAATAGCTTTTGCATCTCTTTAGAAATTTCATGGTCCTCTGTCGGAATAATACGATCTGCATACTCTATTACCGTTACCTCAACGCCAAAATCATTCAACAGGGAAGCCCATTCTATTCCAATAACACCCCCACCTACTATTAAGATAGAGCTAGGAAGTGCTGTCATTGCGAGTGCATCATCTGATGACATCACATAATTCCCATCAATCGTTAGACCTGGCAATGTTCTCGGTCTAGAGCCAGTAGCTAATACGACATTTTTAGGAATCAGCATTTCATTTTCGTCCCCATTGTTCATCTCTACAGATATTGTTCCACCAGGAGAAGGAGAAAAAATAGATGGTCCAAGCATTCTTCCCATTCCCTCATAAACATCTATTTTTCCTTTTTTCATCAGTCCTTGAACACCAGTAAATAGCTGGTTAACGATTGTATCCTTGCGTGCTTGAACTTTTGAAAAATCTAGGGTCACTTCACTAGTATTTACACCGTACTCGGAAGCATGGTTTTTTGTCGTCGAAAATACTTCCGCGCTGCGAAGTAAAGCCTTACTCGGAATACAACCTTTATGTAAGCACGTGCCCCCTAGCTTCCCCTTTTCTACAATTGCTGTTTTTAATCCAAGTTGTGCCGAACGGATAGCCGCAACATATCCACCAGTTCCACCGCCAATAATGACTACATCATAATCCTTAGCCAAATGAACATCTCCCTTCATATTAGAAAAACACATTTCACCTCTTAATAAAGTGAAATCAAGTCTTTCTTATATGGTTTTTCTTAAAAACCTATACTTTCTTACAAAAAAAGCGAGCACCAGAGTCTGCACCGATAAACAGATGACGGCCAGATGCTATAGCTAGATAATAATTGCATGAAGACAAATACATCTTATTCCTTAAAAAAGGGCCGCTTTAGTAAAATTAAAGCGGCCCCTGGTTGTAAAATGAAATTATCTATTAACGGCCATTTAATATATGTTTTCCGTTTTGTAAAAACTGACTACGGGATTTCCCTACGCGAGCGATACGCTCTTCTGCCATACGGTCAGCCGCCACATAAGTTGGAATTCCATCACGTTTAGAAATTTCAAAGATTTTTTCAATATTATTATAGATTCCTGCAACACGTTTCATTGCACGTTCTTCATTATAGCCGTATAGTTCATCTGCTACGTTAATTACTCCACCAGAGTTAATCACATAATCAGGAGCATACACAATACCCATCTCATGAATTAGATCCCCGTGCTTTGTATCCTTTAGTTGATTATTTGCAGAACCAGCAATCACTTTTGCTTTCAGTTGTGGAATGGTATTGTCATTAATGATAGCACCTAATGCACATGGAGCAAAAATGTCAACATCTTGCGAATAGATTTCATCTACGCCTACTTGTACTGCACCAAAGGCTTCTACTGCTCTATCAACAGACTTTTGGTTAATATCAGCGACAATCAGTTTAGCTCCTTCTTTATGAAGAAACTCACATAATGTATAAGCTACATTTCCAACACCTTGTACTGCCACAGTTTTACCTTCTAATGAATCAGAACCGAATGCTTCTTTTGCAGCAGCCTTCATTCCAACGTAGACTCCGTAAGCTGTAACTGGTGAAGGATTACCTGAAGAACCAAATGCTTCAGAGATGCCTGTCACATAATTAGTTTCTTCGTGGATGATATCCATATCTTCTACAGTTGTACCTACATCTTCAGCAGTAATATAACGACCATTTAACCCTTGGATAAAACGACCAAATGCACGGAACATTTCTTCATTTTTATCTTTTAATGGATCTCCGATAATAACTGTTTTCCCACCACCTAGATTTAAGCCTGCAGCTGCATTTTTGTATGTCATTCCTTTTGCAAGTCTTAAAGCATCTTCGATTGCCTCTTCTTCTGTTGCATAATTCCACATACGTGTACCACCCAGTGCTGGTCCTAATGTAGTGTCATGGATAGCAATGATTGCTTTCAATCCAGATGTTTTGTCCTGGCAGAAGATTAATTGCTCATAGTCATAGGTTTCCATATATTTAAAGATTTCCATTTTAGTTCCTCCTAGTAGTTAAATGATTCATAGATATTATTTATAGTAAATACCCCTATTTACGTGAATAAATCTCCTTTAAAACAATTGATACTTTTCTAGCTTATAATATAAGGATCGAAGAGAGATATTTAACTTTTTGGCAGTTAGAGATTTATTGCCATCACAAATTTTTAAAGTTTTCGCTAAAATCTTTTTCTCCATTTCGTCCATTTGCTCAGAAAGAGGTGCTATTTCTTCTTCTTTTTCTTCTCGTTCCAATTCCATCATCGACTTAGGAAGATGATGTTCCTCTAAAACTCGATCTGTTGTTTGAAGGAAAATCATCGAACGGCTTAGGACAGTTTCCAGCTCTCGGATATTTCCAGGCCACTCATAGGATTGGAGGGTTTTCATCGCTTCCTTTGAAAAGCGTTCTACATTCCGCCCAAATTCCTGGTTTAGCTTTACTAATAGATTTTCTGCTATTGCTGGAATGTCCCTACTTCTCTCCCGCAGCGCTGGCACTTGGATTGGCATCCGATTTAAGTGGAAATAAAAATCCTCGCGAAAATTTCCTTCTCTCATTTCTTTTTCGAGATTAAAACTGCTAGCAGCAATGATTCGAACGTCTACTTGCTTAGGAGTGGTGGCACCAATAGGAACAATCGCATTCTCCCTTAGAACCTGTAATAGTTTTGCCTGCGTTTTCTTGGAAAGCTCCCCAACTTCGTCCAAGAAAATAGTACCTCCTGTTGCCTCTTCCACTAATCCAGCAATATAATTACCATCTTCTATATAACCAAAAAGCTCTCTTTCAAGCTCATTTTCCTCCATAGAGCTACAATTAACTCTTATAAAAGGTTGTTCAGAACGTTGACTGGTGCTATGTATAGCATGGGCAAATAGTTCTTTTCCTGAACCAACCTCTCCTCTCAGCAACACGTTGACTGGAACAGAGGCAGCAAGCTTAGCTTGATCAATAGCCAATTTAATTTCCGTAGAGGAGCCAATGATATCTTCGAAGGAATAGGATGATTCCAAAGTTCGAATAAGCGTTTTAGCTTTATCTAGCTCCTTCATCAAACCTCTCATTTCAGTCATATCATGGATTACTCCAACACTTCCCTTAAGCTGGTTATTTACAATAATTGGCGCTACGTTTACGATAACTTCTTTTTCTTTTTTTCCTACTCGAAGATTAACCCCTCTAATAGGTTTTTTTGTTTGCAATACCTTCAGGTGAATACTTTCGCCCTCCGAGATATCCGCTGTTGCAGGCTTGCCGATTACTTCTTCTTCGCTAAAACCAGTAATTCGAGTATAAGCGGGATTTATCAAAATTCCTTTTCCTTCTTCATCAACTACAGATATAGCGTCATCACTAGAATGAATAATGGCCTCTAGCATTTTTTGAATTTCTGTTAAGTTAGTAATTTCTCCTGCTAGACGAACAACCTCTGTTATATCTTTGAATACCGCAAAGGCCCCTATACGTTTTCCTTCTTCGTTTATCATCGGATATCTAGAAGTAACAATTTTGGAACCGCTTTCAAGAGTAAGCTCTTTGTTCAATTCAATAATGCCAGTCTCAAACACACGAGGTAATTCACTTAACGATATTACTTTCTTTACAGGTTTACCAATTGCTTCTTCTGCAGAAATCTGAGTCATTCTTTCTGCACTTTTGTTAAAAAAATTAACGATTCCTTGGTCATCAATTCCGATCATACCTTCTTCAACGGAATTAAAAATCAAGTCTTGCAGCATTTTCTTTTGATCAATAATTTGAATATAATTGTTTTTCTCTTCTAACAGTGTAACGATTAAGTTTGCAATTTCACCCGGTATTAACACAGCAGTAGAAGGTCGATTAAGAAGAAGCTCTTCAAAAACTTCCTTTTGGCCTGTTACATCGATGATGATTTGAATGTCCTTTGAAAGCAATGGTTTCCACTCTTGGTATGTTGGTATATTCCTTGCCCTCGCATATTCCATTCCAGGAGCTCTATCGTTGATATCCACGATTGCAGTAACCTGTATATAATCTGCTTGTTCAATCAACTTAAGAAGTGCATATCCACCGTTACCTGCACCTACAATGAGTATGTTTTGCAAAAATATGCACACCCCTACTTTCTTTCTGCAACTTATTGCATTTCTACTTAATCATACATGAAATTCCTGACATTGACAATAAAAAACTTGAAGGTAAAATATAAATGGAAGGACAGGAGTGAGAAAAATGGCTCGTTTATTAGCACTTATTGTGTTATTAATCCCAGGAATACTAGCGGCTTTTGGTATCAAATTAATGAGAGATACATTTTTTGGATTGCAAATCCTCCCATTTGGCGGGTTGGCCCTTCAATTTATTTGCGGAATTATTTTTATGTTATTAGGCTTAGGCTTCTTTGCGGGGTTCTTATTGAATAGAGATCGAAAAAACGGCAAGGTTGCTCCCCGTTTCCAAAAGAAAAAAGATAGTAATTAAATTATGAGGCTGGGATAGAATTAGCTCCAGTTCACGCGAAAAGAGAAATTGCACAATGCAATTTCTCTTTTTTGTGCTTTATAAAGAAAATATTTATCCTCTTACCGTATACTTCCTTAAATTTGTTGCCATTATTGCTAAGCCTATTTTACGCCTAACGATAAATGGCAGCCGTTTTTCTTCTGAAAGCTTCGCTCTTACTTCTTCTTTTTGTTGTTCCCAATTCTCCTTAATCATGAGTCTACGATTTTTACCTTCCGACGCTTTTGTACACTTTGTACGGATAGGACACCCTGTACCTTCTTCACATTCATAGATTTTAAATTCTCGTTGGAAACCCTACTTATCTGTACGAACAGAATTGTATTGGAATCGTAATGTCATTTCATTTAGACAAATGTATGTATCGTTTTCTTTCTCTACACCCAATTGCTTGTCTTAAAAGAATGATTTTTATGTAATTTTTCTTCTAAATCAAGCGGTAAAATAACATAGGGCCACTTCTTTCATTTGTAGTAGGATACTTAAATTTTAACAGAGAATGTCCTTTTTTTATGCTTGAAATTATGCAGAGATTTACTTGATATAGAAGGAAATTAGATTGTTCGTAGTGAAGGTGGCGACTCCCGGGGGAAAGCACGTGGGAGAGACTACAGGCTCGAGCCGTGCCCCCAGGAAAGCGTCCACCTTAACGGAGAACAATGGCTACGAAGTAGACACAATAATAAAGCCGTTCAAATTTTACTAATCGTAAAATTTGAACGGCTTTTGATTTTGAGGCGGGTTTTGTCCCAGCCTCATTTTTAGTTAGTAGACTCTTCTAGTGCTAGTTTTGTAAGGAGAATTGGTTCTCCAATAGATCCTTTAGGAGAAGGAAGGTGAAAATGAAAGCCTCGCAATTTGTGAAGTTAAATTGCGAGGCTTTTCTATCGGGTTATGCATTTCTGTTTTGCTTACTCATCACTTCTAGTGGAAAGTCGGTTATCCAACCAATTACTGCTTGATGGGGATTTTCTATATAGCTTTCGTTCCCCTTTATATTATAAAATCTGAGGGGGAAGCCAGCGTTCCAAATACGCTCCATTAAAGGAGTACCATAATACTTCTTATTTAGATGCACAGCATTCAATTTAGTATTAGACAGCACGTAGTCCCATTCGGCATATTTCTTTCCTATAAATGCCGTTTCCATTCCTAGGTCCATCTGTTGAATTGTTTCTAATATGCTCCATTCAAATGAAGAAAAATGTACATCTTTTAAATCGGAACACTTATAAACAACCTCTTCCACTTTTTCTTTTTTACCTAAAAAAGATTCTTTCAGCTCAATATTTAATTTTATATCAGTGGACCGGATGAGCTGAATGAATTGATCAAACGTTAAAACCCTACTATAGAAAAATCTGCGGAAAAATGCTTTGCCTAGTTTTAATTTTAAAACATCTTCAGCCATAATGTCCGTAATTCTTTTTGGGTTCCCTGCTAAGCGGAAAAAATCTATATCATGCGTTACAAAGGGAACTCCATCTGCTGAAAGCTGCAAATCTAACTCGATTCCGTCAACACCAAGCTCTATTGCTTTTTCAAACGATTTCAATGAGTTCTCTAAATACTTTTTGGAAAGGCCACGATGAGCATATACCGGTATATCAGACATTTAACTCCCCATTCTCTAGCTTAAATTTTCCCTTTGTCGGGTTGGAAAGAACCGTTGATTTATTTCCAATCTGTAGTACTGTTCCCCCGTTTGCTTCTTTTGTAACTTCTATAAAATATTCTCCATTATGCTGAAGCATTTTTAAAACCCTTTGTAACTCGCTATCGATTTCCTTTACCTCTTGCTCTAAAAGATTATGCTTTTGCTTTGTTTGCTCATATAAAGCAATTTGTTGGTTCGTCATACTCTTTTTCAAAAGTCCAAGCTGGTTTACTTGGACTTGAAGCTTCGTCAAGTCTGATTGTTTTTTCATTAGCAGCTTCGCTTGTATTTTTGCATTATCTGTTAGTACCTTTCTATCAATCCCTTGTACAATCAGTTCTGTTCTTCTCTCTAAACTATTTCCCGTAAAAGCAGTAGTAATGGAATTAGTAGCAATCGTTTTGCCACCAATTATTTTCCCTTTTCGTTCGTCTAACTTTACGTCACTAGCTTCTAACTTCGATCCGAGGGCATAATACCCAATATGGATACTTCCTTTAGCTGAAAGCGAGCATTCATTTGCATGCTTTATAAAAATATTTCCATAAGCTTCTACCTTCGTGATTCCCCGCCCAAAAATACCGCCTTTTATAAATATATCACCTTCAGTGGATTTAATAAGCTCCGCTGAATTAACGCCTTCTTTTGATTCTATAGAAATATCACCGGACGCTATAACAGAATACCCTTGCATAACTGTTCCTTTCACTTGAATCGATCCATCAAATTGTAGATTTCCTGTCTCCAAGCCAACATCCCCATCTATAACTAGATGTTTTTGAACAGTTAACAGTCCATTTATTTCATTAATAACCCCTTTTGTTTTCGATCGAATAACGATTTTACCGTCTTCCTCTATTTCATAAGCAGACTTAGGATCATACTTTAGTGGAGCGTCACTTCCTTGTAAAGCTGGGACTTCTTCTCCAAATATATTTTTCCCAGGCTTTCCGGATTGAGGAGGGATTTTTTCTCCTAACCATGACCCTTCCTTTATTTCCACGATAAAATTCATATCGAAGTAATCTGCCTTACCGGTTTCGTCTATCAGCGGTTTTTTTTCTGCAAGCTTTAAGTAGGATATTTGCGCATCTTTCCCTTTTTCAGGTGGTGTTCCTTGTGCGATGATTAAAGGCTTGCCAGTTTTGAAGGACATGATGTCTAGTTGCTTGATACCATAAATGATATTATTTTCTGTTAACAATTTTTTAATCTGAGCTTGAACCTCTAAAATGTTCTCTCGGACAAAATCTGGAGATTCATAAATAGACAAAAGCGCTTGCATTCCATCTGCTGATACTTCTAGTTCCACGCTATTTATCCAATTTCCAATTACTATCGGCTGTTGAGATATTACAACTATACTTTTTTTTAGTTCCATAAAATTAGAAACTTTCAATCTAGGATACTTTCTAGTAATCTCATCAAACTTTTTAAGTGAATATCCTGCTTTCTTTACATGTAAATAGGCTTTCCCATTTTCTTCAGAAATAGAAATATAATCATTTTCTTCTATAGTTACCATAGATTTTAACCTCGATTCCCTCTTAAAGAAAGAAGACTTAATAAATAATAGTTTGTTAAAAAAGATACAAATGTATTAGTTTTATCTAATTATATATTACCATAGTTGGTGTATTTTCATTATTATTTCTTGAATAAAACAAGGATTTTCTGAATTTTTAAGAGGACTTTAGATGGGGACATTGTCAGATATCAAGTGGGATATATTTAAGGTTGAAAAGACCCAAAGCTATTTAAACAAAACAAAGAAACTAATTGAATCAGTTTCTTTGTTCCGTAAAATTGAAAGTAGTAAACAGTATTTAGCTTAGGTGAACACAGAGCAATATAGTTAGCTAGCCATATTTTCCATACGAATTTTGTCTGCAATCATTGCTATGAACTCACTGTTTGTCGGTTTGCTCTTCAGGTGGTGAACAGTATAACCAAACATTTTCGAAATAGTTTCGTAATTTCCGCGATTCCACGCTACTTCAATTGCATGGCGGATGGCACGTTCAACTCGTGAAGGAGTAGTTTGGAACTTTTTAGCG
Source organism: uncultured Psychrobacillus sp. (assembly GCA_934234185.1). Classification (GTDB taxonomy): domain Bacteria; phylum Bacillota; class Bacilli; order Bacillales_A; family Planococcaceae; genus Psychrobacillus. Next base: position 19,048 of record CAKQHO010000024.1, on the reverse strand, counting down.
ATCTCTGGATATAACACCTTTGTAATAGAACCAAGAAGCTCAATATCTGTATAAACCATTTGAATTGCTTCCCGCAAGTATGAATAGCCTTTTATGTGCGCAGGCACTCCCATTTCTTTTATCACGTTTGTAATGATATTATCTATCATACGCTTGTTTTGTTGTGCTTCTTTTTCTGGAGAAGATTTAACAGGTACTTCTTGTGATGTACCTTTTCTACCTGCCACTTGTCTAATTTGAGAAACAAGTCGATCAAATTCAAAAGGCTTCAGCATAAAATAAGAAGCGCCTAGGTCCACTGCCTGTTTCATTACGTCCTCTTGACCAAAGGCTGTTAACATAATAACTTGAATATCTCTCAATTTATCATTTTTTTGAAGTGAATCTAATACAGCTATTCCATCTAAATGAGGCATAATGATGTCTAATAAAAGGACATCTGGTTTAATTGTTTCCAAAAGTTCTAAACAAAGTTTCCCATTCGACGCAGTACCAATTACTTCGATCTCTGAATGTTGCTCAAAGTAGCTATTCATTGTACGAATAAGGTCCTTGTTGTCGTCTACAACTGCAATTTTAATTTTTTCCATTGTTCCATCCACCTTTATAATTATTTACTCTATAACTATTCGCTAAAATACGTACTCTTCCTTTATTTATATAAAAAATAAGTCTTTTAGATTACAAATACTACCATTTTTGACAAAATGTAATTTTATTCATTTGGCTTGTCGAATTTTCTTCATTACTATTGTATAAGTAATTTCAGAAATTTTCTACAGCATTTTAAGCATTAATTTAGGCTACACCATAATTGGTGTAGCCTCATCTATTTTTTAAGGACTTTTTTTCATCATTTCAGTAATTGCAAGTGCCGCTCCGTTTTTAGGCTTGTCAACGTACATATGAGTCACTACTCCAACAAGCTTGTCATTTTGAATAATTGGGCTACCACTCATTCCTTGAAGTATGCCACCTGTTTTTTGAATTAATTTTTCATCAGTTACCGTAAATTGAAATTGGTGACCGTCAACTGAAGAAATTTTTATCGAGAAGTCTTGTACCTTTGATTCGTCAATAGAAGTACGCATTATTGCTGGTCCTGGTTGGATTTCATCCATTTCCGCTATTGGCACTTCTGAATGTTCAATTTTGTTCAGTGCATTACTTTGTAACTTTCCAAAAACTCCATAAACACTATTTTCTTTTACTCCACCAATTGGAATACTGTTTGCTGAGTGTGAGGTGATCTTATAGCCAGGTTTTCCAGGAAGACTTTTCTTTATTTGTTCAATCGAGGATAAATAAATAGAACCCTCCGAAAATTTTGGTGTCAAGCCTGAAGCATGGTCAACTATTTGGTGGCCCAATGCTCCAAATTCCTTTGTTTGGGGATCGTAATATGTTAACGTTCCAATTCCTTCTGTTGCATCTCGGAGAAAAGGAAGAAGCTTAAGCATCTGATCAGAATTCAGTTCCTTTGTATACATTTTTTTGTTCCGTTCATACTGAATAATAATTTGCTCTTTTCCTTTTACTTTAGATTTTAGCTCTTGAATATTTTTTACATTTTGCTCATCAGCTTTTTGAATGGCATCTCCTGTACGTAACCAGTAATCATCTGTAAGCATTACATCGTGTGCAAGCAATACAGCACCATAGCTTAGGTCAATTTGTATCGACTGGCCAAGCGGAACTACAGATTGATTCTCAGCAAGTGCCGAAGTATTCGAAAAGAAAATCGTCAAAAAAAGTATTGGCAAAAGTGACCATTTTCGATAGCTTTTAATCATATTTCACCTCCCATAATCATTACTATGTCCCCCAGAACACTCAGTATGTGAGGTAAATAATTGTTAAATAAGAAAAAAAGAAGCTTTTCAAGTAGAAGGGACATTTTTAGCTTCTATAAAGGCTCAAAGTATCATGCTTTAGCTTTACTTTTCATTTAGTGCTTGTCCGATTCGTTTTATATAAAAAAAGATCCGAATGAAATCGGATCTGTTCACGTATTTCTTAAGATTGTTTTTCTTTCTTTTGCTAATTTAAGCAGCTCCTTCGAATGCTGCAAGGTGGTAGAAGTAATTTCAGCACCTGACATCATTCTGCTCAATTCTTCCACTCGTTTTTCTTTTGTTACTTCTTCTAGTGTTGTATACGTTCGATTACCAGTTACTTCTTTTTTGATCATTAAATGCTGATCTGCCATTGCTGCCACCTGTGATAAGTGGGAGATACATAATACTTGTGAATTAGTTGCAATCCCAGCAATTTTCTCTGCAATAGCTTGTGCCACTCTTCCACTAACTCCAGTATCGACTTCATCAAATATAATAGAAGTAATTCCTTGATGCTTGGAAAAAATACTCTTTAAGGCAAGCATCATTCGTGATAATTCACCGCCAGATGCAATCTTGGTAAGCGCCTTCATAGGTTCCCCAACATTGGTAGAAATATAAAAGGATACTTCGTCAGTACCATTCTCATTATAATTAGGAGTAGCAATTTCATGGAACATCACGCTAAAAGTGGCTTTTTCCATATATAGTTCCTGCAATTGCTCCATTATAGCTTTGCTTAGCTGTTTTGCTGCTCGTTTGCGTTTATCTGATAAATCTTTTGCCTCAAGTTCTAAATCGATTTCCAATTGCTCAATTTTATCAGCCATTTTTTGTATTTGAACATCTCGATTAACTAGTTGGTCTAAACTCTGTTGTATTTTGTCCTTGTAAGCAAGAATTTCTTCGATAGAGCTTCCATATTTTCTTTTTAATGTTTGAATAAGTGCAAGTCGGTCTTCAACAACTTGTAACTGATTGCTATCATATTCCATCTCGTCTAGCTGATTTTTGATCTGAAAAGCTGTATCCTGTAGGGTATAAAAAGCACTGGCTACGGTTTCACTTAACTCATTTAGTTGCTGATCTACCTCTGCTATATCCTGCAGTCCTTCCATTGCTGCTCCAATATAATCTAGACCCTTAGATTCTCCAAGAATTGCCTCATAAGAGCTACTCATTTTATCAAAAACCTTATGAAAATTAAGGAGCTTTCGTTTTTCTTCCTGCAGTCCCTCTTCTTCTCCCTGTACTAAGTTTGCCTCTTCTATTTCCTCTACTTGAAAGGTATACAGGTCAATTTTATGAGCAATTTGTTGTTCATCTTCCGATAAGGACGCTAGCTCTTTTTTCCATTTCTTATATTTAGAATATAACTCTTGATAAGCTTCCTTAACTGCTTTTAATTTCTCACCTGCATATTGGTCTAATAAGTGTACATGTGCTCGTTCATCCATCAGCTCTTGACTTTCATGCTGACCATGAATATCAATAAGAGTAGCACCAATTTCTCTTAAAATACCAATAGTTACAAGCTTTCCGTTCACACGGCAAACACTTTTTCCTGAGTCGTTAATATCTCTTCTTAGAATAATAGATTCCTCATCCATATCAATCCCTACGTCCTTCATTTTTTGAAAAACACTATGATTTGGATTAGTTATCATAAAAAGACCTTCTAGCTCTGCTTTTTTTGCACCATGTCTTATAAATTCCTGTGAGCCTCTTCCACCACAAAGAAGGTGAACCGCATCTATAATAATAGATTTACCTGCTCCTGTTTCTCCAGTCAAGACAGTTAGGCCTTCTTCAAAGCTCACGGTAAGCTGATCAATAATGGCAAAATTTTTAATGGATAATTCCTTTAACAACGTTCTCACCTCTTTATAGGGAAAGAAGGGCTGATTACATAAATTCACAGCCCGTCTATTGATAAATTAAAGCATTTCTAATAATCTTTGCTTAACTATTTCACTATCTTCTTCTGCGCGACATAAGATCAAGCAAGTATCGTCTCCACAAATTGTACCTAATATTTCTGTCCAATCCAAGTAATCAATTAGTGAACCAATCGCATGAGCATTTCCAGGCAAGGTTTTCATCACAAGAAAATGGCTGGCTCCATCTATACTTACAAAAGCATCCGTTAATGCTCTATGTAGTTTTTGTATAGGATTAAACCGTTGATCGGCTGGCAAGCTGTATTTATAATTTCCGTTCGGTAATGGCACCTTAACCAAATGTAGCTCCTTAATATCCCTTGAAACGGTTGCTTGCGTGACGTTATATCCAGCATTTTTCAAATGATCTACCAAATCATCCTGTGTTTCAATCTCGTAATTTGAAATAATATCCCTAATACGAATATGTCTTTGTCCTTTGTTCATATAGTACCCCCACTGTATATTTATACTATTTATTTTATACATTAGCATTACATTGTAAAACTAACAAGAAAAAAAGCGACTCATGATGAGTCGCTGATTATTTTAGCGAACGATGCGCCTCTTCCACTAGCTTAGAAAAATCAATGTTGTGGGGGATAAGTTTCCCTTCTTCAACGCTTTCTAAATGAAAAAGAAATTCTATATTGCCTTCTCCTCCAGTAATGGGAGAAAAGGATGCATTTTTTACTTGAAAGTCAATCGACTGAGCAAAAGTTGCTATGTCTTCAAGGACATCTAGATGTACCTTTGCGTCTCGCACGACTCCCTTTTTACCAACTCTCTCTTTTCCAGCCTCAAACTGAGGCTTTATAAGGGCAACTACTTGTCCATTAGGTACAAGTATTGTTTTTAGTGTTGGTAAAATAAGCTTCAACGAAATAAATGACACATCAATAGATGAAAAAGAAGGAAGCCCCTCTTGAAAATCCTCTGGCTTTGCATAGCGAAAATTGGTCTTCTCCATCACTGTAACTCTAGAATCCTGTCGAATTTTCCATGCAAGCTGGTTACTTCCTACATCGAGTGCGTAAGCATGCTTTACACCGTTTTGAAGACCGCAATCCGTAAATCCTCCTGTGGAGGAACCAATATCAAGCATTATATTATCTTTAATATTTATATCAAATTCCTGTAGAGCCTTTTCAAGCTTTAATCCGCCTCTACTTACATATTTAAGAGCTTGACCTTTAACGGTTAGTAAAGAAGTAATCTCTACTTTTTCTCCTGGCTTATCTATTCTCTCTTCTTTTAAATAGACTAGACCAGCCATTATAGCTCTTTTTGCTTTTTCTCTTGTTTCAAACAATCCTTGTTCAACAAGCAATATATCTACTCGTTCCTTTGGTACTTTATTGCTCATGATGAAATATACCTTGGAGATTCATTTATTGTTGTTTTAACAAGATCTACTAAAGCATCAGTAGTGATATGAATTTCCTCTAGAAGCTGCTTTACCTCTCCATGCTCGATAAAGATATCCGGTATACCCATACGTTGGACATTAGCTGTTAAGTTTTCTTCGTTGAAGAATTCTAAAACTGCACTTCCGAATCCACCTTGTAAGGCACTTTCTTCTACTGTGAAGATAGGAATATTTCGTGCTTGGATTGAACGAAGCATTTCTACGTCTAACGGTTTTATAAACCTTGCATTAACAACTTCAACAGAAATGTTCTCTTGTTCTAGCATCGTAGCCGCCTGTAGAGCTAGAGGAATGGTTGTTCCAAAAGTAAGGATAACTGCGTTGGTACCTTCTTTCAGTACTTCCCATGATCCAATAGGAATTGGTTGAAGCTCTTCATCCATCGGAACACCAAGTCCATTTCCTCTTGGGTAACGAAGAGCAATAGGTCCATCATCATAATCAAATGCTGTCTTCACCATATGTTGACCTTCATTTTCATCCTTCGGCATCATGATTACCATGTTTGGCATATGACGAAGGAAAGAAATGTCGTAGATTCCTTGATGAGTTTCACCATCTGCTCCTACTAGTCCAGAACGATCGATTCCAATTACTACATTTAAGTTCTGACGACAGATATCATGTAAAACCTGATCGTAAGCACGTTGAAGGAAGGTAGAATAAATGACAAGCAGCGGCTTCATTCCTTCTGCTGCTAAACCTGCTGCCATAGTAGTTGCATGTTGCTCTGCAATACCTACATCAAACATTCTGTCGGGGAATTCTGATGCAAATCCTTCTAGCTTCGAGCCAACCGGCATTGCTGGCGTGATTGCCACAATTCGATTGTCCTCTCTTGCTAATTTGCGAGCAGTTTCAGCAACCAAGCCACTCCATGATGGAGCCTTGGAAACAGATTTTACAAAATCTCCAGTTTCCATTTTATAAGGTCCAGTCCCATGCCATGTACCTATTTTATCTTGTTCTGCTGGCTTAAAGCCTTTACCTTTTTTCGTAATTACATGGATCAGTACAGGACCCTTCATTTTTTTAGCATACTGAAGGTTCTCTTCTAAGTTTTCAAAGTTATGTCCATCAATTGGTCCTAGATAAGTGAAACCTAGTTCCTCAAAAAAGGCACCAGATACAAGAAGATATTTTAGGCTATCTTTTACTCGTTCTGCAGTTCCTGCTAGTTTCCCACCAACTGCAGGAATTTTCTTTAACAGTGCCTCTAGCTCTTCCTTAGCTTTGTTATATGTTCCATGTGTTCTCAGTTTTCCTAGCACATTATGCAAGGCACCTACATTGGGAGCAATGGACATTTCATTGTCATTTAAAATGACAATCATATCAGTCTGTTCATGACCAATATGATTTAAAGCTTCTAACGCCATACCACCAGTTAGTGCTCCATCGCCAATAATTGGGACAACATAATTTTTCTTGTTCAGCAAATCTCTTGCCTTTGCCATTCCCATTGCAGCAGATAAGGACGTAGAGCTATGTCCAGCCTCCCATACGTCATGCTCACTTTCAATTCTCTTTGGGAATCCACATAGACCTTTAAATTGTCGAAGGGAATCAAATTGATCGGCACGGCCTGTTAATATTTTATGCACATACGCCTGATGCCCAACATCCCAAAGTAGTTTATCCTCCGGACTGTTAAATGATTTATGTAAAGCTACAGTCAGCTCCACGACACCTAAGTTAGGACCAATATGCCCTCCAGTAACAGAGAGTTTCTCTATTAAAAACGTTCGAATATCTTCGCTTAATTCCTTTAATTGTTCATTATCTAAACTTTTTAAAAAGGATGGGCTAGAAATTGAAGTTAAATCCATTGCCATCACACACCTTCTTTTAGATTTCCATATATACGGTAGTTATTATCATATCATAAATAGATATAAAACAAAGTTATTCGTTATTATTTGGAGCGCTTCGTGATGTAATTGGCGATTTCCACTAATAGTCCTTTGTCTAAGTCAGCTTCCTCTAATGCAGCGATTGCAAGCTTATATTGGTGATGCAATTGTTCCTTTGCTCCATCAAGTGACAGAATGGAAGGATACGTGTTTTTTTCACTTAAAACATCTTTCCCTGCAGTTTTCCCTAATTGTTCAGAGGTACCTTCTATATCAAGAATATCATCCTGAATTTGAAATGCTAATCCAATATGGAATGCATATTTTTCCAATGAAAGCTGGATATTAGTTTCGGCATTTGCAATAATGCCCCCTGCAATTATACTGAATAAAAGAAGAGCTCCTGTTTTATTTATATGGACCTCCTCTAGTTCCTTTAGTGTAAGGGATTTTCCTTCACTTAAGATATCCAATACTTGGCCTCCTACCATTCCTTCAGAACCCGATGCATAGCTTAATCGGTCAATCAGCTCTACCTTTTGTTCAGCAGTAAGCTGTTTCAGCCTAGCAATAACTCCAAAGGAAAGCGTGAGAAGAGCATCTCCAGCTAGTATAGCTAATGCCTCGCCGAAAACTATATGATTTGTTGGCTTGCCTCTTCGTAAATCATCATTATCCATGCTTGGGAGATCATCATGAATAAGCGAGTAAGTATGAATCATCTCAATGGTGCAAGCAACAGTCAAGGCATCCTCGTTTTTAACTCCCAGCTCCTCTAATACAGCTAGCGTATAAAGGGGTCTAATCCTTTTACCTCCTGCTTGTAGGGAATAGCTCATTGCTTTTTTCAGCTCAGTGGGACCCTTAACATCTTCTATAAGATCGTGAAGTTTTTTTTCTATTAAAGGTTGGTTGGTTTGAATAAATGCTTGTAATTGATTAGTCATTTTCTGATGCCTCTTCTTTACTTTCATCCATAAAGGAAACTAGCTGTTTTTCTGCACTTTGTAGCTTATCACTACATAACTTAGACAGTTCCATTCCTTTTTGATATAGCTCAATGGCATTTTCTAAAGGTACATCTCCCTGTTCTAGTTGACGAACAATATTCTCTAGCTGTAGCATTGCCTCGTCAAATGGGATTTCTTTTTTAACCATTCTCAATTTCCTCCCTTTTCTGTTTCTAGTACAGCCTGTTGAACAACTGCATGTATTTGCCCATCAGAAACAGTCACTGTAATAGTATCTCCTTCTTGAACCTCTTTTATTGATTTAATCAATTTACCTTGTTGATAAGTAATGCTATAGCCTCGATCCATAATTTTCAACGGATTTAACGCCTCTAATGTACGAATCGCTCCATTGAATTTCTGATTGTTCTTATTAAAGGATGAAGTAATCGCTTGATTTAACCGATTGTTTAGCGTATCGATTGCTTTTGAATGTACTGTGATCACTCGTTGAGGAGAAAGCTGTGAAAGTCTGCTATTCATCTGCAAATAGCTCTTAGATTTTTCCTGTATAATTCGTATCGTTTCTCTTTGAAACTGCTGCTCTGTTCTCACATATCTTTCTATAAAAGGACGATATAATCTTTCCGGAGTTTCCATCACAGGAGATTGCATCGCTCTATTTAAACGACTTTTTTGGTCTGCTAGCATTTTGGTAATAAAATGAAGACTTGCAGATTGATAAGATAAGACATTTTGTAGTAAGTTTTCTTTACTTGGTACTGCCATTTCAGCAGCTGCTGTTGGAGTAGGAGCACGTAAATCTGCCACAAAATCTGCAATCGTTGTATCGGTTTCATGGCCAACTGCACTAATAATAGGGATTTTACTTCCTGCGATCGCTCTTGCAACAGCCTCTTCGTTAAAGGCCCAAAGATCTTCAATTGACCCACCACCACGACCAACAATAAGAACATCTATCTTTTTCATCTGATTTGCTTGTTGTATAGAACGTACGATAGACGGTGCTGCCTGTGGCCCTTGAACAATGCTAGGAAATACTATTACCTCACTAATAGGATATCTTCTTTCAAGTGTAGTAAGGATATCTCTAATAGCTGCTCCAGTCTTCGAAGTAATGACTCCTATTTGTTTAGGAAAAGCTGGTATTCTCTGCTTTCTAGAAGGATGAAAAAGTCCTTCCGATTCCAACTTTCGTTTCAATTGTTCGAATGCAAGAAATAACTCCCCTATCCCATCAGGCTGTATGGATGATGCATAAAGCTGATATTGACCAGCAGCTTCAAACACATTTATATCTCCACGGACCAGTACATTCATTCCACTTTCAGGAACAAACTTTAAGGACCTTGCATTCATCGCAAACATAACAGACGTTAAACGAGCTGACTCATCTTTTAGAGTGAAATAAATATGCCCACTCGAATGCACTTTCACATTAGAAAGTTCTCCTTTTACATACACATCACGTAGATGAGAGTCAGCATCGAATTTTCTCTTAATGTATTTAGTTAGGGCCTTCACTGTTAAATATGTTTGTGACATATTATTCCACTCCCCTTGACAAGTTAAAAGCTGTCTTTCAAATTGAAAAACAGCTCAATATCCTATTTAGTTTATATTCTCTGCTGCTAGACAAGTATTTTCCATAAGCATTGCTATAGTCATAGGACCTACTCCACCAGGTACAGGTGTTATTTTAGATGCAACAAGGCTGGTAGAAGCAAAATCAACATCTCCACATAGCTTATTATTCTCGTCACGGTGAATACCAACGTCGATTACAATGGCACCTTCCTTAACATAACTGCTGTCGATCATTTTCGGTTTGCCTGTAGCTACTACCAAGATATCTGCTTGTTTCGTATATGTATGTAAATTTTTTGTTTTGGAATGACAATAAGTAACGGTTGCATTGTTTTGTAGAAGCAATTGACCCATTGGCTTTCCAACAATGTTACTTCTACCAATGACCACCGCATGCTTGCCTTCTAAATTTATATTACTATATTCTAATAACTTCATCACTCCAAATGGAGTACATGGAAGAAATGTTGGCTGGCCAATCATCATTTTACCTACACTGACTGGGTGGAAACCATCTACATCTTTTTCGGGAGCTATTGCTGCAATGATACTATCTTCATTAATATGAGAAGGTAACGGTAATTGAACTAAGATACCATGAATTTTTTCATCATGGTTTAGTTTCTCTACATGTTTTAGTAAATCTTTCTCCGAGATATTAACTTCTAGCTCGATCATTATTGAGTACATACCAAGCCGCTCACAAGTTTTCGTTTTATTATTGACATACGTTTGAGATGCGGGATCACTTCCAACTAAAATAACAGCTAAACCAGGAACGATTCCCCTGCTTTTTAATGCTTCTACTCGATTTTTCACATTCTCTGTTACTTGTGTTGCTATCTGTTTTCCATCAATAATGTTATTCGTCACTGTTAACGCTCCCTCATTAAAGATATTTACTGATCAGTATATTTGGATAAAACACCATTTACAAACCGGCTCGATTTCTCATCACCATAAAGCTTGGAAATTTCTAAAGCTTCGTTGATTACTACTTTAGATGGTGTTTCTGGAAGGAAAAGTAATTCGTAAACTGCAATACGTAGAACAGTTCTTTCGATTTTAGGCAAACGAGCCAAAGACCAATTCTCCAGCTTTTCAACAAGAGATGCGTCTATTTGTTCCTTATTTTTTGTAGTCTCCGTTACGATCTTCGTAAGGAAATCATCCTTTTCCTCCGTTACATGGCTAATTGCTTCTTCTATTGTCATGTCATTATTATCTAATTGGAATAGTGCTTGAAGTGCTAGTTCTCTTGCTTTTCTACGTTTCATATACGTTCTCCTTTAATTGTAACTATCTAAACAATCATAGCATATTTTTTATAAAAGTGCCTTATTAGAATAGCACAAAATCAGAAAAATAAAGGGAAATTAGTCATCACATTATAAATTCCCAATATATCATTAGAAAAGTGGCAGCGCCTGATCTGCCCCGACAAGCAAATGGGTGACGAAAGCACAGATGGGAAACTACGAACGTCACTTCGTGTGACAACTTTTTCCTGCCCAACATCCTGTTGACCATCTGGGACTTAGACAACCTCTGTTCATGGCATTAGAAAGTCATATATCTTTTATCTTTTTAGAAAAGGAGAAGGAGCATGCAAGGCATGCTCCTTCTCCTGTTTTCTTAGTTCTTATTCGACCGAATCAAATTGAACTCCCGTAATGTGAATGTTTACTTCTTTAGGTACGAGGCTCGTCATATTCTCGATAGCCTGACGTATTTGTGATTGAACCTCTCTAGCAACTGCAGGAACTGAAGAACCGTATTTCACCAGACAATACACATCGATGAATAATCCTTCATTTGTTATTTCTGTTTTAATTCCTTTACCATGCACTTTTTTACCTAAGCGTTCAACCACACCAGCAGCAAAATTACCGCGAGTACCAGCAATTCCTTCTACCTCAGTAGTAGCAATTCCTGCAATTACAGTAATAACTTCTGGAGCAATTTCAATAGTCCCTAAATACTCTTTTCCTTCAGGAGTCATTTGAACAAACTTTTGTTCCGTATTTTCTGCCAACTTAATCACTCCTTCTTTTTATTTCATAATTTCATATTTCTCTAAGAATTTCGTATCAAAGTCTCCAGAAACGAATACTTCATGATTCATCAGCTTCTCATGGAAGGAGATAGTAGTATCTACACCATGTACTGCAAATTCTCCAAGCGCTCTCTTCATCTTCGCAATAGCTTCTTCACGAGTTTCTGCATACGTAATAAGCTTCGCTACCATAGAATCATAGAAAGGAGGAATATTGTATCCTGGATATACAGCAGAGTCTACACGAACTCCCAATCCACCTGGTGGAAGATAAAAATCAACTAACCCTGGTGAAGGCATAAAGTTCTTTTCTGGATTTTCCGCATTGATACGACATTCAATAGCCCATCCGTTTAGTTTAATATCTTTTTGCTCGAAAGGCAATTTTTCTCCAGAAGCAACTTTTAGCATTTGCTTGATTAAATCAATCCCTGTAATCATTTCTGTAACAGGATGCTCAACCTGAATTCTCGTATTCATTTCCATAAAGTAAAACTTTTGATTAATATGGTCAAAGATAAACTCTACAGTCCCTGCGCTACGATACCCAACTGCTTTTGCCGCTTTTACCGCAGCCTCTCCCATTTCCGCTCGTAATTCTTCTGATAATGCAGGAGATGGAGCTTCCTCAACAAGTTTTTGCATTCGTCTTTGAATCGAGCAATCTCGTTCCCCAAGATGAACAGTGTTACCATAGCTATCAGCTAGAACTTGAATTTCTACATGGCGGAAAATTTCAATGTATTTTTCTAAGTAAACTCCAGGATTTCCAAAAGCTGCTGCTGCTTCCTTTTGAGTAACTTGAATTCCCTTGATTAATTCCTCTTTATTCTTAGCAACACGGATTCCTTTACCCCCGCCGCCAGCTGTAGCTTTTATAATCACAGGGAAACCAATTTCCTCAGCAACCTGTAGAGCATCCTCTACTGTTTCAACAATCCCCTTAGAGCCCGGTACGGTTGGCACTCCGGCTTTTTGCATCGTTTCTTTTGCAACATCTTTTATACCCATACTCTTAATAGCTTGAGACGTTGGGCCAATAAACGTAATATCACATTCTTCACAAAGCTCAGCAAACTCCGCATTTTCAGCTAAGAAACCATATCCGGGATGTATACCATCACAACCTGTTAATTTTGCGACACTAATAATATTTGAATAATTTAAATAGGAATCTTTCGAGGAACGTGGCCCAATACAATAGGATTCATCTGCTAATTGGACATGCAGGGCCTCTCTATCTGCTTCTGAATAAACAGCTACAGTTTCAATGTCTAGCTCTTTGCAAGCTCTGATAATTCTTACTGCGATTTCTCCACGGTTGGCGATTAAAACCTTTTTCATTTCCCTTGCTCCCTTCGTAGCTATAGACTAGCAACCTTTTCTATTATTGTTTTACAAGGAATAGTGGTTGTCCATATTCTACTAGTTGGCCATCTTTAACAAGGATCTCAACGATTTCCCCTGTCACTTCAGCTTCAATTTCATTGAAAAGCTTCATAGCCTCTACTATACAAACGATAGTGTCTTGGCTAACTTTGTCACCAACGGTTACATAAGCTGCAGCTTCCGGCGAAGATGATTGGTAAAAAGTCCCTACCATAGGCGAGGTAATTTTATGTAATGAACTATCGTCTACTTGTGAAACTACTGCTGGGGCAGCTTCCTCTTTCTTTTCTACGACTGGTGTTGGAGCAACTTCGACTCTTGGTTGAACTTCTACAGAAGAGCTTTCTACTGGCTGTTTTTCTACTTTCACTAGCCCTTTATCGCTTTTTTTCATTTTAATTTTAGTACCATCTGATTCATATACAAATTCATCTAGTGTAGACTGATCGATTAATTTAATGATTTCTCTAATTTCTTGAATCTTCATTTTTATGCAATCTCCCTTTGTGTTCAGATTTAGATACTACCCTTTCATTCTAAGTGTTTTTATGAAAATTTGAAATAGTTACGTTAAAATGTTCTCAACTTTTTATGATCAGCATAGCTTTTATCTTACCAAATGAGTGTTAGCGCTAATTCTTTTAGCATAGAAACAAGAAGAATATGGGGGTATTTTTTTACAAAAGAAAAAAGCGCCAGTAGGCACTTTTTACAAACGAATTAGACTATTTGCATCAGAGATTCGCGCCTTGCCCCTCTAGGTCAAATGGGGCCCGACTGCGGTGGCCGAGTGCCTCCTCGTCGTTCCTCATTTGCTTGTCGGGGCAGAACAGGCGCTTCCGCTTTTCTTACATACTATCAAATTTTACTTCTACGTTGTATGCTTGTGGCCATTCTCTTTTTACTGCATAGACAATGTCTGATGCTTTTTTAGTAGATTGTTCGTTAGAAATGACATCAATAAGTACGGAATCTCCTTCGATTCTTACTAATGCATCATCATACCCTAGTGATTTAATTACTAATTCTAGCATTGCCTCGGTAGTATCAACTTTTACAAGTTCTTCCATTTTAGCATATGCTTCACTCTTTTGCTCTGCGGTAAAATCATTGGAGGCTACTTGTGTAGTTAGTTGATCATGCAGAATGCTACGTTTTTCCTGCACTTCCATTCTCATCTCTTCATATGCATTACTAGAAATAAATGTTTGTTCATTTGTTGATGCTGTTTCTACTAAAGCATCGTCTAGTGTATTTTCAGAGAAAAGAGCAACTCCATCAAAAGGCGATGGTCTTTCAGATGCATAATATACCGTTACAACAGCCACTAAGCTTAATAATGTTAAAAACCATACAGATCGTTTTTTTATATTCATTTACTTATCCTCCAATTCCATTTCTTCTATCACTATTCGATGTGGAGATATTTGCAAAACAGATGAAAGGGTCCTAATTAATTTGTTTTGTATACGTTTATCGCTCGCTCCTTCCGCAACTACTAGTATTCCAACCAGCTCCTCTTTGTCCTTCCTACTGTCACTTGTCCATTGAAAGAATGATAGATCACTCTCCTGAACATTCCCAGGACCTTCAGCATAATGGAAATAGATTGCAACCTTCCCTACTCCCGTAATCTTCTCTAGGATTGTAGCCAGTTGATCTTGCTCTTGTACCGGCGGGGTGTTAGAAGGACTGCTTTCTTCTCCGAAGCCAATAATCTCTGAGATAAGTAGACTGATGACTAAAACTATTAAGCTAATGAGTACAAAACGAAAAGTGGGTTTTTGTTTTAATGAGATAGTGTTTCACCCTTCTTTTCATATTGGATAACCTACTTTATGCTTAACACTAGATTTATATGAAGAGAATTGTAATAATCCAAAAGATTATTGCAATTTTCACTAGAAAACCAGACTTTTCCGTGTCCACCGACTCTATCAAAATAGAGGAAAGCTCTCCTATAACAACGATAGCTAGTATTCCGAATAATAATGTTGAGAGAATGGCTTACCCTATCCTTTCACACCAATTAGTAGTTTTGCGAACAACATGGTTAAAATAATGGTAAAGAAAAAAGCAAATGCGATAAGTACAGACACAATTGCCAGTATAAACAGTGTCTTACCAATATCATCTATTAGATTACTGACCTGTCCATCAATAAAAGGTTCTAATATCGCACTTAGCACTCGATAGAGGAAAGCAATAAGCAAGGTTTGAATAGTAGGAATCGAGATTAGCACTAATATGGAGATGATTGCTGAGTTCCCAGTAATTACTGCAGCAGAGGATGAGTAGCTTTTCATCGTGCTAATACTCTCCGTGAGCAGAGATCCGATAAAAGGAATATTATTTTGAATTAGTCTCTTAACCGTTTCGTTTACTGTCCCACTAACAGACCAGGTGATTACACCATTCACTGTCATGAAAATGCTATACAGTAATAAGGTAATAGAGGTTGTACCTATTAAAGTCATACGAATTAAATCAGATAGCTTTGAGAAGGAAGTTGATGGATGTATTCTTGTAATTAAATCAAAAATAAATGCCGCAAACAATGCAGGAAGCAATACCTTGTCCGCCAGAATGGAAGTAAAGGTAGTAAAAAGCATAACAGCAGGATTCCACAATGTAATAAGAAAAGCACCACCGGATAATGCAATACCTGCTGTTAAAAGAGGATATATACCTACAAACACTATTACTAGTTCACTGGTTAATGTTTGAACCATCTTTACTACTCGAAAAGCAGGCTCTAAACAATAAAAACAAACAATAGCAATGAATAGTATTTTGAACAGTCGCTTGCTGCTTGGCAAAATCCACTCTATACAAAGAAACAAAAAACCAAATAAGAGAATATAAACAAATGTCTGTATGACCTCTTTTACCGGCTGCAATATTGTAGAAATTATTTCTTCCATCACTGCTCATTCCTTCAAGTGAGTAATCCGAAAATAGAGATAAATTTTTCAAAGAATGGTTGCATATGCTGAAACCAAACGATAAGAAGAATTGCTTTTGTCGTAAAAGTGATGATTGTCGCAAGGCTTGTATATTCGTAGTCAATTAAAAGCTCTTCTACAATTTGAGATAAAAATAAAAGAAATACGGAAAATAAAAGCAGTTTAATAACCGGTAGAATAACCGTTGGTACTACATCTAGAGCTTGATTAATAAATGGAAAAATAGCCGATTGAGCTAGGTATGTTAGGAAAAGGAAAATAAAAATAGTGTAGATAATGGAGTGAAGTCGTGGATATGTTTCTTTTATAAATTCGAGCAAGCAGAATAAGAGAATAATAGTTACATATACAATCATAATTTCAGCTCATAATAAGCCATTCTAAAAATGAGGATATTTCAAAAAAGAAGAGCTTCAGTAGGCGTAAAAGTTCAATAGTCATATAGATATATCCAACAAAAAATAAAAAAAACGCAAATTCCTTTTTCCCGGTTGATTCGAAAAACAAGTGAAGAATAGCTATTAATAAGCCTATACCCGCTACTCGAAGTACATCGTGAAGTTCCACAATGTCTCCCCCTTCCATATAAACATCATATGAAGAGGAAAAGAAGAATATGAAAAAAGAGTCTGGATATATTATCAGACTCTTCTAGTTAACAAAATGGTATAAAGAAGCAGAAGCTCTTAAGCACTCTGCTTTTTTTGTGTTTTTATGCTCTTGATACGTATGAGCCCTCATCTGTGTTAATGATCAGTTTATCTCCTACGTTAATGAATAAAGGAACCGTTACAACAATTCCAGTGTCAAGTTTCGCAGTTTTAGAACCTCCACCAGAAGTATCCCCTTTGATACCAGGCTCTGTTTCGATCACTTCTAGCTCAACAGTTTTAGGTAGCTCTACTCCTAATGTTTCCCCTTGATATTGAATTACATGTATCTCCATATTTTCACGAAGAAACTTTAACTCATACTCAATTTGGCTTGCATCTAACTCTAATTGCTCGTAAGAGTCCGTATCCATGAATATATGCTGGTCACCGCTAGCATATAAATATTGCATTTTTTTGTTATCGATTTGTGCCTTTTCTACTTTTTCACCTGCACGGAATGTTTTTTCATTTACTGCGCCATTTCGTAAGTTACGTAATTTTGATCTAACGAAAGCAGCACCTTTTCCTGGTTTTACGTGTTGGAAATCTAATACTCGGTACAAAACACCATCTACTACAATTGTTAAGCCTGTTTTAAAATCATTTACAGAAATCATATTATTTCCTCCTAATTACTTTAAGATTAAAAGATCTTTGGTAGAATGAGTGAGCTTTTCTAACCCATTTTCCGTTACTAGAGCGTCGTCTTCAATTCTCACTCCACCAATGTTTGGTAAATATATACCAGGTTCAATAGTTATAACCATACCTGGCTCTAAAACTATATCTGAACGAAATGACAGTCCTGGTCCTTCATGAACCTCTAAGCCAATTCCATGTCCTAAGGAGTGGCCGAATGCCTCTCCATAGCCTTTAGAAGCAATATAATCTCTTGCAATAGCATCTGCTTCTTTTCCAGTCATACCGGGCTTGATTTTTTCTAAAGACAATAGCTGAGCATCTAGTACGACTTGATATATTTCCTTTAGCTGCTCACTAGGCTCACCTACTGCTAATGTACGCGTCGTATCAGATATATACCCATTATAGAGAGCACCAAAATCTAATGTAACAAAATCTCCATCTTCAATTATTTTACTAGTTGCTACGCCATGGGGTAGAGCAGAGCGAGTTCCCGAGGCAACAATTGTATCAAAGGAAGAGGAAGTTGCTCCGCGTTTTCGCATAAAAAATTCAAGTTCATTCGAAACCTCTAGCTCTGTCATACCCGGCTTTATGTATGTCACGATATGATTATATGCTTCGTCAGCAATACGACAAGCTGCCTTTATTATACTAATCTCTTCATCCGTCTTTATCAAGCGAATTTTTTCTACCAACCCTGCAACAGGTACTAAATCTGCACTAATAGCTTTCGTGTAGACCTCATAAGCACTATAAGTTACATCCTCTTTTTCAAAGCCTAAAGATTTAATGCCCATTGTCTGCACTTGGTTGGCTACTTCTTCAACTAAGGTTTTCGTATGCTGTACAATTCTAAAATCTTTAATCTGACTAGCTGCTTGTTCTGTATATCGAAAATCTGTGATAAACACCGCGTCACTTTGCGAAACAATAGCAACGCCAGCTGTTCCTGTAAAGCCTGTCATGTAACGACGACTAAAACCATTCGTGATTAATAGAGCATCCACGCCTTTTTCTTGTAAAGCAGCACGTAACTTTTCTAATTTCATCATTAGCCCTCTTCTCTCATTTAAAATAATCCACTCTGAATTATTTTATCATAGGAAAAGAGGGTGGTAAATTTTCATTTTCCGATGGGATCGTCCTGATACTGAAAGATTGCAGATTCTACAACAAACCGAGCTAAAATTAATACAATACAAATAAACGGGATAGATAGCTCTTTTATTGTTTTGACTACCGAGTTAGCATCTATAATCATCCACTCTGCTATCACAGCAATCAATAATCCTAAAATCAAACTTGTGATGGAAACTGGCACCTTAACGAACATAATACTTATAAAATATAATACAATACCAATTACCCAAATTAATAAAAATAAAACAAGCCATTTTACAAACCAAGTGTTTTCTACGAATACATCAAATTTTTTGGTATAACCAACTGGATTCCAATCTACAAAATTAAAGTAAGAAAGAAATTTCAATAACAAAACTGCAGCAAAAGCAGCTACAAAGCTTGTTATAACAGATAACCACTTCATCAATACTCCTCCTTCTAGTGTAGTCTGTGAAAAAGGAAAATGTATTAAACAGGTTATACAGAAATATCTTATTTACTTTAATCTTTATCCTACATAGGGTTTTGAATAGAAGAAAATCCATTTAACAGGAGTTTTTGTGGAAAATATTCTCAATAAAGTGCTAAATCGGTTATAG
>CAKQHO010000023.1 GCA_934234185.1 uncultured Psychrobacillus sp. | reverse complement strand
CTATTTCTCCTAACCTTCTCGTTAATCTGTCAAATAGAAGAACCTGTGCTATAGCACCCACCAATGCTCCACCAGTAATTGCTATGGCAATATCAGCTGGGGTAAAAGCAAATTTATGATCTACAAACAGACTAAAGAATGACTCAAAAGCAGCTAGTCCGAAAGACGATATAAAAATAACGACGAATGCTATTAAAAACATTGGGACAAGCAGCTTCCGTAAGCCCGTTGCTTTAGGAAGACCTAACGTTTCCTCAGCCTCCACTTGGCGCGTTGGTTCTTTTAAAAATATGATAGACAGCACAGCAGCAACAGTACCTAGAACCGCTGCTGAGAAAAAAGGAACTCTGGTTCCAATTTCTGCAAGAAAGCCGCCAATTCCAGGACCAATGATAAACCCAGTACTAATTGCCGCTGACATATAACCAAGTGCTTTGGGCCTTGTTTGAACAGTTGTAATATCGGCAATAAAGGCAGTGACCGCCGGCATGATAAATGCGCCACTAATCCCCCCAAGAATACGAGAGACAAATAATACTTCGATCGTATTCCCAATTCCAAATAAAAACTCAGAAAAAGCAAAAATAAATAAGCCTATGACAATCATAATTTTACGTCCATAACGGTCAGCCGCCTTTCCTGCAAAAGGGGAAACGACTAGCTGCGCTAACGCAAATGCAGCCGTTAAAAAGCCAATTATTCTACCTGTTAAATGTAATTCATTCATAATTGTCGGTAATATAGGGATAACAAGACCAATTCCTAAAAAGGCGATAAATAAGTTTCCTAGCAATATGGTTAACGTAAGGTTCTCTTTTATTTTGCGCATCATACAAGCTCCATTCATTCTATGATGATTATTTGATCATCTCCTTTATCAAGATAAACCCTATAGTTACTATAGGGTCAACTTAATTAATAATTATTTTTACTTTTAGTTCAATTATGTATTGATTCTCGGTATGTGGAGAATAGTGCATTGGCATAAAAAACTCATACACCTCTGGTTCTACCTGCAATTGATGTTCCTGTATATAGTGGTACAATTTTTGATATTGCTCTAAATAAGTATCCACAGAAAATACAAAGGAAATACATACATAACTTCCAGGCTGGTATTTTAAGACTCCCATCTCTGAAGTTAAGTGATGTAAATAACGATTCGTTAAAATAGGTGTAAAGATACGTTCATAAAAGATATCATCCAGAGAGCTATAGGAATCCAAGGAAAATGTACTCCCATATCTGCTGGTCGTCAAACTGTTTTCATTCTCAATCGTTCTCATTAGCTCACTATAATATTCATTGGGAATGTAAGCGGGGTTCGCATTTTCTACCTCTATATAAAGCAGTCTTCCTTCCTCTTCTTCCTTTATATACACCTCATTAAAGACCGAAACCGAAAGCTGCTCCTCCATCTGCTTCTTCGTCTTTAGCAGAGTATATTGAACCTCTTGAAGTCGTTGAATCCCAGACTCAATAGCCAGTTCTTGCTCCGCAAGAAAGTTAACTAATTGGTCCAATGAGTAATGTTGCATTTGCTTGATAGTTTCAAGTGGAGTTCCTACATATTTTAACGCCTTTATTAAATCTAAATAATAGAATTGTGACTCATTGTAATAGCGATAATTTGTCACCGGGTCTTTATATATTGGCTTAAACAAATCAATTTGATCGTAGTATCGCAGGGTTTGAATAGATAGATTCATTAATCTAGCCATCTCACCAATGGAGTAATACTTCTTTGTCATACTTCTCACCTCTTTCCTTTAAGCATATACAATGTCGCTATAACAATACTAGTTTTCTTGATTTTCCCCCAAAAAATTCATATAAAAAACCCTCTCCAATATCAGAGAGAGTTTTATCATTTATTCTACCACTGTGTATTTACCACTTTCCACAGAAATAATATATTCTGGTTGTGGTGGCTTTCCGCCGTGTTCTTTAATTTTATTTTTGTGCCCTGCAATATGCTCCGGACTTTTCTCCCATGCCTTCCAAGCCTCTTCCGACTCCCAGCGAACCATCATAATAACCTCTTCTTCACCACGACGGACATTTTTCACTAATATTTCACGGCCTATATAACCTTCTCTTTGTTCTATCAAAGAAGGTCCTTGATCTGGTTTCTTTTTAAAACGCTCAATAACTTTATCTGAATTACCTTCTGTAACAACCCACTTACGAATTTGTACGAACATTATATCACTCCATTTAAAGTTTATGTATAAAATAACTTGTTTTCACTAGTGTATACAATCGTATACAGCGAGTCAACCTTCTATGATAGAAAAAAACTTACCAACTTTCATATTAAAGTAAAGCCTGCAGTTTTCATAAAAATCTTAATATCTTGAGGAGCCAATAATTTTATCTTTTTTACTGGATTTATTTCCCTCAAGAAGTAATGGAAGATAGGGTTCTATGTAGTTTTT
The DNA here is from genome assembly GCA_934234185.1 of uncultured Psychrobacillus sp. GTDB lineage: Bacteria > Bacillota > Bacilli > Bacillales_A > Planococcaceae > Psychrobacillus. The sequence goes on along the minus strand of CAKQHO010000023.1, from coordinate 34,375 downwards.
ATAGGATTCTATCAGGTTAGTAGGTAACTCCGTAAGCGGAAAGTACTCCATAGACTCCGATTCGGAAAGGTCTACCTCTATATTTCCTAATTGCTCTCTTGTGTAGTAAACGGCAGTCACGGAGTATAGTTCATCTTTATTTGCCATTTTCAAATAATATTCTGACCCAGAAAAAATTCCAAGTAAATGCAATTCACTAATGGTTAAACCAGTTTCTTCTAATACCTCTCTTTGTGCCGTTTCCTCTAAGCTTTCTCCTAGCTCCATTAGTCCTCCAGGGAGCCCATAGCCTCCGTCACGTCTCTTTTGCAAAAGCACCTCGTTTTGATCATTTAAAATAATAACGACCGCTCCTGGTAAAATAATAGGCTGGTGCCCTACGTATTGTCGTAAGTACTTATAATATTCCATAGAAATCTCCTTTGTTTGTAAATAAAAAAGATAGTACTAGTTTATCTAGTACCATCTATTTTAACTTAAACGACAGATAATAGTAAGAATATTCTATTTAAGGAAGAGCGTTTTCCTTTACTACCTTTATACCATTTAAATGATTATTTAAATCTGCCGAGATGTTCGTTACCTCTTCTTCATCTAATACATAGTACCAATAGCCATCGATACGTCTGCCTTCGCCTTTTTCAAACGCAAGCTGCTCGATATTTTTATCTAGCTTACTATATAGCTTTTGCATATTTAGCAACTGTGATTTTGTAAAGTTCATTTGTACATTGTCTCCTAGAACTTCAAAAATATCATCAAGCTTCAATAGGATAGAAGGATTTTTTGCTTTATTTAATAGGGCCTCGATTAACTGTTTTTGACGTATTTGTCTTCCAAAATCTCCTCGTGGATCTTCATACCGAATACGTGAGAAAACTAATGCTTCTTCTCCAGACAGGCTTACAGTGCCTTTTGGGAATGAATAATGTCGATGCTTCAAATCCATATCATTTTCAATTTCTACATTTCCTAGCTCATCTATGATGGATAAAAAGCCCTCCATATTAACGGATACATAAAAATCAATTGGAATATCCAACACTTCCTCGACAGTATCTATGGACATAGGGATTCCTCCGCGAGCGTATGCATGATTTATCTTCTCAACTGTCCCGTTGCCTACTATTTCTACTCGAGAGTCCCGTGGAATACTTAACATTTTCATCGTCCCTAGGTCGGGATTCACTGTTACAACAATCATTGTGTCAGTTCTTCCTACGTCGTTCTCACGTTCATCGACTCCAAGTAGTAGAACCGAGAAGGGCTCCATATGAGGGATTTTTTCAGAAACAGCAATTTTCCCATTGTCCTCTGAATCACTCATTTTATCTAATGCTTGTTGAAGTTTTATATAGTTATAGCCTACAAAGCTGCCTACAGCTGCGAATAGAACGATAAACACAGTCAAAAAAATTTTCAGTTTTTTATTATTCTTTTTCTTTTTTCTATTTCTTCTTGATAGATGTTCGGACATTTCCCTGATTCCTTTCTCTATATCTTACACAGCCTTATACATTATACATAAACCAATTTACATTTAAACACTAAACTTGTTACGAAATTATTTCTCTTTTTATGTAGTTAGTTATATTAGAATGATATTGTGGCACTTTTTACATTTCGTACATGTCTATTTTCTTTGAGCGTGTAGAACAAAATTAACTGTAGAAAATAAATTTATTAAAAAGGAGATTTCTATGAGTATAACATTTAAAGATATTTTTGTACTTAGCAACATTTCAAGCAGCAATGCTTTATACGTTCATTACCATTTTCCAGAGATGTTAAATCGATATGACAGCAATTTCGTCGAGTTCCGTTTGGCTCCTACCCTTCAACAGTTTACGGAAGTAGAAAAATATTTAGAGGACTTTCATAATGCTAATAATCAAAATCATGTAAAGTTTGTATTTCCACAAGACGAACCAATTCCCCCTTTAGTAAAGGAGTATTTAGCTAATACTGGATATATGATTGGCGTTTTAGAATTATACTCTATTAATCCTGCTAACTATGCTACGAAAGCACGGCGTGAAGATGTCGAGGTTTCATTCGTGAATAATGCCACATTAAGCGATTACTTGCTGCTGCAATGGGACGATAGCTTAGCCTATGGAGAAAGCTTTGCAGTTAACAAACAAAGATTATTAAAAACAGATTACTTAACAGGAAGAAAAAAACAGATCATTGCTTATGTAAACGGGATGGCGGTCGGTTCTACCGATATTATTGTGCGTGAGAAGACAGTAGAAATCGACGGATTTTTTGTGCTAGAAAATATGCAACGGCAAGGAATAGGAGGTGAGATTCAACGGTTTGTCATGGACAACTTTCAGGATAAGACGGTTATTTTAGTAGCGGACGGAGAAGATACTCCAAGGGAAATGTATGGGAAGCAAGGGTATACATTGAATGGAATTCAATACAATGCAACAAAAGTGAAGGGATAAATGGAGGTTTTCAAATATAGAGAATACATATGGGGGTTCCTTAATGGGGTCGTATTATCCTTATCAAGGATCTAATAATAATTTTGCCTAACCAACTATTAATTATCGCAGCAGTTGTGGTTATTAAAAATTAACCCTGCTACCATAGTCTAGTCCAACCACTTACATATCCATATATTAAATATAGATTCATTATGTAAGGAGGTGTGTACATGACACTTTTTCCGTCTTTCCAAAGAAATCCGTTCCCGCCTGGAAATCCCCAAGGATTTTTTAGGCAACCCTACCAGCAACAGGCTTTCCCGCCTTATGGTGGGAGGTCAAATCAACAGTTCAACCCTCCGTATTATGGTGGTGGACAGGGACAGTTTTACTCTCCTCCCTATCCAGGAGGACAAGGACCATCCTTCTTCCCTCCTAATTTCGGTGGACAGGGGCAATCCTTCTTCCCTCCAAATACAGGAGGACAAGGACAATTTTTCTCGAATCATAATTCCTCGCAAGGTAGGTTTGGAAATCTTCCAAATCATATTAATACGCTGATGGGCCATGCAGGAACTATTAATAATGGGTTAAATATGATGAGGCAATTTAGCTCTTTAATGGGGTTATTTAGATAAAAGGGGTAGTTTTATTCCTCTGCTCCTATGGTGGTGAGGTTTTAAAACGATTACTACAGGAACAGATATCAAAGAAGGAAGGGGTGTCCCAGTTTTTTACTTATGGGTCACCACTTCTTTTTATTTGAAGAGAGGGTGGGGTACGAGTGCGGTGGCAAACATAGGCGCTTACGCTTTTCTTACTTAAGGAAAAAACCTCCTCTGTCCATATGATCAATCGGTATCATATTATGCTCTATCCATTTTTCCTTTTCTCGATCGACTGCTCTATTTTGCCATTCAAGCCAAAGATGTGGACACTCACTGCAATGACATTCTACCCCGCTATTATTGTGACTGTCCCGACGCACAAATAATGTTACTTTCCGACAACTATAACAATATAGAAGCTTTTCATCTTTCCTAATAATCATGTGGAATCCCTCCAATATACAACATTCATTGTCTATTATTGGAGAATTTATTCTTTAAAAGACTAGAAAAATAAATTACATTATTACATCGTGCCAGTTCTCTTCCACTTCAAACAAGGAGCCAAGGACAATTGTCTCCCATTCTACATAAACTTCTTACAAGCTACAAGAAATAGCGAACAAAAAATACAATACATATGCTTCACTTTCATCCATTCTCAATAGCCTTCTCTACGTATACCCAATTCATTTTCTCCAAAAAGTCGAGCAATCCGCCTTATCCATTCTATTAAACTCTATAATGTTCTTTAATAATGTGTAATCAACTGGACTATCCCACTTAATACGAATCAGCTCCTTCGTATGTTCATAGCCTGTATGCCTAATCTCCTCAGAAAAATGTACAATCCCAGCTCTTTCAGGAGCCACAGCCAAATGATGCTTGGATACACTAAAGCCAATAATAAAGGTCCCATGGTCAGTAAACATTGGTTGATTCCATGCTATTTTAGGTACTAAATCTGGATATGTCTCCCCCAGCCAAGCTAATACTTCTTCCGTGCGTTCCCGGTGCTTCAGATTTTCTATTTGCGCTAAATATTCTGCAAAGGCATCCAAATACTTAACCTCCTCAACATAAAAATTGTCCTTAGAGCCTCTTCAACGAATTTCGCTCTCTTTCTTTATTTAATAATAATAATTGAAATGGCGGGATATCAGGGTCTATTACTATGGTTTGTTTGTTATCATGAATTACTTTTTCTTCTATTATTATTACTTCTTTTATTCCCTCTAGTATACTTTTAGCGGCTATGATTAATAACGTTAAGCCCAAAATTGGAATAATCGCAATCCACGGATAAGAGGTCCAAAGATATTGCCACCACATTCCAATGAGCCCTGTCCATTCATCACTAATGGAAGCAGATTTAGCATTGCCAAACAAATTCTCTTTTCTAACTGCCCCGCCTATAAAAATTCCCAACACCCCTAGATGAGACATTAAAACCAATGTTTGAATAAATTCTCGAATAAATATGATATAAAGCTGAGGAACTAAAAAAGGGCGAATGTGCTTAGTGATAATGCGCCAGGTATTTGCCCCCAATACTCTAGAAGACTCAATAAATTCCATGTTATATATTTTTTTCACTTCATTTGCTATCAACACAGAGTTCGTCGGTATAAAAATGATGGATAATATGAAAACAAAGAACCATACCCTTCCCCAGAACTCAGGTATAGCTGGATCATCCATCATAATTCCGTGGCTACTCATATAAAAAAGCATGAAATATGCCAACAAAGTAACTGGAAAGTAATTTATTGAGTCTGCCATAGATTTGATAGGTCTTTCTAATTTGCCTAAATAAAAATGTATTACTAGTCCGAGAAAAATAGATGGGATGACACGTATGAAGGTGATTAAGAACCCAGCCAGAATTGTATACTTAAAGCCAACAATCATTACCATTAATATATTTCGCCCAAACTCATCCGTTCCTAGAGGCGGATATACGGAACCATTATAAGGAGGTCTAAGAATATCACCATTTTCGTCTTTTAATAGATTTGTGGTTGGAATATGATCTTCAAAAATAGCCCAATACCCTAGACTAATAGATAATAGTAAAGAAATAATAGAAAAGCCAAAAATAAATAGACGATTGGTAAATAGCTTTTTCATCAACAGCATTATACACTCACCATTCTAGTTTCTGTCCTGTTATTTTTTCGATTATCATGGTTAACACTGCATAAATTAAAAAGATTGGTATGTAAAACATGATTAGACAAAATGCTATGACATTGGGCTCTGGGTAGGTAAGAATATACGTAATAATTCCATATATATTAAACACTAATTCAAAGATAACTAGTGAAGACAATAATAATAAAAGAATCGATTTGCTATGAGTAAAGACACTCGGAAGAATGTTTCTTAATATATGGCTGTAAAAGATGGCAGTGCCATTGAACCCCTTGCTCTTTGCTAGTAATACATACTCCTTCTCCGACTCTTCCATAGCCAGAAAGAAAATAATTTTAAAAATCATTAATGTAGGAATTAAAGCTAATCCTACTATAGGCAAAAAGTAAGAACGATTGATACCCGTTCCCGCGACAGGAAATAGCATGACATTTGTCTGCTCGTAAACAAAAATGACAACTAGCTGAATAACCATGATAATGAACAAGTCTGGCAATGCCTCTAATAACGAAGCAACTTTTGTTATCAGCTTTCTACCATTCTTAGGTAACATCAATGCTAAGTAGGTGAGGGTTATGCCAATAAAAATAGATAAAATAAAAGCAGATAAAAATAGAACAATTGAATAACTATAATAATCCCAAAAGCTAGTGAAAATAGAATATTCATGTCCAGTAGGACCTGTAACAGTTAACTCTTTTGGAATAACGAATGATTTAAGGATGACCCATAAATTATCGAGAAATAACGAGAAGCTTAGAGAAAATCCATCTATAAATAAACTGACAGTAGCACTCATGACAATTATGCCGACTACAACAAAAAAGAATCTAGATAGCGTTTCTACAATCCCACTCACACACTAACCCCCAGAATTTAACATAAAGTAAACTACCAATATCTTCTCACATAAGATTAATGTGGTAAACGGAAAGTTCTAAAAATAAACACTGACCGTATTAGAATAGATCCCTTTGGAACTAATCTAATCCAGATTTCAGAACAACTAAAAAGATGATGGAGCAGGTAACGTTCAGGCTCCACCATCTTTTTAGTGATTACTTTCTTAAACTGCTAGTTAAAATCTATATCTACTTTCTTTCGAATATCTTTTTCGAGCTTTGGCATCCTTACCTCCAGTACTCCATTTTTATAGGTAGCTTTAATTCCTTCATGCGAAACCGGACTAGGTAGTGTAATGATTCGTTGGAAGCGACCGACATATCTTTCTTGTCTAACCATGCTTTCACCTTGTATTTTCGACAGCTGATTAGTAGAGCCACTTATACTTAGTCTGTTGTAATCGACATCAATTACAATATCATCCTTTTTTTCAAGCCCAGGAATATCACAAGTTGCCACTACCTCATTATTCGTTTCATATACATCTATGCGGAAGCTGCCAAAGCTTTGGTCATTTCCAAAACCAATTGGAAAATCAGAGAAAAATCGCTCCATTTCTCTCCTCATCATATCCGAAAGCTGCCGAAATGAATCATATGGTAGTAAGTCCATTTTCAAATCCTCCTTGTACTTCTATATAAGGATTTTATTCTGACCTTGAAAAAAATGTCCGTATGTCTGCCCTACTATAACGCCTCCTTAACGCTTAGGGATATAAATTTCTCATGCATTTTGGCTGTAAGGCTATCAGCATTCCAACTCGATATCTAATTCAACAAATCATCCATTCTGGATAAATAATTCCCTGTTCTTAGACGTAAAAAACGTTTGCTTAAGTTAACTAGAAGCAAACGTTTTTAAATTCCACATTTAAATGATTTAAATATTAGAGAAAAGCATTAACTATTTGCAAAGATGACTTTTTTATTGTAGTCATAATATTTTATAAAAAATGTAACTAAATAACGAGTTGCTTTCATTGCCAATGGAGCTAAGCCTACTCCTATAATTAACACGACACAGCTAAGTATAGTTTGCATAATATCATATTCTTGTAAGCCTATTTGATTCACAATTAGCAACAAAATTGGAGATAAAACAAACGATACTACAATAATCCATAAAGAAAATAACAGGGAAACTAGTGTGATAGCAAATCCTGAAAATAGGACAAGGTTAAAAATTATTACTCCAAACAAAGCAAAATAATTTATTCGTTCCATCATGATCCCTCCCATCCTAAAACTGACTTCAAAAATTTTCAATTTTATCCTGTATTTAATTATAAACGAACCCATATACTTTGAATCGGGCTCTAGACCGATTCTTTACTACTCCTATTTAACTTCCTCATGCGATTCCACGTTACTTTATTGAATTAATGTAGGAAAATAATACAATATATGAACTTTCACCCATCCTCGCTTTATGATTTTCACTTTATAGATTAATATTATTATAGATAAATTATAATGCCACTCTAAATTTATGATGAATTCTTTCAGGAGAGATGTGATTTTTCAACTACGTATTCTTTTTCCTGGCCAATTTTTAGTTTTGATAGTTTTACATTGGTGAATTAAACGACATAATTAATACAAAAAGGAGTCTAGAGATTACATATGTTCATCCTCATTTTAATTGTCACTTTGCTACTTTATGGCGGTCTCGTCTATTATATCGGCTTTAGGGGCTATCGCTGGCTTCGTCCGGAATCGTCAAGTAGACGATTTAAGGTACTATACATTTTCGTCGTGGTGCTGGCAGCTACTTCCTTTATAGTCGGCCGAATGTCTGGACTCCGATTTATAAATATCGCCGGTGCTTATTGGATGGCCTGCTTTTATTTGCTACTTCTACTTGTTCCTCTTGCACATTTAACAGTATTTCTTTTACGTTTCACTCGGCTGCCGAAACACAGTACGAAAAAATGGGCAGGTACTATCACTTTGGCACTGCTTGTTTTTTTCCTAGTATACGGTACCTATAACGCCTATAGCCCTGTGGTCCGTAGCTATGATATCAAGATGGAAAAGGGGACCTCCACTCTTGATAGCCTACATATTGTGATGGCGGCAGACACTCATTTTGGACTCTTATCAGGTAAAAATCACGCGGAGCGTTTGGTTAAGGAAATCAATGCTCTTAACCCAGATTTAATTCTTTTGCCAGGTGATCTCGTCGATGATGACATTCAACCTTTCCTCGACCAAAAGATGGATCAGATTTTATCCAATCTCCATGCTCCCTACGGGGTATATGCATCGCTTGGAAATCACGACAGACATGATGGTACCATGCAGGAACTAATCGACACATTAGAAAGCAGCGGTATCCAAATACTCTATGACGAGTCTTTAGAAGTTCAAGAGCAATTCACGCTCATCGGTCGCAAGGATCGAATCGACCCCGACAGGCTCCCTTTAGACTCCCTGATAAAAAGTGTAAACGAAACAAAACCAAAAATTTTATTGGATCATCAGCCATATGAACTGGATATAGCACAGCAGCAAGGGATTGACTTGATGGTTTCAGGTCATACTCACGGAGGACAGGTCTTCCCAGGAAACCTAATAACAGGAGCAATATATGAAAATGACTGGGGATATTTACAAAAAGAACAGATGCACTCGGTTGTGACATCCGGCTTCGGCTTTTGGGGGCCCCCTATCCGGATTGGTACACGCTCTGAAATTGTGTCCATTCGGATTCAGTTCGAATAGGGGAATACCATAACAAGGTTTGCTTTCACTTATCAGCGCTGGTGGAGCAGCCCAACAATACGACGTTGATAAGAGGATAACGTATTTCATAATTAATAAAATTGCCCCTTTTACCATTGAAGATAAAAGGGGTAAAAATAATCTATCATATGACTTAAAACGTCATCTTCTTGTAGCGAATCTACTGCAGTTATATGTTGTAGCTAGACACTAGAAACACATGAACAATTGCTTCATAGCACCAAAATTTATATATTTTCTTATCTTTTTACTTAAATGTGGTTAACTCTTCTGAAACAGATTGTAAAAAATCTTTTTCAAACTTATAAATATGTTTACCTTCATTACCACTTAATATAATGGAGTCTGAAATCATTCCATCACTTAAAGGAACCAATTTTATAGAATCAACTTTCATTTGATTCTCTAACAATGAATCTAGCGGTACATTGGATTCCATTTGAGTAAACAGTTCTTTTAAATAGTTTTTGTGAATCTCGTCTTCTGTTTTATTTATTACAGCATTCATCAGGTTTAGTAGGTCTTCTTCATTTAGGCTGATTCCCTCTGTAGCAGCCATCATCAATGACACAACCTGTTCTCCATTTAAATGATTTTTACCCTTTTTGAATTCAAATGCGACTTCCAAGATTGCTCTTACTCGAATATCTTCTTGTAGCTCGTAATCGATACCATTCATAGAATCAACTAACGTTGAAATATTTTCTAAATCGATAACTGCATAGTAATCGATTGGTAAATCAAATAGTTTTGAAACAGCTGTTCTTACATTTTCTGCGCCACCAAAACTATAAGCAAGTAACAATTTATCATACAAAGTAGTCCCGTCATCGTTATTCGCTACTTGCGTATACGTATCATAAGGGAGCGATACAACTTTTAAAACCTTTTTATCTTTACTATAAGAAAGTAAAAGGTTTAGATAGATTCGATTATCCATATGTTTCGACTTCACCGTAATTAAAGTAGTTAAAGTTTCCTTCTCTCCCATTACTGTGTCACTCGCAACAGTCTTGCTTGAATCTTTAATGAAATCACTGCTGTTAGGTTTTTCATTAAAGCTTCCAGGTAGGATGGATGGAAGAAACAAAAATAGACATAAACTTACTACAAATAAAGACACTGTAATCGGAACGAAATTTTTAATAGAAACAATAGGTTTCTTTTGTGTATTACTACTTTTCTTTAAGTTATGAATTTGTTCGAATACTTTATTACGGTCATCTTTCGTAAACCTTAGTTCTTGATCAAACGTATGATAAAATTTATCTCTCAATCGTTTGTCTTCCATTAAGTTCTGCCTCCTTTATCATCGACTCTAACCTTTGTTTTGCTCTTCTTAATCGAGTTTTCACTGTATTCATTGGAATATCTAAAACTTCGGCAATTTCCTCTGTAGTTAATGAATCATAGTAAAATAAATAAACTACTTCCTTATACACTTTTGGAAGAGAAAAAATAATATCTTTTATTACTTCATTATTGTATTTATCAATAACTGTTTTTTCTATTGACGGTAAGACTGACTTTGCTGTTTCATTAACAAAACTTTTTACCTGCACCATTTTGTAGTGCCAACTTTTTAAATAGTCCTTACATTCGTTAATGGTTATACGATAGAGCCATGTTTTTATTTTTGCTTCAAATCTATACGAATCAATGTTTTTGTAGCATTTGATAAACGTATTTTGAACCATATCCTTTGCAACCTCTGCATCTTTCACATAATAAAATGCTAATCGTACCAACTCATTACCATATTCAATCATCATTTTTTCTAATAACAAATCTTTTTCTTCTCTTTCCAATTTACTACCCTCCCTCTCGACCTACTTCAATTCTGCTATTAGACGATTATCGATTCATAATAGGTTCATTTTTTAAAAGATATTTTACTTAAGAAGAATCTCTACTAATCGAGATTTAATCTTTAATTGATTTGATTACTATATAATTAGCTTATGATTTCTAATCAACCACTTCACATTATTTAGTTATTTTAACGTAATAATCCAACAAAAAAACACCCCAAAAGTTAGTTTTTAACTCTAACCTTTGGAGTGCAGTATCTTGTTTTGAATCTGTATAGAACCTATTGTAAATCATTTGTAAGCCACAATAACGCTAATTAGAGACAAATTAAGACCATATTTGGCTAGTTACTTATATTTATTAGATTCAGTGCCATATATACATCTTATACAGCTTTCCTGGACTATTTACTAGTTCATTAAAACAGGTGATTTTTCTGCTCAACTTCCTCTTTTATCTGCTACATCCTTATCATTATTTATTCTGTGTACGGAACAGCCCTACCGCAAGCCCACCTAATAATACGATTGCTACAAATATATAGAGAATACTATGAAGCACCGTTAACGTTGTGCCACCCATTTCGTACACTACGCCGTAAAATAGCTTGTATTCGACCATTTCTACTGGTGCATCTGCAAAAACCGTTCGTAAAGAATTTTCCATCAGAAGCTGACGGAGCATTGTCGCAATATGACTTACAGGAAACGCTTCGATGAATAGTTGCATTGCATTCGGTAAAACTCCAATCGGTATATATACTGCACATAAAAAACCAATTAATGTACCGACTAATGAGTTCATCGTTGAAAATGCTTTCGCTGTTTTTGCGAGCAGCACGAGTAAAAGATTAATCATTGCACTTAAAATAATGCCAATTGCAATAACAGCTGTTACCTTTAGTATTTGTATCACATTTGGGAAATCAGCCCCAAGGAACATTAGGTATCCTGTGCAAACAGCGTAACCTAACATTGTTAGCATAAAGCCAATAATGACTGCGCTTATAAGATAACTTAGCAAAATACTTGCACGTGAGCCGGTTGTTGTTAAAAAGTCTGCTGTGCGTTTTGATTCTTTATCACTAATAAAAATTGCAAATACCGCAAGCGTTGAGGTCATAGCTGTCATTGCTAAAATACCGGCAATCATCCACTCTGAGACTAACAACTTAATGCCAGGTACCTCATTTACAACATTGCCAAGCGAACGAATTTGCTGTTGCTCTAGAAAAGCTATGAATAAAATGATTGAAATAAAAACGTATAAAAAAGAAAAGAATACGAGCATTTTATCGCGGAAAAATACTTTTGTCGTGCGTTCCACTAAACTAAGTAGCATCCACTTCACCCCGTTTTTCCTCATTCGTTTCAATAAATACTTGGTCGAGTGTCCCGCGAACAACTTCAAATGTTTCGATGTAGGGCTCCATTTTTTGCAACAGCGGGATGGCAGACAATGTTGAAGGAATCTCAATTTTCCAGCCTTCCTGCATTTTTAATGGTAGTGCCTCAAACAGGTGTTGCAAGTTTTCAATTGCCACTGCCTGTTTTAACTGTACATACATATAATCCGTTGCATAAAGTGCTTTCAGTTTGCCCGGCGTACCTTGTGCAATAATCGCACCTTTTTTCATAATGATTATATCATCCGCATTTGCAGCCTCTTCCATATAGTGCGTTGTTAAAAATATCGTCATACCGGTTTCTTTACGCAAACGTTCAATCGTTGCCCACACAAAATGGCGTGTATGCGGATCGAGGCCGGTTGTTGGCTCGTCCAAAAATAAAAGCGAAGGCTTGTGAATCAGCGCACGCCCAATATCTGCACGTCTTCGTTGGCCTCCTGAAAGCTCACCATACTTTTTGTTCTCAATATCTTCTAATTGTAAAAATTGCTTCACAAATTGATAGTTTTCTTGCAATTGCTTTTTTGTGAGACGATAAAATCTCCCGCGATGCAATATGTTTTCTTCTACCGTTAACATATCATCTAAAATACTTTGTTGAAATACAACACCGATTAATCGGCGAATCGCTTCGTTACCCTTCATTGTACCAAGCTCGTGCCCGTCAATCCGCACTGTTCCACTCGTTTTATCTAGTAGCGTGCACAACATCTCAATTGTCGTTGATTTCCCTGCCCCGTTGCTTCCTAAAAAAGCAAATAGGCTTCCTTTTTTTACGGAGAAGCTGATGCCTTTCACTGCTTCTACTTCGTTATAGCATTTTGTTAAATTTTCTACATGAATAAAAGACATGTTTAGCTCCCCTTCTGTATTTTTGCGTTCATTTGATTAATTGATTGCTTTTCATCAATATAAAAGTAGAGCCAGACGATGAAGTAAGCGATTGCTGTTCGAAAATAAAGATTGATGGATGCGTCAAAGTCTTGTAAAAACTCATAGTTGATGGCGAAAATACTGGCAACTACGATTAGGTGATGTACTAATACTATATATACGAGTGGCCATTTCATTCTGAATAAATAATTTGCGGCTGCCACAATCACACCAATTACTATACCGAAAAGGAATTGCCCAACAATTGAATCGCCTGTCCACATATAATCAGGATTGTTGTAGGCAGAGAGCGCGATATTAGAAAATGTAATAGCGAGCGTAATTAAAATCCATTGTAATAAATTTTTCATTTGCTACCTCCTAAACCAAACGCCTCTTTTAGCGCTTTAAAATAGTTGCGACTAATCGGCACCGTGACGCCGTTTTCTAATGTTAGCTGTGGACTTCCAAGCACTTTCGACTGAATGGATGCGATTTTTTCAAAATGTACGAGCGTTGCTTTGTTGACGCGAATTAGCTGCGACGGGTAGCGCTGTTCAATCTCATACAGCTTTTGTTTCACTTCGTATTCATCTTCATCGGTTTGCAAAAATATTTTGCCGTCTTCTGTAAAAATGCTATATACGTCCTGCAGTTTGATAATATGTATTTCCCCATTAAGATGCCCAGCAATTGTGTCAATCGTTGTTTGCTTGAGCTTGTTCATGAGTTGTACCACCGTTTCATCGTAACTTGCCGCATGAATATGTATTTCTGTTTCTTTAAGTTCAGAATCAATATGTATATGTATTTTCATGTGCTCATCCCTTCTGTTATAAGATTACCATTTGATGGTTATGAATAAGCTTAATTTTTAATAAGTGGTTATTTTTGGTGGGTAAGTTACATTTTTTCTTATTCAAAGTCGTGCTTGCTGCTCACACTAAGACCCATATTGTCAGTAACCTTATTCCAAACGTGAGGTTCTTCGTCAAAAGGGAATGTAAGTTGCCAGCGATGTTGTGTTACCAAACAAAAAGGCTGATGTTATTGGCTACTGTTTTTTTGGAATAAAGCTTGATCATTTTTTAAATTATTATTCCTTAAAATCATCAGATTATTGAATAGGAATGCCAATACAAGATTACGATCAGCAGTAATTCCAAATCTCGACCCAAAATGTTTTGCGGTATAATTTAACATCATATGAATTTAGCGAGATGTGGTGCAGCAAATATGGAAATACCGAAATTCCCAAAAAATATATCTACTATAAATGAACTTATTTATTTTGATGAAAATGATTACTTAAGAGAGAAAACAACCAATTCTTTAAAACTTAAACAATTTATATCTGATACAAAATATTTTTCTATACATATCCCTATATCAATACAATAGTATATACTACCGAGTTAGGATGAACGCTAATTACTCTTTATTCATTTAACTTTATATTACAAAAAGAAAAAAAGCATTCGTTTACTTAACAATAAGCAAACAGAATGTTTTTTCCAATTTTAAACAGTACATTTAAACAACTTTATTATTTAAACACAACTGGTGTAGCTTTTAAATAAAATTTGAGCAAAACACCTCCAAAATCATTACTTTACGATTAATAAGAAGAATCCATTTTTAAAAAAGAACGTGCTATAACCCGATAAATTATAACGAAGCTGAAGCTGGACACAAAAAGATGACTAAAATATTTTTTAGTCATCTTAAATATTATTTATAAGATTTTTATTTTCTAACTCTAATTATTTCAAACAATTTCTTATATCTTCAGCCGAAATTTTTGTACCAGCAACTCCTTAAATAAATTTCAAATCCCCTGTAGCTTACCAGTAAATTTCTCCTAAATTTAATAACTTATTAGCAAGTTTTACGGAATCGACTTGTTGCGATTTCACTAAATAATTTTCATTAATTAATTCATTACCTACAATAGCTAACGCATTTAAACATGTAATATGCGTTAAGTGGTAATTTTTATAGTCATCCCACTCATCAGGCAACAATTCTTTTATCAAGTTAAAGTTAAACATAGTGATATTTAAAATCTTCTCTTTGGATAACTTAGCCAGATCAGATTTTTTAGTTAGTAAATTAACAATCTGATAAAGATTTTGTAATGTAATATGTTTTTCTTTTGTACGTTTACCTATTAGTGTTCCTTTGCTAAAGAATGGGCTTTCTGGCTTTAAAATAAGATTAGTAGCTACCCAACTTAAATTATCATTATTTCGATTTAAGTAGTGGCTTTGCCCTTCCCCCATCTTCCCATACTGGATATGATAAGACTACATTTTCAGTAAATGTTTTGAAATACCCATCTGGATTCATTGCTCTCATTAAGGAATATTGCTCCGCTATAGTAGTATGTAAATATTCTAATAATTAATTACCCGCCTGAAGATTGGGTGCTGGAGTAACTAAATTTGAAAAACCTAAAATATAAGAACAAACTATTAATTCAAGTAACAATGTATTATTCGCATTGTATTTAGGTAACATATTTTCTCTGTCCCTTTCAGAAAATTAAAAAACAACCTCTATGGATATTTTACCCATAGAGGTTGTTTTTTATCAAACTTTATTATAAATTATCCATCTTTATTAAAAGACGACCAAAAACAGGGACCTTCACCCAATCTCCTACTCTACTGTTACCGACTTCGCTAGATTTCTAGGTTTATCAACGTCACAGTCTCTGTGAAGAGCTGCATAGTAGCTGATTAGCTGTAATGGAACAACGGCTACTAGTGGAGCGAAGAATTCGTGTACTTTTGGTAGTACAAAACGGTCTCCTTCTTCCTCGAAGCCTTCCATAGAGATGATACATGGGTTTGCACCACGTGCTACTACCTCTTTTACGTTACCGCGAATGTTTAGGCTAACTGCTTGCTGAGTTGCTATTGCGAATACAGGTGTGCCATCCTCAATAAGTGCGATCGTACCATGCTTTAGTTCTCCTCCAGCAAATCCTTCTGCTTGGATGTAAGAGATTTCTTTTAGTTTTAGAGCACCCTCTAAGCTTACATAGAAGTCAACATTTCTTCCGATGAAGAATGCGTTTCTAGTAGTAGAAAGGTATTCTGATGCAATTTCCTCTAGCTCTTCTTTTGTATCAACAATTGTTTGTACTGCGTTAGCTACAATTCCAAGCTCTTGAACTACATCGAATTCTAGCTCTTTTCCTTGTGCTTTTGCAAATACAGATGCAGTAACCATTAATACTGCTACCTGTGCTACATACGCTTTCGTAGACGCTACTGCGATTTCAGGGCCTGCATGTAATAATAACGTATGATCTGCTTCACGAGAAAGCGTAGATCCAGGAACATTTGTCACTGTTAGTGTTGGGTAGCCTTTTTCTTTAATCTTCACTAATACCTGACGGCTATCTGCTGTTTCCCCAGATTGAGTGATAAAGATAAATAAAGGCTTTTTCGATAGAAGCGGCATGTTATATCCAAATTCACTTGAGATGTGTACCTCTACTGGAACACCTGCTATTTTCTCGAAATACTCTTTTCCGATTAAACCAGCATGGTAGCTAGTACCTGCTGCGATAATATAAAGACGGTCTGCTTCCTTCAATGCCTCTAAAATAGACGCATCAATTGTAAGCTCGCCTTGGTCGTCTTGATAAGCTTGAATAATTTTACGAAGAACAGCTGGCTGCTCGTCAATTTCTTTTAGCATATAGTGAGGGTACGTACCTTTTTCAATGTCGCTCATATCTAGCTCTGCTTTATAAGGAGCACGCTCAACAATCGCACCATCTAACGTTTGGATCTCTACAGCATCCTTACGTACAATCACGATTTCTTGGTCGTGAAGCTCTACATATTGCTCAGTAACCTGCAGCATCGCCATTGCATCTGAAGCAACAACGTTAAAGCCTTCTCCGATACCAACTAATAAAGGAGATTTGTTTTTCGCTACATAAATCGTACTCTCGTCTTCGTTATCAATTAATGCAAGTGCATAAGAACCATGGATAAGGTTTAAAGTTTTACGAAGCGCATCGATTGTAGATAAGCCTTCTTTAGAGAAGTGCTCGATTAACTGCACGATTACCTCTGTATCTGTTTCAGAAGCCATTTGTACATCTGCCAAATAAGCTTTTTTCATTAAATGATAGTTTTCAATTACTCCATTGTGTACAAGCGTAAAGCGCTTAGATGTACTTTGATGAGGATGCGCATTCTCATGATTTGGAATACCGTGAGTTGCCCAACGAGTATGACCAATACCAATATTAGCCTCTACGTCGCCATCAACAATTTCTCGTAAGTCTGCAATACGACCTTTTTCTTTAAATACCATGACGCCATCGTCATTTAGTACAGCGATACCGGCAGAATCATATCCACGGTACTCTAGTTTCTCTAAACCTTTTAATAGAATTTCCTTTGCATCATTTTCACCAATATATCCAACGATTCCACACATAATTTATATTCCTCCGTCTACATTCATGTCAAAATAAGCATGTCGGAAGACTGTCGAAAGCATACTTCTCCTGTAAAACATGCATAACATATGCAATACCACGAGAGTTCTGGTTTCAAACATCTGGCTAACATACACGTGCTTATTTTGCTTAAGAATGCCTTCCTTTCCTATTGTTCATTCGATCACTCGAACGGTTTAAGAAAAGGAATTACAACCGGGCATTAGTACGGTCGGGAGGCATCCGCCGAAATTTCGATAACCTCCACCTCGTCTGCTGAAGATTCGTTTCGTCCAATTTCTTCAGCTCAGGCGCTTTAATTGTTTTCCATTCTTTTAACGCGTTTCCTTTCCTCCTTCTCTACGCGGCTACTTACTAATATTTCAATATAAGTAACTTTTTCATTATATCTTTTCACTATATGCAAGTCAATTTAATCGAGTATAGCCTTATATACTATTTGTACATAAAAAGCATTAGGACTAGTCTTTAGCCGTCGAAACCAATAAATGCCTCCAGAATCTTTGGCCGCTATTTCCGGTTCCTATATAATAGAAGAAAGACTAAATATATAGGGGAAAAATAAATGAAACAATTAATCTATCACATTCAAAAGACATTTTTTGCTTCATGGTCCTTACAATCCAGCTCGAAATGGAGGGAGGAGAACCCTGCAAAAGGGCAATGTGGAGTAACCGCACTGGTAGTGAATGACCTATTAGGAGGAGAAATTTATAAAACACACTGTCTAGGTGGATGGCATTTTTATAACAAGATAGATGGAAAAGTATACGACTTTACATCCTCTCAATTTGATGAGCCGATCACATCCGAACACACCCTCTCTAGCAGAGATGAAGCATTTGCCGACACAAACGATAGGCAGTATAGCTATCTTAAAGAAGAAGTGAAAAGGCTGCTATAAACCCTTTAATAGTGGAGTTAGTGGTCAAAAGGAAAAAAGAGACCCTAAAAAGGATCTCTTCTACACAATTACTGCTCCGTAAGCAAGCGCAAGCATAATTACAAATGCCGGATGCAGCTTAACCTTCTCTAGAAGCAAGTAGCCTCCTACTATTAAAATTAACGTGGATGCAATACCTAGTCCCCCTACTGATTCCTGTGCAAACTGAAGAGTCATCACTCCAAGCAGTACAGCAATCACCGGGCGAATAAGCTTCGTTAGATTCTTGACCTCCGGTGCATCCTTATATTTCAATAAGATTGCCATCATGCTAACCATCAAAATTAAAGAAGGCGCCACGGTAGCAAATAAGGCAACCACCGCTCCTAGAATGCCACCCTGCTCATAGCCAATATAACCAGCCATCTTGGTGGCAATAGGACCTGGCAAAGAGTTCCCGAGAGCTACAACCTCACTAAACTCCTGGGTAGTCATCCACTCATAGTTATCCACTACCTCATGCTCCACTAGTGGTATAGAAGCAGGTCCTCCCCCATATCCTAAAATTCCAGGAATAAAAAATGCTAAAAATAATTTCCAATAAATCATTTCTTAAACCCCCTCTTTAAGGAAGGGAGGAAAACGATCAATATACAAGCTAAGATAATGAATGCTGGGTGAATTTGAAGGAGTTCCATAAATATTGCTGCTACTGCAATCAAAACAAGCGCCTTCCACCAGCCGAAGGATTCTCCAGACTTTTTCACAAAATCCCAAGTCAGCACTCCAAGCATCACCGCAACTATCGGAATAACAGCAGCCGTCATATGTTGAACTCTAGGAGAATCCTTAAAGTTTTGTAGAAAACCGAGAAGGACGATCATCATCAGAACAGTTGGAACAACCGATGCAACAATTGCGTTAATACAGCCCCAAATCCCTGCAACTCGATAACCAATATAGCCTGCCATCTTGGTTGCAATTGGTCCTGGCATTGTATTCGCCAAGGCTAAGGTATCCCCAAATTCATCCTCATCCATCCAGCCGTACTTTTTCACGACCTCTTGATGAAAGAGAGGAATCGAAGAGGGCCCACCTCCAAATCCTAGTATTCCAACTCGAAAGAAAGCCATCGTAATATCTCTTTGAAGGGCTGGCTTTGGACGTACAGTGCCATCCTTCAAAGGGAGACGTTCTACCACGCCGCGATAGCCCCATCCGTTCGAGATTCAGTTCCTCCTTGAAGCACGCCCGTTTCTGGGTTTCTCCAGATAATCTGTCCACGTCCAAAGCTTCCCCCATCAGTCGCTACTTGAATATCATGCCCTTTTCTTACCAAGCTCTGAACAAGGTAATTAGGGAAATCAGGCTCTACATGTACAGTTTTTCCCTTTATCCATTGCCAGCGAGGCATATCAAGTGCAGCCTGTGGATTTAACATATAATCTACTGTATTGGCCACCACTTGGAAATGCCCTTGCGGTTGCATGTATCCACCCATCACTCCAAATGGTCCCACTGCTTCCCCGTTCTTTGTTAGGAAGCCAGGGATAATTGTATGATACGTTCTTTTCCCAGGCTTCAACACATTTGGATGCGCTTCATCTAATGAAAAGTCATGTCCTCTATTCTGTAAAGAAATCCCGGTTTCTGGGATGACAATGCCTGAACCGAAGCCCATATAGTTACTTTGAATGTAGGAAATCATATTCCCTTCTTCATCTGCAGCAGCTAAGTATACGGTACCGCCCTTCGGCAATTCGTATGGGAATGGATCAGAGGCTAATTCACCAATAACCGATTTTCTCTTTTCTGCATATTCCTCTGATAATAGATGATCCACGCTTACTGGCATTTCCTCTGGCTCTGTAATAAAAGCCTGACCATCAGTGAAGGCAAGCTTCATAGATTCTATTTGCTGATGAATTGTAGCTGTGCTCTGCCACTCCGGTTTATCAAGCTTTTCAAACACATTTAGAGCCATTAGGGCTACCATCCCTTGACCGTTCGGTGGAATTTCCCACACATCGTAGCCACGATAGTTCACAGAAATAGGATCCACCCACTCCGGCTCGTATGCTTCAAGGTCACTTTTAGATAAATAGCCATCATGCTTTTTCATAAAAGCATCCATTTTATCAGCTAAATCGCCCTTATAAAATGCTTCGGCATTTGTCTCTCCAATTGCTCGCAGGGTACTAGCATGACCAGGTGACTTCCATACCTCTCCTATTTCAGGTGAGCGCCCATCTGGTGCAAAGGTTTCGAACCAAGAATCAAACTCTGCTGTAGTAAAGCTTGCTTTGAATTTGTCATACGCAAGCTTCCAATACTTGCCGAGAATCGGAGTCAGTGGATACCCTTCCTCTGCATATGCAATGGCAGGCTCTAGCACTTCCTTCAACGGCAGCTTTCCAAACTTTTTGGACAAGGCTGCCCATGCAGCAGGCACTCCGGGAACAGTTACAGGAACCACTCCGTGAACAGGCATTTTCTCGTGACCCTTTTCTTTTAGCTTCTCTGAAGAAATGGATTGCGGAGCAGGTCCTGAAGCATTTAGACCATGCAGCTTTCCTTTAGTCCATACTAAAGCAAATGCATCTCCACCAATACCATTAGAAGTAGGCTCTACGACTGTAAGTGCTGCAGCAGTTGCAATTGCAGCATCAATCGCATTTCCTCCCTTTTTAAGAATATCTAGTCCAGCTTGCGCTGCTAAGGGCTGGGAGGTTGCTACCATTCCTTTTTTTGCGAAAACTGTATGTCTCTTAGCCGGAAACGGGTGATATAAGTAATCCATGATGTTATTCCCCTTTTCTAAATTTTTGTACCTGCAAAATGGCAGGCCGCGAAATGCCCCTCCTCTATTTCCTCCCATGCAGGCTTCTCTGCTCGGCACACATCCTGTGCGATTGGACAACGTGTATGGAAAGGACAGCCAGATGGTGGGTTTGCAGGGTTTGGAAGATCTCCCTGTAAACGAATGCGCTTCACGTTTTTATCAACAGAAGGTCTTGGAATCGCTGAGAGAAGAGCCTGAGTATAAGGGTGCAACGGATTCGTGAATAAATCCTCCACTGTTCCAAGCTCCACTGTATTTCCTAGATACATTACAAGAACACGATCGCAGAAATAACGAACTACCCCTAAGTCATGAGATATAAAAAGATAAGACAGTTGATATTTTTCTTGAAGTGTTTTCAATAGCTTTAAGACCTGAGCTTG
Organism: uncultured Psychrobacillus sp.; assembly: GCA_934234185.1. Taxonomy (GTDB): domain Bacteria; phylum Bacillota; class Bacilli; order Bacillales_A; family Planococcaceae; genus Psychrobacillus. The sequence continues at coordinate 12,844 of CAKQHO010000023.1, read as the reverse complement.
AACCGATACGTCTAGTGCAGAAACTGCTTCATCACAGATGATAAAAGAAGGATTCAAGGCAATAGCACGTGCTATCCCAATTCTTTGTCTTTGACCACCACTAAATTCGTGTGGATATCTTTCGTAATGCTCTTCTCTTAAGCCCACTTCCTGTAATAAGTCAATCACTGCTGTTCGTCTTTCCTGCTTCGTCATATTCGTATGCATGACAAACACTTCTTCTAAAGCATGCCCAATGCGTTGACGAGGATTTAAAGAGGCAAAAGGATCCTGGAAGATCATCTGCATTTCTTTTACGAACTTTAACTTCTCTTTTCGCTTTAAGTTTTGAATTTCCTGCTCCTGGAAGATAATTTTTCCAGCCGTTAACGATTCTAACCCTAAAACAGCTCTGCCTAAAGTTGATTTTCCACAGCCAGACTCTCCCACAACGCCCAAGCTTTCACCTTCATAAAGCTTGAGATTCACTTCCTGTACTGCCTGCACATGACCCTGGACCCTTTTCAATACTCCCCCTTTAATAGGGAAATACTTTTTGACTCCGTTTAGTTCAAGGAGGACCTTTTTCTGATCAGTTTTGGGTGACAAGTTGACCATTTTTTATCTCCTCCTCTTCGTATAGCCAGCAGCTCACCATGTGCTTATCTCCTGATACTATGTCAGGAGGAGCTACTTCACTGCACTTTGCCGTTGCAAATTTACAGCGAGGGTGAAACCTACAACCCTGTATATTCTCCTGCAAACTTGGCAGCGAACCTGGAATCGGCTCTAGCTCAAAGCTTGGATCATCTACATTTGGCACTGAATTTAAAAGCCCTTTTGTATAGGGGTGCTTAGGATCATTAAAAATATCCTCTACTTTCCCTTCCTCGACCTTTTTCCCTGCATACATAACCATTACCTTATCTGCAACCTCTGCTACTACTCCCATGTCATGGGTGATAAGCATGACGCCCATATTAAGCTTATCTTTCAACTCATTGATTAAGTCTAATATTTGTGCTTGAATCGTAACGTCAAGTGCTGTGGTTGGTTCATCTGCGATTAAAAGCCCAGGATGACAAGCAAGCGCTATTGCTATCATTACTCGTTGGCGCATTCCGCCACTCAATTCATGTGGGTACTGATTTATTCGTTTTTCAGGGTATGGAATTCCAACCTGCTTTAACAGCTCAATCCCTTGCTTATTTGCCTCCGACTTAGATAAACTATGGTGAAGCATTAAAGGCTCTCTTAGCTGGTAGCCTACCGTTAATACAGGGTTCAATGCCGTCATTGGCTCTTGGAATATCATAGATATCTTATTACCCCGCATTTTCCTCATTTCTTCATAAGGGAGGCTTTGAATTTCCTTCCCCTCATATTTAATCTGCCCAGAAGCAATTTTTCCATTGCTCGGTAGCAAGCCAATTACGGAAAGAGATGTGATGCTTTTTCCACATCCAGATTCTCCAACAATACAGAGGGTTTCTCCTTTTGATACAGAAAAGGAGACATCTCGCACAGCCTGGACTGTGCCGTCCGCTGTGCGAAATTCAGTTACTAAATGATTCACTTCTAATAATGTCTCCTTCATTCTTTAAAACCTACTTTCCTGTAACGTTTTTTAATGCCCACTTACCATTAGGATCTAATTCTAAACCTTTGTAATCACTGCTCATTGCAGAAGTAACAACACCATGGTACATTACAACCGCTACATTTTCGTCAAGCATAAGCTTGTTTGCTTGATCTAATAACTTTGCACGTTCCTCTTGATCCACAGTAGTACGAGAACCCATTACTAACTCATCAAATTCTGGGTTACTATATTGTGCTCTGTTTGAATTTCCTAAATTGTCGCTGTGGAAGTTCGGGTAGAATAGTTCTGAACCATCACCTGTCACATTTGACCAGCTTAAGAAGGTTAAATCATATTCACCAGCACGAGCTGTATCTAGGAATGTTGCCCACTCCATTGACTCAATTTCTACTTTAAATCCAGCTTCTGTTAATTGTGCTTGAACAATTTCAGCCATTAAAGTAGTGTTTGCACGGTTTGCAGTTAAAAGCTTGATTGGTTTATCACCGTATCCATTTTTCTCTACTAATTCTTTTGCCTTTTCTACATCATAAGGTGTTCCTGCATTATCAGCTGATTCATCGTAGCCAAATACTTTTGGTCCAATAACACTATCGCTTCTAACTCCTAATCCATTTAGCTTTGAAACAAATGCATCACGGTCAATTGCAGACGCAACTGCTTCACGAAATTCTGGATCTTGATTCATTTCTCTTTGATGATTGAACGTTAAATAGTAAACAGGTGAACCTTCAATTTTTTCTATCTCAATATCTTTCATTGATTCTAAACGACCGATTTGCTCTGTTGGCAGGTTATCGATAAATTGTACCTCACCAGTTTGTAGCATAGAGATTGCTGTAGAAACCTCTGGTACAACTTTGAAAACGACTTTCTTTAAGTCTGGAGCTCCGTCCCAATACTCTTCATTTGCTTCTAGTACAAGCTGATCTCCTGGAGTCCAACTAACAAATTTGAATGGTCCAGTACCAACTGGTTGCTTCATTAAATCTTGGTTTTGGTCAGCAGTAGGGCTAACAATCGCTGCATTTGAGTGAGTTAATCCAGCTAAAAACGTACCGTATGGATATTTCGTTGTTACTTTAAGTGTATATTCATCTTCTACAGTAATTTCATTTACTGGTTCGAATAAAGAAGCACGAGGTGCTGCTGTTTCTGGATCACGCATTTTTTCGAAAGTATACTTTACTGCCTCTGCGTTAAATGGGGTACCATCATGGAATGTTACTCCCTCTCTTAATTTGAAAATCCATGTATTTTCATCTGGGTTTTCGTAGGATACTGCTAATTTAGGCTCAATTTCCATAGTTTCTATATTACGAGAAAATAGTGTTTCATAGACTTGCTCTGTTACGTTAGCTGATGCAGAGTCGTTTGTAAGGATTGGTGATAGACCTACCGCATCAGTAGTGGATGCATAGGTAAATGTTTTACCACTAATATCAGATCCTGATCCTGAACTACTTTCTTTTCCTTTAGAATCATCGCCTGAGCATGCAGCTAACACGATGGAGACTACAAATAATACTGCGATTAACCATTTTTTCTTCATCTTTTTTTCCTCCAATTTTTATTGAATATCCATATTAGGATCTAATGCATCTCTTAATCCGTCTCCGACCACGTTAAAGGCAAATACCGTAAGCATAATTGCTATACCGGGAATAATCGTTAAATGTGGAGACGTCCACATGTAGCTTTGCCCTTGTGATATCATGGCACCCCACTCTGGAGTAGGTGGCTGGGCTCCTAACCCTAAGTAACTCAAGGAAGCAGTTGATAAGATTGCCGTTCCCATACGCATCGTAGCAAATACAATAATCGGTGCCATTGCGTTTGGAAGGATATGACGAACCATAATTCGTAGGTCTGAAGCTCCTAATGATTTCAGCGCCATAATATATTCTTTTTGCTTGATGGAGAGGACCGACCCTCGCACGATACGCGCACAGCTAGGAATAGACCAAATACTGATTGCGATCGCCACGTTTACTAGGCTAGTTCCTAATATTGCGATAATTAACATCGCAAGTAATATACCTGGGAATGAGAAAAGTAAGTCTACTATTCTCATAATAATTCCGTCTAATTTTTTATAATAGCCTCCTAATAAGCCGAGGATAATACCACCAAAGAGACCAAGGCCTACAGCAGCTAATCCAACAACTAGAGAAATCCTAGAGCCATGTACTAATCGCGACCAAACATCTCTTCCATAGTTATCTGTTCCTAACCAATGACCCTCTGAGAATACAGGAAGCTCACTTGCAGTCAAGTTTTGTTTAGACGGATCATGCGTTGCTAACCATGGGGCAAATACAGCCATCGCAACAAGGCCAATAATAATAACTAGACCAATTACAGCTAATTTGTTCCTTAAGAGGCGCTTCATCGTCGTGACATACACTTTATCTTTTTTCTTTGGCGCAGTTACTTCATTATTATTGATTGAAATTGCATTCGACATATGATGCCTCCTTTCTTAGTCATAGCTAATTCTTGGGTCAATAAATGTATATATTATATCGACTAGCAGATTAACTACTACGAATAGAGTTGCTACTAGCAATACTGATGCTTGCACCATTGGAAAATCTCGTTGTGCAATGGCATCAATCATCAGTCTTCCTACTCCATTAATCGCAAATACTTTTTCTGTGATAATCGTTCCACCAAGCAATCCGCCGAAGTTAACACCAATTACAGTAACAACTGGGATCATCGCATTTTTCAAGGTGTGAATCCAAACAACCTTATGTTCTTTTACACCTTTTGCTCTAGCCGTCCTCACGTAATCTGCTTTAGCAACCTCTAATACAGAGGATCTTGTCATTCTGGCTATCATGGCAGCAGCACTTGTACCTAACGTAATCGCCGGTAAAATCATCTGCTTAAATCCTTCTGTCGTATAAAACGGCTCGGATAGCCCTCCAACAGGTAGCCACTGGAGATTTACTGAGAATACAAGAATTAATAATGCTCCCAACCAAAAGTTTGGAATGGAGATACCTGCCAAAGCAAAAGTTGTGGCACTAACATCTAGCCAAGAGTTTTGCTTTAAGGCGGAAATGAGTCCAGCTACAACCCCGATAATGATGGCGACTACCATACTGGCTACTGCGAGTTTAAGTGTATTCGGGAAACGAATTGCAATTGCTTCTGCTACTGGCTGTTTTGATTGATAAGAATAACCGAAGTCCCCTTGTACCGCATTTTTTAGGTACCTCCCATATTGAACTAGAAATGGATCATTCAGGCCTAAATTATCTCGTATCGCCTCGAGCTCTGATTCGGTAGCAGTAGGGCCACCTACCATTGTTGCTGGATCTCCTGGAGCTATGTACATGGAAGAAAACACTAAAAAAGAAATACCTAGTAATAAGAAAAGCAGTTCAACTCCTCTTCGAATAATTAAAGCTATCACACCGTCACCCACTCTCTAACGTTTGTTAATCATTTTTAATATTTTAATTAACAAACGTCTGTTTTTTGTTATTTTTGATTATAGTACATAAAAATTTAAAAATCTATATGAATTTTCAAATAAATTTATTTATTTTATTTTTTCATTACATTTAGAATTGAATATATTTTATAATGTGTCATTTTGTTAACTAAAATGTTAATACTATATACATAATGTAAATATTAGATTTTTTACCACAGAAAACGCTTACATACATTATGTAAATAGTTCTTTACTCATTTTTTCCAATAAAAAAAGACATCCTTTATGAATGTCTTACTCTTTTATAACTTTAGTCCGCTTCTGCTCTTAAATCGGCGTAATAATATATGGCTCTCTACACGAGTTATTCCCTCAAGGGCATAAAGCTCCTCGTTGATAAACTTTTCCAAACTTACAAAGTCGTTTACTAAGACGTGCATATGTAAAGTCGAAGGACCTGTCATCTGATAACAACTTGCAACACTTGGGTTGTTAGCTAATTTCTCCGCAACCTGAACTAGCGAGGATGGCTCACAATCTACCTCAAAGAAACCAGAAACCCCTTTTCCTACCTTCTCCGAATTAATAACCACGGTAAAGCGTTCAATGACACCTTCTTTTTGCAATTGGTGCACTCGTTCCCTTACAGCCACCCTAGAAAGATTTAACTCCTTTCCTATATCTACATAGGAAAGGCGACCGTTCGCCGTAAGCAGCTCTAATATTCTACGGTCAGTAGCATCAATTCCCATTTTTTCTCACCCCTTCATATTTATATATTAAAGCATACACTTAATTTTTGAAAGAAAATTCGCAATTATTTTACCATGATGAAAAAATTATGTAGAGAAATTATATGAAAAGAAACCTAACTCCCTTTCTATCCTTATTTAATTATTCGGGTTTATTCCATTGTTAAAATGAAGAACAGACAAAAACAGGTGGAGAAAAAGTGCTTCTCCACCTGCCTTAATATTAGAAAATCATTGTATTAGCTTACGCTAACAGCTTGACGATTTCACGATTAAATGCTGGAATATCATCTGGTGTACGACTTGTTACTAGCTGGTTTTGACAAACAAATACTTCCTCATCATGGAAGTTAGCACCTGCATTTTCTAAATCTACCTGAATAGATTTATAACCAGTAGCATCTCGACCATCCAACGTCTTAGCAGTAATTAACAGCTGTGGACCGTGACAAATTGCAAAAACTGGCTTTTTAGCATCCATAAATGCTTTAGAAAATTGTACAAAACGGTCATCTGCTCGTAGTATATCCGGTGAAAATCCGCCTGGTAAGAATAATGCATCAAAATCATTTGGATTTACATCATCGATGTTATGATCAATCGTCACCTTCGCTTCTCCATTTTTTCCAGAAACCACTTTTCCAGCTTCTTTTTCAATCGTAAAGACTTCATGTCCTGCATCAGTTAAAGCCTTTGCAGGCTCCGTATATTCTACGTCTTCAAACATATTTGTGATTAATGTTGCTACTTTAGCCATTTCCTCACTCCTCATTGTTTGTTCTCTTATATAATTCCACATTTAGAAAGAAATAAACATAGGTGAAGGTTTTCTTAAATGATTAACAACGACTTCAATATTCTTTTACTAAAGTAGCTTTGCTTTCTGGCTAATTTTTCATATAAAAAATAGCAGCCAACCGAAGTTGACTGCTACTTAATATCTTGATTATTCTTCTAAACCCATTTCTTCTTTTACCACGTCTGCGATTCTATTTACATAGCGTTCACAGTCCTCTGCAGATGCTGCTTCTACCATGACACGTACTAGAGGTTCTGTTCCAGATGGACGTACTAAAATACGGCCATTTCCAGCCATCTCTGCTTCTACTTCTTGAATTACTGCTGCTACCTTTTCATTGTCTACCACAGCATGCTTATCCGTTACATGGACGTTTACTAGCTTTTGCGGGAAGATTTTCATTTCGCCAGCAAGCTCGGATAGTTTTTTGCCAGTTACCTTCATAATATTAACTAAATGAACTCCAGTGAGTAGGCCATCGCCTGTTGTGTTGTAATCTAAGAAAATAATATGACCCGATTGTTCTCCGCCTAAGTTATAGCCATTCTTTTTCATTTCTTCTACCACATAACGATCTCCAACCGCTGTTTTAACGCTTGTCATACCATTTACCTCTAAAGCTTTATAGAAGCCCATGTTGCTCATCACAGTAGAAACTACTGTATTGTTATTAAGACGACCATTTGTATTTAAATATTTCGCAAGAATATACATGATCTGATCACCATCAACGATGTTCCCTTTTTCATCTACAGCAATTAGGCGATCCCCATCTCCGTCAAAAGCTAGACCAACATCTGCACCCTTTTCAAGAACAAATCTTGCAAGCCCTTCTGGATGGGTAGAGCCTACACCTTCATTAATGTTTAACCCATTTGGTGATACTCCCATAGTAGATAAATCAGCATCTAAGTCTGCAAATACATGTGTTCCCAAAGAAGAGGTAGCCCCATTTGCACAGTCAAGCGCTACATGAATACCCACAAAATCCTCATCAATCGTTTGTTTTAAGTACTGTATATACTTCTGACCACCTTCAAAGTAATCAGAAACAGAACCAATTGCCCCTCCAGTGGGACGAGGTAGCTCATCCTGCTCTGCATCTAATAGCTTTTCAATCTCCTCTTCCTGTTCGTCAGTAAGCTTAAACCCATCCGAACCAAAGAATTTGATACCATTATCTGCCACAGGATTATGAGAAGCCGAAATCATGACACCTGCATCGGCACTCATTACTCTCGTTAAATAAGCTACTCCCGGCGTACTAATTACACCCAAACGCATTACTTCTACTCCAACTGATAAGAGACCGGCTACTAACGCTCCCTCGAGCATATGACCAGAAATACGAGTATCTCTACCTATAACTACCTTTGCTCGTTCCTTTGCCTCTTTTGTTAAGATATATCCGCCAAAGCGTCCTAATTTGAATGCTAATTCAGGTGTTAATTCTGAGTTTGCTACACCTCTTACGCCGTCAGTCCCAAAATATTTTCCCATTTCATCTACTCTCCTTAATAACCTGTTATCCTACGTGTTTAAGCTTCTGTTATTGTTAGTGTCGCTTCCGGTTCAGATGTCTCCCATTCAATATTAGATGGGCCATCAATATGAATAGGAAGTACTGTTTCTCCAAGCTCAGAATTCTCAGCATCTACGTATATGGAAATATTGTTAGCTTGTACTTTATTCAACGCTTCCTGTGGTCCCTTTGCTATAACTGTAACTACCCCGTTATCAGGAAATTGAAAGCTACTTTGCAAATTTTCAGCTAGTCCTCTTACCACAATTTGTACATTTTGAAAGGACTTTTCCGTAATATTAGAAGATACATCCTCTTCTTCATCTACTGGTTCCGTTGGTTCATTCACTGTTACTTCAGCCTTAATTTTAATTTTGTCAGTTGATAATTTTGTTACGCCATCTGGCAATAAAAGTTTCAAGTTAAAGGTACCTGATTCTTCGATTTTATTAACATCTACATCCACGTTTAATTGTTTTATCTTATCTAAAATAGATTTAGGACCAAAAACTCTAATTTTTTCTGCTTCTGTAGTCAGTGAGCGGATTGTGACGCCATCCTTTGGAGTGCCTTGTCTTCCAAGTATGATTGGAACTTCCTTACTATACTCTTCAACTCCGACCTTTACCAAAACCGTCCTAGGTTCCACTATGACATCTAGCTTGTTTAAATCCATATCGAGTACTCGGACGCTAGCCTGTTGTTCAAAGGATTTATTGATTCCCTTCGATCCAGTAATGGACGCTTTAACATAACCTATACTATCAATGACACTTTTAGCACCTGTGATAGTAACTACCTTAGGTTCTACTGTTGTATTAGCAAGAACATAATTTTCTGCTAATAGGCTTTCATTCATATCTAAGTCTACCGTAAACTCCTCAGAGATTCGCTCATCTATTACTACATCTATAAAAGCAGGCTCTACTTTCACTTTTAGCTTGTCAGAGAAGTATTCAGTTGAGATAGCTACTCGATGCTCTCCGTAAGTTAAATCCCTCAAGTCTACAAAGACTTTATAATCCTTCATTACCTTTGTAGACTTAACCTGTTGAGTAGGTCCCTCGATATTAACAGTTACTGTTTCCGGTGTTCCCGTTACAACCGAGTTATCATCATCGTAATATACCTCCAAAGGAACCTCTCGTAAAACCTCTACATCTCTACCACTTGTATTTTGGTCGGAAAGATCTAATTCTGACTTAACTGAAACAAATAGCAGAATAGCTAAGGCGAGAGCAATAACTCTAAGAATCCATGGATTACTTAACATTTTATCCATTTTGCTTTCCCCTCCTTAACCATTTGGAGGATGTAACCTGTTCCTCCGTAGCCCCAAACCAAAGTCGGCTTAAATGCACCTTAAACTCATCCATTGTAAGGTTACGGTGTAAGTCACCATTTGACGTTAAACTTACTGCACCAGTTTCTTCTGACACAATAATCGTTATAGCATCTGTTACCTCACTAAGACCAATGGCAGCTCTATGACGTGTCCCCAGCTCCTTGGAGATAAACGGACTCTCCGATAGTGGTAAATAACACGCTGCCGAGGTTATTTTGTTTTTCTGTACAATTACTGCTCCATCATGCAAAGGTGTATTTGGAATAAAAATGTTAATCATTAGCTCTGAGGTAAGGTTTGCATTCAAAGGTATGCCTGTTTCTATATATTCTGTTAACCCTGTTTCTCTTTCAATAGAAATCAGTGCACCAATTCGGCGTTTTGCCATATAGCTCACCGATTTCCCCATTGCTTCAATTAAGCGCTCCTGCTCCTCTTGTTCGTGTTGAGAGCTACGAGAGAATAGCTTTCCTCTCCCAATTTGCTCTAGGGCTCTTCTTATTTCCGGTTGGAAAATAATAATAATAGCTAAAAAACCCCAATTAATTACTTGCCCTAATATCCAGCCTAGTGTATCTAACCCTAAAAAATCTGTCACTATCTTTACTACAACAATAACAAATATACCGTTTAATAATTGGACAGCCTTCGTCCCTTTAATAAGGGTAATGATTTTATATATAACAAACCAGACAAATAGAACATCCAAAATGTTTACAATTACGTTTACTGGCATTAAATCGGTAAATTGCTCCATAAACGACATGTGGCATCCCCCACTTTTCATCACGAATCCATTATGCTTCAAATTATAACATAGAAGACCTTTATATTTCTCTTGATAAGAAAATACTTCACAATCTACTCAAAAAGAGCGTAGACACTAGTATACTTTGTCTACACTCTCCTATTTGACGGCTCTAGGCTCTGCTATTCCTTTTTAAAAAATAATCCAACCTCTTTAGCTGTATCTTTAATGTGATACCATATCCAATCAAAGATTTCGTTTATCTCCTCAGTCGTTCCTGTAATATTGGCAGTTGAAGCCATATATTTAGATCCGTTGATTACTGTTAGGTTTCCATCAAGCTCTCCATCAATCCGAACGTTCCCGTTTTTTACAACCAAGTCTCCTTTAACGACTTGTCCCTCTGGGATAATAACCGTTTCTCCTTCTACAATAACATTCTCCTGCTTAGTAAAGGAAAATTGTTGATCCTCTTGATAAGAGGAGAAAAGCAAGCTACTCATCAGTACTAAAAACACTGCAGCAGCACTTAGTACTGGATGATGGCGAAACCACCTACTAACACCTGTATGCGACTTTTCCTTTGGAAGTCTCGACATAACACCCATGGTGAAGTTATTAGGCGCCTCCACATGAGCTGCACCCTTTACAAAAGCAACTACATCGCTCAGTTCATGCATATGTGTCTGACACTCCTTGCATGATTGCAGGTGTGCCTTGAGCTCCAGCTCATGTTCACGACTAATCTCGCCATCTAAATATTCATGCATATAGTGAACAATACGTTCTGGGCACGCATTCATGATGATTCCTCCTACAAAAGATTGGCTTGTTTGCTCAATTGTTTACGAAGCGCTTCACGGCCTCGATGAATTCTTGTTTTCACGGTTCCTAGTGGCAGGTCTAATATTTCACTAATTTCTTGTAAAGATAGCTCTTCCATATATTTCAAAACGATAGCAGATCTATATTTGTCAGGAAGTCTGCTTATTTCATATTGTATTCTATCCTGTAGCTCAAGCTTCATAAGTTCTTCCTCAGGAAGTTCCTCAGAAGCAGCAATTTGAGAGTACATATCTAAACCGTCTGTACCTTTTACCTCTGCATCTAAGTAATAATCTGGTTTTTTCTTTCGAATTCGATCGATACAAAGGTTCGTCGCTATTCTATACAGCCAAGTTGAAAATTTTCTTTTTTGATCAAAGGTATGAATATTGATAAAGGCACGCACAAATGCCTCCTGTGCTATATCCTCGGCCTCATGGCGATTCCCCAGCATACGATAGCAAACCTGGAATAATCGATGCTGGTAAAGATCCACTATCTCTGCAAACGCATCCTTGTCACCTTTCAACACTTGCTTTATTCGTTTATTAACTAACGCATCCAATGAGATTTCCCTCCGCTCCATGCGGCTGTCTTACCTATACGTTCGAGGTTCCAACAGGTTTCAATTTTTTTCATCTAAATTTTATTTTATCAAAAAAATAGCTCTTTGTGTTTAATAAAAAAAGAAAAAGCAGACAAATCTGTCTACTTTTCTACTCATTATATTAGGCTTTCTCCAAATAGTGAACCCATTAATGCTACCGCTACGTCGGCTGTCTTATTTTTTTCATCTAGAATTGGGTTGACCTCTACAAATTCAGCTGATGTGATCAAGCCTGATGAATAAAGCATTTCCATTGCTAAATGACTTTCTCTATAACTAATCCCGCCGGGTACTGGAGTTCCAACCCCTGGAGTATATAAAGGATCTATTCCATCAAGATCAAGAGATAGATGTACGCCATCTACTTTACGAGCTAGGAAATGAGCAATTGTCTGGTTCATCACTTCTGTCATCCCTAGCTTATCGATTTCATGCATCGAAAATACCTTGATACCTTTTTCCTTAATAAGTTCACGTTCACCTGGGTCTACTGACCTTGCACCGATAATTACCAAATTCTCTGGTTTTAACTTAGGTGCATAGGATCTAATGTTTACAAGAGAATCATGACCTAAGCCCATGCTTACCGCTAGCGGCATTCCATGTATATTGCCTGAAGGCGTTGTTTCTTCCGTGTTCATGTCTGCATGAGCATCATACCAGATGACTCCCATGTTTTCATAGCGATCAGATAGCCCAGCAAGTGTTCCTATTGCAATGCTGTGGTCTCCCCCAAGTACCAAAGGGAAATTATCCTTACTCACTACCTCATGTACTTTATTAGCAAGCGCTGTATTTCCTTCTATAACATCCTGTAAATTTCTAAGCTTCTCGTGAGGCGTTTTTTCTGGGCTATTTTTTCCGATTGGAATATCTCCCAAATCTGTAACGTTATGTCCCAGCGCCTCTAGTCGCTCTACTACTCCTGCGTAACGTATCGCACTAGGGCCCATGTCTACCCCACGTCTGTTTTGACCAAGATCCATTGGTACACCTATGATGGATAGATTTAATTTATTCATGCTTTTATGCCCCCTTCAGTTCATACTTCTATTGTAATTCCTAAAGGCCATCTGGCTCAACTGAACACTAACACGTATATTTATGCAACAAATGAAAAAGATGGGTTTTAACATTTGCCCATTCTTTTTCAATGATAGAATAAAGCACTGCATTTCTTACCATTCCATTAGAACGAATCCGTTCATTTCGCAGA
>CAKQHO010000022.1 GCA_934234185.1 uncultured Psychrobacillus sp. | reverse complement strand
AGCATAGAAAAGCGCAAGCGCCTGTTCTGACCCGACAAGCAAATGGGGGACGTAAGGTTGGAAAACTAAAAACCACATCGTGTGACAACGTTTTCCTGACCAACATCCTGTTGGCCCTCGAGGGGCAAGGCGGCAGAGCAATTCATCAAAAACTGTATACTTTTTTAGCAATTTAAAAAGGACTTACGAAGTACCAATTCGTAAGTCCTTTTAACATTATTCGATTAAACTAACAGAAACTTTGACATCTAAATCGTGACTGCCTCCCCTATACACTCCTTGTACAGGACTGACATCCCCATAATCCCTGCCGACTCCTACCCGAATATGATTTTCTAGGGCCTCCACGTTATTGGTCGGATCTAATCCGACCCATCCAATACCAGGCACCATCACTTCTACCCATGCATGACTTGCAGCATCTCCTACAAGGGCAGAGTTTTCTCCTACATATAGATAGCCACTAACATACCTTGAAGGAATCCCTTTCGAGCGCAGGATTCCAAGCATTACATGACTTATATCCTGACAAACTCCTTTTTTCAAGTCAAATGATTCCTGGGCCTTTGTAGATACGTTTGTTTCTGAACCGTCATATGTAAAATAATTATATAAATAGCCCATAACTTCTATAGCATACTTTACCGGGTTAAACATCTCTCCCAATGAAGCATCGACTTTTTCTAATTGCTCAGGAGTTAAATACGTATATGCCGTATTACTCATATAAGAGAGGTAATGGCTCTTAAACAAACTTGAATGGAAGATAGCATGCATTTCTGGAGAATAATCAATTCGATGAACCCACGGGCTCTTTTGTATACTAACTACTGAGGTTGTTCTTACCTCTAAGTGATTATGCTTCTCCGCTATAAAAAAGGATTCCACCGTATTTCCCCATAAATCTACATGTTCTTTTATCAACGTTACCGGTGTAATGTCTGTTCGGTAAGATAAGAGACGTTGACATTCATCCGTTCGGGGCTTTAATCTAATAGAGTTCATACTATGATCGACCATAGATTCATATTCAAAAATATTAGTATGCACAATTTTATATTTTAATGAAGAAGCCTGATCCATAGTTTTTGTCCTAGCCTCTGCCTTTGTTATTTGTGCTTTTCTCTCTTCCTGAGTCGGTTCAATTAAATAAAAGGTTTTGGAGAATATTTCTCCTATCTCATTACATTTTGTTTGAAAGCGATTTAAAAAGCCTAACATGTCCTCCGAATCCAAATCCTCCATTGATATTTCATTGAATTCATCGTTTAGCTGTTGTAAAGGAAAATAGAGATCTGCAGCATGATTCGTGTTCTGCGCCTTCTCTAAAAATTCAATTGCTTCTCTCACATGAGTGATATTGTATCGAATTGACTTTGGAAATGATTTTTCTGTAATTAAAAAAGAAAGTATAGTTTTAGGGTCCATTTTAGGACGGTTAACTCTGAGATATGCCTCATAGCCGTTTAACATGCGTAAAGCCGATAGCCAAGCATAATAATCACCACGTTTATAAAATAACTGTGTTTCCTTGGTTTGCTCACATACGACGTTTAAAATCCTTGCAGTTTTCTCTGCTCGTTCTAGCCAACGCCCTATTTTAATCATTTGGTAAGGCATATTTCTAGTCATTGCTGAATCCACAATTCCATGAGTAGTTAAAGCAGCCATGCGAATACTGCGAAGGAAAGATTTAATATTTTTCCTAGAAGCAGGTTCTTTCTGTGCATCTCTTGCAAATAAATAAGTGTCATTCCAAATCTCAAATAATTCATTTGGTATATGATCTCGGCATAATCTCAAGTTCTCTCGTGCAATGCACACACAATTATACACCGAATTCGGATTTGCACTATCTAGGGCTAAATAAGAGAGAAGTTCCTCCTCATCTCCCCTATTCTCCTGTTTCAAATGTTCCAGCTCATCAGCAGTTGAGCAAATATCAAAAACTAGTTTCCACTGTTCCTCATTTGCAAGCTCGTCGCTTGCTGACTCCACTAATTGTGTAAGGTGAACATCTAAAATCCTAGCATTCTGTTGTGCCCTCTCAAAGTTTCTAGACATCCAATAAAGTGAATCTGCAACTCTACTTAGCATTCTTGAAACCCTCCTGCCTTCAATACCCATGTATCCTTTCCTCCGCCACCTTGAGAGGAATTCACTACCAGCGACCCCTTCTTCAAGGCAACTCTAGAAAGCCCACCTGGAAATACATGTGTTTCTTCTCCTCTAATGACAAATACACGTAAATCTACATGACAAGGATAAAATTCTCCTTTTTGATAAGCGGGTGCTCTTGATAACTTAATAGTTGGTTGAGCGATATATTGATGAGGATTAGCTATTATCTTCCTTCTAAAAACTTTTATTTCCTCTAGAGTAGCATGTGGACCAACTAACATATCATAGCCTCCAGAAGCCCCAACATTTTTTACAACCAACTCATCTAAATGTTCTAATACCCAATCTCTTTGTTTTTTATCATGTAAATGATAAGTTGTTACATTATCAATTATCGGCTCCTCATTCAAATAATAGCGAATCATTTCCGGAACATACGTGTAAATAGCCTTATCATCCGCAACTCCGTTTCCAACTCCATTTAGAATGGTTACGTTTCCCTTTCGATAAGCTTCCATTAGACCCTTCACACCTAAAGTAGAATCTGGTCGAAATTCAAGCGGGTCCAAAAATTCATCATCAATACGTCGATAAATAACATCAACCTTTTCCAGTCCATGTATGGTTTTCATATATACGTAATTATCTACTACCATTAAGTCTCTGCCCTCTACTAAATCTAATCCCATTTGCTGAGCTAAAAATACATGATCATAGTATGCAGAGTTATACATTCCAGGAGTAAGTAACACTACCTTAGGCTTCTCCACCCCATTCTGAGCATGCTGCGCTAATGCCTCATATAAGAAGGTAACCTGATGCTCCAAGGTTTCCACACAGTGCTTTTCAAAAAACTCTGGATATACCTGTCTCATCACATATCTGTTTTGAAACACATAAGAAAGGCCAGAGGGATTACGGAGATTATCCTCTAGCACCAAATATTTTCCGGACTCATCTCGGATCAGGTCAATTCCTGCCATGAAAATATGATTATTCAAAGGGACGTGCAGCCCTTTTACTTGTTCGAAGAAATAATATGGATTTTTTTCAATTAAATCGATTGGAATAATTTTCTCTTTGATAATTCGTTGTTCGTGGTAAATATCATCGAGGAAACAATTTAATGCCTCTGTTCTTTGAGCAATTCCACTCTCGATAATCTTCCAATCTTCCGGGGGGATAATAATAGGAACGAAATCAAATGGCATAGTTCTTTCCGCATCTGACTTCTCATCATATACGGTAAAGGTAATTCCTTGTCTGAGAAACGAAAGCTGTGCAGTTTCGTGCTTTTCTATTAGCTCTTCTTCCGTAAACTGTTGAAGTTTTTTATAAAACTGTTGGTAATGCTCTTTCGGTTCCCCCTTTGCATCTAACATTTCATCAAAAAATGGCTTTACCTCATACGTTTTAAACATATCCAACTCTCACTCTCTATATATATTGTGGGTAAATATGTAGAATCTTTAACATATAATGTTAAATGCATTATATAATCCTCCAATACCCGCATAAGCAAAAAGTTAGACATGACAAAAGATATATTTTACTTCATGGATATACCTATTTTTAAAATATGGTAAGTTATTATTCTTTTATCCACCCCTTTCACTACGCTTATCTATCCACAAATTACGTATGTTGACCTAATCATCCATAAATACCTTTCTCTTATCTCACATGCCAGGTCGAATCATAGGTAATCCTTTCATTACCTTTCCTCTTTCATTACTCTTTTAAATGGTAGATACCGATAGAATATTAATAGGAGGCAAAGGCGATAAAAGAAATCCTTGTTTCCCAAGGAAAGGAATTTCCTCTCCCTAGTCAGGAATAAAATGGTGGCCACTTTTAGCTGGAGGCAGTTTCTCAGATGATGAAAAGAAAAGAAAACAAAAGATAACAAATCAAGCTCATTTTCATTAATTTCGAATATGCAACATGATCATAAACAATACTACTTTGGAAAATTAAGTAATGTAAAAGAAAATATCTATGTATAGAAATACGTTGTTGACTATTTAACTGCGAGTGGAATTTTTTATTTAACAATCCTACTCCAAAAATTTCATCAGCTAAATTTTCTTTAAATGGGATTTATTATAAAATTTTTGGGTATATGTTAAGAGGTGAATATGTAAAATAGGGAGAAATATCTTAGCTTCCAAAAGCTTGTATTCAAAGTATTTCACAATAACTCTTTGGGAACTTTCTCCCCTCTCCCACCAAACCGAAAGTCCTTTAAATTAATTAATGACAACAGATTTTTCGCAACCTTTCTACTGTTTTTATGAAACTCCATTGAAAATCTTGGTTTTTAATTTCATATGTCTTTATCTTTTAATACAATTAGTAGAAATGGTACATATTGGGGCTACCAGAAAGAAAAGCTCCATGTAGGAGGATGAGAGATGAAAAAAATAATACCCTTTATTTGCTTAACTATTATTTTAGGAGGATGTAGTATGACTACCAAAGAAAATGAAATTGAAGCAAGAGAAAATGACAAAGTTATCTTAGGGGCTGGGGACGTAAAGTTAAATGCAGAAAACTTTATGAGAGTTCAAGACTACAATGGAGATGGATATACTCTACAAAATGGAGAGCAAACGAAAGACATTATTGCTGGAAAGCATGACATTATTGAAAATGCAGTCAAATCCTTTTTTAAAAGTAAACATCGCACAGAAGTAAAGGTTCATAATATAGTACCCGCCGAAGAGGCTGCCTCTGTTTTTGTAGAGTCTGTTGGCACTCCTCACTTCTACACTTATGCGGTTGTACCAATAGATAAAGAAAATAAGACAATTAAAGAGGACGCGATTTTTACTCAAGAGGGAGAAGTTGAAAGTGCTATTACGACTGCACTATATGCAATGATGTATGAAGAGGAATTTGCAAATTTAGATGCTTATTTAAATGAACTTTCTTCTAAATATCCCATAACCGGGTTACCAATAGAAGCGGTTGAAAAAGCGGGAGGAAATGGATATTCATCTTCCTATTACTTTTTAGATACTACTGTAGATTACTTGTTTGAACCCTATAAAGCATATATTGAGAATCCCTCTATAAACAAACAAGAGTTAAAAGAAAAATTTTCTAGTTTCTTTGATCCAGAATGGTTAACAATAGCCATTACTCTATATATGAGTGAAGAAGATGTAGATCCCGATGAGGAATTATATGACAAGATACTCTCGGATATAGAAAGCATGGATAATTTACCACCTGGAGCCTATTCTTTAGTTCTTCATGATAATTTAATTAACTTTCAATATGCCTCTGGGTCTAAAAAAAGTTCAATCAATAAAACTATGATGGAAAGTATTATTAAAGAATAGGAGGACATACGAATATGCCGGATTCACCTACTATTAACCAAGTTTCAAACGTCAATACTACTGATCCAGATTTAATAGAATTAGCTGGTCATCACGCTTATAAGAAAGATCCTCTGAATAGTAATATTGTTGTAAATGGAAAGTCATTCAAGGTCATTCACACAAACTATAATTTAGAATCAGGATTAGACGCTCTTACTGTTAAAAACCTTCAAACAAATGAGATTACTGTTGTATTCGTGGGAAGTCAGCAAATGGTAGAAGATTGGGGATTAACAAATTCAAAACTTATTGGCAATAAAGTTCCTCAGCAAATAAAGGATGCGCAAGCTTATTTTGACTATGTAAACGAGAATGTCGGACCGGTAGCGTCTGTAACAGGTAACTCCTTGGGTGGTGGACTAACAAATGCGGTGGCTATTAATAACCCTCAGGTGAGAGCAGTAACATTGAATTCTGCCATCCTACCTGGAGGAATGGTCGATCCGAAGGGAGACTATTCCCATATTCATAACTACTACAGTAAATATGATTTCCTCACTAGTACAGAGGAGGCTATTAGGCTAGGTCATAGAATACCAGGGAACAAATATAGCATCAATAATGGATTACCGTTATTTGGACAGATTGGTAGTAATCATACTGGATATGTCGATGTAGCAGAAGATGGTAGCTTCAAAGTAGAGGTTGGTATTAAAGGACAGCCAGGATACGGATTTATCCATGTTGGTGCAGATGATCATGTCGTTACTAGCCTTTGGACCGGAGCACCTCTCTATAGTGGGTTTACACCTAAGATAGAGATTAATGAGGAAAACATGCTAAAGCTTGCAGCTGGTATCGAGCATCAGGTTACCGGGAAAGTGACCAATGTCCGTGAATATTTAGGAAACTCTGTGGCAATCGTTGAAAATGAGAGTGCAAATTTTTCAAAACGAGTGAATCAGCTGCAGGATACTTTTCAGCAAATGTTTGATGATTTGGCCGCAGATCCTGTTTTTAATGGAATATCGGAAACTGGAACTGCTATTAAAGGGTTTATAGACGATTTAATCTCGGTTGTCAACACAGCAGAGGAGAGATGTAGATTTTTAAACTCTGTTCTAAATTCAAAGCCTGCCGAGTTGATTGAATTTATTACGAATACAGACATCAGTGTAGAATCTATATTCGCACCAATTAGAAACTTTTTAAATCAAATCAAGGAAAATATCGATAGTCTAATAGGATTCCTTCATCATATTGTATATCAAGAACTACCTGCTCTGTTCCAAGGAGGCACAGATGCATTTGTGGATGCAGTGGTAGGCGAGTTTAATGCTCATTACAACATTATTAATAAAAATAAAGAAGATGTATACAAGCAGCTAACAGATTATCAAACTCAGGTACAGGATGTGGCAACCTCCTTCCATAATCAGGATCGTAGATTAGCAAGTGCAATTAGTGGCGGAGGTTCTATGGAGTATTCAGTAAACCCCATTCGTAAAACCGACATCTTCACTATTGAATCTTCTCCTTATATGAAGCTGGGAGCAGCAATGAAGGAGATTCAGGTTGAGCTAGCACATAGTCAAATAAAAAATGTCTTGAGTAAACTTGCTCAACCACTTTTGACTAATCTGGCAAGTATTACAGGAGCTGTCAATTTGGCGATTAACGGAGCTATCTTTACAGTACAGGCTGCTAAGAATGTATCAATTTATGGAAGTCCTTTAACCATACTACTTAGCCTATTTACCGATTACGAGCAAAGAGTAAAAAAGGCTGCTAACAGTGTCCTAGAACCATTGAGAGATGCAGAGGAAATAACATCAAGTTTAAGTCAGGGACTCTTTAGAGTTAGTGCAAATCTCCCGCAAATGATTGAAAACTTTAAGCCTTATATCGATACAGCAATATTCGAAAGAGGCAATTACCAAAATGTCCGTTTATACAATCTTGCAGCTACAGCCCACTTAGAGGAAATGGAACTAATCTTTGCCGATATCATTCAACAGCTGTCAGATGAAAAGGCAAACTCTATTGAAGAAACTTTAGATGTTTCTAAAAGCGTTAAAACTAATTTAGAGCTGTTGAGAGAACAAGTAGAGAGATGCACGTTATAGTTTAATAAGGTATTCTTCTTTGGTCTTGAGGATTCTCCAGACCTTTTCTTTTTGTTTATATGAGGAAAATAGGGACTAGACTGAATCCCTATAGAATTATGCTTTTAAAAGAAATCTTTGTACTTCATCACGAAGATTTAAGGAATGCATTAATTCAATAATAAAGGGAAAAAATTTCTTTTCGTAATCAGGAGTGAGCACTACAGAATAATTTGCATCACGGATAAAAGCAAGCTTTTCCGTCCTGTTACATTCTCTTAAATAACTCGTTATTGTTTCTAGCTCTTGCTCATCTATTACTTTATTCCATACGAACGAGTATTTCTTCTTGTCTATATTAGTGATCTCTTCACTTCCCACCACCCCTAATCCATCTAAAGTAGAGATCGAGATAGAGTTGGAGCGCTTTTTCTTTGCCTCTTTTAAAGAGGACCCTAAGTCCACTTCAATTGTGTGAAACTTGTTTCTAAAACACTCGGAAATTTTATCACGCATTTCCTTCCATTCAACTGTATCGTACTCGTCAAACTCTGCCTTTACTTGCTGAATATATTCCTCGTCAGGGTTGGACCCAATTCTTTCTAACATTTCCGCATGCGGAACAGATGCGACTAAATTGAAAAATTCATGTATATTCTGTGCCATATATTTAATAGGAGGGTCATCAGTTGGACTTACACAGACAATCGGTGCTTCTGTTAAAGTAGATACTTCCCCAAAATCGGTCAAAAATCCAAAATGAATACCATTCCCTCCAGTGTTTGCGAAAGGGATTACGTCTGGAGGTGTAATTGAATAAAAAAAATCATGAAAGCAAGGTTGGAATCCTATACTGTCAAGTGACAGATCCATGCTGTTTAGTTCTCTTTCCAAATCAAATAGCTGATAAATTTCATCTGGCATCTCATAAGCACCGTAATTTTTTTTGATACTATTATCCATTTCTATACACCCCTTAAAATTACCTACATGAAGATATAATTCTATATTTCCTGTAAATTTCCTTTAAAGCAATTCAGTTTATAGCAATAAGGATAGGTTAATCAGGTATATGCCCTGTTACCCTATCCTTCTTACTTTATTTATTTCTTTCGGTTTACTAGCCTACCCAGCTTATGAGAAAGTCCAAGTACTGCCGGGATAAACACAGGCATCATTATAAAACTAAGGAATGCAATTCCCATCATTACTACTGTAGACACCTGAATAAGTGATTGGATTCCCGAAGGGATTAGCGCTGCAAATGTACCGCCAAGAATAAGAGCGGCTGAAAGCACTACCCCTCCCATATGTCTTGCAGCATCAATAATAGACTCAGAAGACTCTGCTGCTTGCTCTCTATAGCGCATCATTAGGAAGATACTATAATCCACTCCAAGTGCCACTATCATGATAAAGCTAAAGAATGGCACATTCCATCCAAGTAAATCTTGACCAATAATATACTTCGTTACAAATTCAGATACACCTAGAGAAGCAAACGTCGTAAGAAGCAATGAAATGATGATAATAATGGATTGGAATAAGGAACGAGTCACTAATATTAGTACTATTCCTATTCCGACTAACATTACTAGAGCACTTCTTATAAAATCACTTTTCGAAATATCCTGTAAGTCTGCATTCTGCATAGACTTACCACCTATCGCTACTATTGCATCCTTTAAACTAGTACCCTTCACAAAGCCTTTGACTTGCTCATCAATATCTCTAGCGATTTGAATGGCTTCCTTTGAATACGGATTTACTCGAAGAATCACACGCATGCTAGTTGTTGTACGATCCTCTGACATATACATATCTAAGCTTTCTTCAAATTCTTCTCCAGCAAGTACTTCCTCCGGTATAAATAATATCCCAGCCTCAGATGTGCTTAGGCCACCTAAGTAACTCTGTACATCTTGTAGACCATTACTAATTTCATCTAAGCCGCCAGTACTTTTTGCTAAACCATCCTGTAGGACAGTGATTTGTGATTGGAGATTATTTAAGCCAGTCTGAAGCTCTTTTTGTCCATTGTTAATGGCGGTAAGCCCAGTCTGCATTTCTTTTGTTTTCTCACTAATTTGAGCAGATCCAGATGCCCCGGTTTGAAGACCTGTTGAAAGCTCATTTGCACCAGCTTGCAGTGTATCTATCCCTTCTTCTAGCTTACTTAATCCACCAACCAACTGTGCTAGTGAATCATTTGCTTTTTCAAGCGATGCTACCGCCTGCTCATATTGCGGTCCGATTCCGCCTAGCTGTGATTCGAAGCCATTTAGCTGCTCCAGCCCTGCTTTCGCAGTTCCTAAAGCAGTCTGAAAATTAGCATCCTGCTCAACCTCATCATTTGATTGTTGAAGGGCTAAGAGCGATTGTTGAATCTGTATATATCCTTGCTTAGCTCCAGTCACAGCACTAGATACAGTTGAAAAGTAATCAGTAAAAGCTCCGAATCCTGTTTCTAATTGTTGATAACCTCCTTGAAGCTGGGTAGCAGCTTCTCTTAGCTGAGCAACATTTGATTTAAGAGAAGAAAGACCCTCCTGTAGCTGAGCTGCTCCTTGAGATCCATTTTGAAACCCAGCAGTAAGCTGATTAATAGCATCTTGCAGCTGTCCTACCCCAGTCTGCATGCTTGCCGTTCCGTCAATGAGTTGTTGGACCTCCTCTGCTCCCTTTCCATCCGAGTTGGCTAGCTTTCCTTCCGCTTCAGAGAGTCCCTCGTTTATTTCCTCTACTCCTCCCTTCGCTTCCCCAATACCTGTATTTAATTCCTCTGATTGCTTGGTTAAATACAACTCCTCAATTCTTTCGCTTGTTGGTCGTGTAACAGAGTATACTTCTGCCACTCCCTCTATTTCTGCTATCGAGGAGGTTAGAGCATCGAGATCCTGTAATGATTTTTGATTGTCCAGTGGTTCTTTTGCTTGAATCACCACATTCATTGGTGCAGAAAATCCGGGTAAAAAATGATTTTCAATAATCCCAATGGCTTGTTTTGATTCATAGCTATCATCAATTTCAACCAAATCATTATAATTCAGATCCCCAGAATACTTAAGGATTAATGGCGTGCAGATAGCCAGAACAATCACTATCGCAGAAATTGGTCGGAAGAAGGAGTTCTTCGCTAAAAATCCCCAAAGCTTATTGTCCGGATGACCATTCACTTTTTTAACTGGCCAGAACATTTTCAGTCCAAACACTCCCATAAAAAATGGGTTTAATGTTAATAAAACAAGGAGAAGCGTTCCTATCCCAATGGCAACTAACGATGTTGCCTGATATGGCTTGAAATCAGCAAACATGAGTGCCAAGAAGCCGATGAAAACGGCTAATCCACTATAAACAACAGTCTTACCAGCTGTTTTGTACGTAACTTGAATTGCTTTCATAACATTATCTTGGTGGACCATTTCCTCCTTAAATCTTGTAAAAAGGAGTATATTATAATCCGTCCCAATCCCAAACAAAATAACCACTAAGAATACCTGTGTGAAGTTGGAAAATGGCAAGTTAAAATTATCTACCAATAAGGCGACAAGACCTAATGAAACAATATAAGATACTCCCACTGTAATTAGAGAAATAATCGGTACGATCGGGGAACGGAATACTAGGATAAGTACCACGATAATAAAGATAATCGCGATGACCTCTGTCTTTTTCACACCCTCTTGGGTAGATTTCGAAAAGTCATCTACTACCAAGTCGCTACCAGTAAGATACGTATCCACGCCTTCAACCCTTATAATGTCACGTAGTGATTGCGCTACCTCTTCTACGGTTCCCTGTGATTTATTAATACTTATTTGAGCCAATACAGTAGTTCCGTCATCAGCCGCAAGCTGTTTTTTAGTTTCTTCACTGTCTGAAAAGGCAAGAATACTAGTTATGCCTAGCTCTTGTTCTCTTTCTCTCAGCGTGTCTATTACTTCTTCAATTTCTTGAAGATTATTATTGGTCAATTGTTCTTTTCGATTAAAGAGCGCAATGTATTGATATGTCTCTTCACCTGCATCCTCCATCTTGCTAAGAATGGCAGCTGCCTTTTCGCTTTGTGCGGATTCTGGAATTTTCACCTGCCCTTTTTCTCGAACAAGCTCATCTAGGTCTGGCATTACCAACACCATAATGACCGAAAATACTACCCAAAACAATAATCCTGCTGTTCGCTTATTCATCCAATTGCCCAATTCATTCACCTCTTTGTTAAAATATAATTAACTCCATCCCAAAATGTAACATCGTTAGTATGGGATGAAAATAGACATTCTTGGCAAAGTGTATAAACTTTTTATGAAATAATAGGTGATTTAAAATAGGGGGAACTTTATACTAACCCTTCTATAAAAGAAATAGTTTACCCCAATCAAAGTGTGAAGCTATAGACAGTTTATCGCTTCATTCTAAAGAGGGAGACAAAGCAAGTGATCAAAGCTAACTATATAGTATGTAATCCACCAAAAAGCGTAATAACCTAGTAATAACCCTAAAGTATAAGAAAGAAACAAAAGTGAGGATGAAAAGATGAATCGCTAAATAGGAGGAGATTAAGATGAAGAACGGTGAACAGACAAAAGCTCTGCTAGCAGCAACTCTAAAAGAGCTAATGGCTAACAGACCATTAGAAAAAATTTCGATTAAGGAGCTGGCAGAGGCTGCTCAAGTAAATAGACAAACCTTCTATTATCACTTTGAAGATATCTATGACTTATTGAAGTGGACACTGCAAGAGGAAGTGATTCAATTATTAGCACAGCAGGAAGGCGCAGGTATTTGGCAAGAGGGGTTACTCCAATTGTTCCGCTACATTGAGGATAACAGAGCCTTCGCAACATGCGCATTGGAATCTGTCGGCCATAAGCATCTGAAACGTTTCTTCTATGCTGATATAAATAACATCATTGGGAAGGTCGTGCAGGATGTGGGCAACGATATGAGGATACCTGAAGAGCATATGAATTTTCTTACCCATTATTACACAATCTCCCTAGCAGCTATGGTCGTTAGCTGGCTCCAACAGGAAATGGACCACACACCTGAACAATTAATACAAATGATCGATACCATCATTATGGATCAATTAAATGGTGCGCTGCATCGAATGAAGAAGGACCACACAGAATAGCAATACAAACCAATAAGTTAGTTTGTATTGCTACGGAATTATTTAAGGGTTGGTTGCTCGGTTTTTTTCCATTTATAGTAG
Source organism: uncultured Psychrobacillus sp. (assembly GCA_934234185.1). Classification (GTDB taxonomy): domain Bacteria; phylum Bacillota; class Bacilli; order Bacillales_A; family Planococcaceae; genus Psychrobacillus. Next base: position 24,192 of record CAKQHO010000022.1, on the reverse strand, counting down.
TTATAGAATACTTGAAGGAAAAAACCTACAGTAATGAGGAGGAAAAAAGCGAGATATACAGGAAATGCCCAGTCCGAAAAATAGTAAATGAATATAAGTGCTGCGATTATTATAGGGAGACTATAAAAAGTCCGGACAAGCTTTCTTCTATAGGATAAACGATAATAATTAATAGCAATTCCTCTATCCACCTTTTCTTTCCCTCTGTTAAAAAAATAAGATATAGAATAGACAATGGCTAATACAATTACTGCAAGCAGGAAGCTAATAATAATTTGCATTTGGCATTCATCTCCTTCTAAATGAAATAAGGATAGTATTTGTAAATGGAAATACCGAAGCTGATAATTAAAAATAGGAGCATCCCTAATCTAACAGGACCCATTTTAAATTCAAACACCTGAATAGCCCCAGTATGTACTCCGTTAATCCCCTTATCCGTTGCATGCATCTCATTACGCAATTGATTACTATTCCAGTTATAAAGCCATATGATTCCGAAAATTGCTAGTGCCCCTAAAAATAAAATATCAATAAATACCCAGTTAAACAAATAAGATACACCACCTATCAAGGCTACCTCGACAAGCATGGTAATTAGTACAATAATTAGCTTCTTCATTTCCTTCCCCCATTTTATAATAGTTATCCACACTAATAATTACGTGTATAAATGGGAAAAGTTTCAAAATATATAATCATTATTTATCTAGCTGTTTCACTTTTGCGAGCACATCAACTAATAAAAAAATTGCTATAGCAATAATCATCACCCTTCCTACATTTAACATTATCCTATTACCCAATTCCCCAAGATTATTGCTAGTTACACTAATCATAAATCCGGCGATTATCATTGCTGGCAGTATAAAAATGTACTTCTTCAAACCGTCCCCTCCATATTTTTTAGTTTAGACGGTACGCTCTTCTTTCTGCGTACTCAACGCAAGGGATACAAACCTTAATTTTTTGATTTGATTCATTGCGATATATACGCATATTTGCAGCTTTTCGTAAGCAGAAATAACAGGATTTTTTTGGAGGTTTGTTCACTTTTTGCTTACCCCTTGAAAATATCTTTAAAAATGGAAGCCTCATTTTTTAACATCCTTTCTACAATGGTATTTTATGTATAATATCTATCTTACTTCTTCTTTACTTATCCGTAAACTTCTTCTGACCGTATATTCTATTGTATTACTCTCTCTTTAAGTAAAAGATTCTCCTCTACCAAAAAAGTAGGACCTCCCAAAACCTCGGTAGTCCTACTTAGCATTAGTTTTATTTTTTCTATTCTATTTCAATAACTCACTGTTCCCACAAGGAAGATTATTTCTAAACTGTTCTCAGATGAACGCCCGATTAATCCCACACAATATAGCACTCACGGATTTGGTCGTTACCCTTAGTGTTCACATAAACCTTATATGGTCCCACCTGATAAATGTCAGCTGCGTTGTTGCTTATTAGCATTTCTTTAGTAAAGGCTTCCTTGGTCGAACCATCGGAGTAAGATTCCGTAACCACGACCGTCAGTTTGTTCTGATTACCCTTGAGTCTCTCTACCTTAGCTGCTGGCGTTACATTGTCGATAGTGACGATCGAAAGTATTTTTGCTCCAAGTACTTCGGTGCCATTAGAGATCACAACAACATAATTTGACTCAGAGTTAATATCCCTTCCTTTAACATTAATCTGCGCTTGACCTTTTTGGAAGGTCCCTGAAGCTATTGAAATGCCATCCTTTTTCAATTCAACAATAGAACCGTTAGGGACATCCGCCGTTATAGGAATATTTGCATCACGTCCACCCACGAAATGCTCATCGTTGGGGATATTTATTTCTACGCCAAGACTATCTAGGTCTTCATAGAAATAGTCTGTCACGTATTCATATAGTTTAACTCGAAGGGTTGCATCATCCTCCGGTGAGTCGACTCTTTTCGTTATGAAACCGTATTCATTTCCATTCAGCGCATAAGTGTAACCACTGGAACCAGTGTGAGCGAATAAGGTTGTCTCTCCTGTATCAGGGTCTATCCCGGTGTTAAACCAAACTGCTCGATCTAATGCACTGTTTGCAATAGTTGCATCTGAGCGTAAAGCTGCTGTCTCATCGTTGCTCAAATCACGATACATAATAGAAGGTGCGACAAGACCACCGTGAACGAGACTTAACATGGTGTATCCTGTATATCCATTTGCAGTTGTGTATGGCCCTGAATCGGGGCTCGTTTGCTCATTAAAGATAAACCTCATATTATCTTGGAGTAGCTTAGGCTCTATAATCCTGTCACTTTCTATGGTCACAGGGGTACCTGCTAGTCCTCGTTTTCCAGTGGGAGCCACTGATTCGACGTTCATATTAGTCAAAGCCCTACCAGCATGGGCAGAAACTACGATATACGTAGCACCGGATTTAATGGACTTGGCTAGTCTATAGTAATTTTCCGGCTTATTAAAATTCGTAACTCGTGTTGGAATAATTGGTGACCAATTTTGATTCCATAATGATTTTCTTAACGTTAATGTTTTCAAGTAATCTTCATCTAGATTGCTAGCTGTGTTAATAGTGAGCGTACCACTTGTATGCTTTGGCAGAGGCTGGTATTCCTTGCTGTTGATTATTTCGAGTTTACCATCGGTGATATTAGTAAATGCCTGAAACAGCTTCGGTTTAGTTTCCCCGTCGCTAAAACGAATATGGACGGAGGATCGGTAACCCGTATCTGAATAGTTTAGGTCTTTCTCCCATTCAGCAGTCATATGCCCAAAGTTTATGGTATACGTTGTGGATATATCCGGAGATTCTTTCCATGCTATTTTTACTGATGCTACGACTGGCTCTCCAGCTTTCACAGCTCCATTTTCCGGGCTAAGCGTAACGCTAACGTCAACATCTTCGTTACGGTAATCGTACGCCAAGTTTTCGGCAGAAAAATAAATGTTTGACACGTCTTTTGGGACATTCACGTCAAATTCTGTGTTGTCCGCGACATTGAAATTGTCCCCACGGAAGTGGAATGACTTAAGCTTTGGAAACAGCTCATCAATTCCTAGATAGCCCTCAGGATTTATAATTGCCCAATATGCTTCTTTTGGTGCAAGATTGGAGTCGAATGGCTGTGGGTGACCAGCTCTGCGCCAACTATTGTTATCGCTCACTCCCCAAAAAGTCACTCGTTCTATATAATCAGAGTACTCCTTATATAGTAGAAACAGCTTGGCATACACTGTTGCCTGTTCCTTTAATTGCGCTTCGGTAGGTGGAATATTAGCAGAAGTACCATTAAGTTGTACGTCAAGTTCGGTGATGCTTATCTTACTCCCTGTTTCACCATATATCTTTAATACTTCCTCTAAATTATCTATATTTAATCTTGTGTTGTAATGTCCTTGTATCCCAATGCCCTCAATCAATTTCCTTCCATTTGCTTCAGGATGTTCACTTGCATATCTTTCATTAAGCTCCTTAACCATTGAGGCAATTGCGATTGCTTTACTAGGGAGTTCTTCGTCGTTAAAATCATTGTAATACAATGTAGCATCTGGAGCAGCCACACGTGCAAACAAGAAGGCATCATAGATATAATCCCATCCATTTCCTCCATTTGCATAGGCTTCAAACCATCTGGACGGCCGTTCCATTGGATTAATACCAGAGCGTAGTGCATTCCGCCAATTGGTCGGATTTTCTGGATTATCCCTAAATGCTTCGTTAACAACATCCCAGGCGTCGAACTTAATACCCTCTTGATTGAAGTGCCCAGCTACTGTGAAAATATACCTTTCCAAGCTGGCCCTTGCCTCTTCATAATTAAGACCACGCGGTGGCCAACCTGTTGACTGATTATGCCATGCTAACGCATGTCCTATTGTATAAAAACCATCAGCATTGACTTGAGTTAACATACTGTCTGCTGGCGTGAAATTTGGCTCACCAGTTGATATCGGCCATAAGGAATCTGGCTTCGTAGCATTTTCGGGTGTTAGTGCATTATAGTGAAACTTCATAAAATTGTACTTTGCTGTATTGTTTAAATCGGTAGGGTTTACAACATTGCCAATCATGAAATAGTCTCTATAGACTTCCTTTAGTGACACAATCTCTGCAGACGAAGTATGGATATCCTCTGCCGATGCAATAGTACCCGAGATTGCTGTATTAGCAAACAAACCTAAGGAAAATACTATTAGTATAGAATACGACAATAGATTTCTAGCTTTTTTCTTCAATAGAATTCATTCCTTTCATAACTTAAGTTTTGATGGAAGATTACTAATTGATAAAATAGATTTATGCTAATACTCTTGTTGATTATACAAACAAGTAAAGCCCCCCGTAGATAATACTCGAGCACCTTCTCTCTAAAAAATGTATTTTGATCATTGCCCGCCTTCTACACCTTCCTTCCCCAATTTCAAATTTGACCAAAAATCTATGGCACTAGCTTTCACTAGTTGGTCCTTTAGAAGTACTATTTCCTTTGTCTCTATTCACAAGTAGCCCTTTCCCATCATATGTCCGTGTCTTTCCACCATATACATATAGCATGATTAACTGCCTAAAAAACTTCTTTTTAGTATTATTTTCAGATATAAATCGATAAGTTAACAAAATTTTCAGTATCTTTATCTTTCTTGTTATATTCATTACACAAAGGAGAAAACCTTCTTATTTTTAAAATATTTACATATTAAAATTATAAATGGGAAATTTAATCATTTTACCCCGACACGAATTCAAGAGAATTTATTAAAAGTATCAGAATTACCAAAATCGTTTACCCTCACTTAATGAAAATATGAAAAAAGAAGCCACCCAAAAGTTCAATGAACTAATGAGAAGCCTCTATAAACATTCTTTATTACATAAAAGGATTCAGTAACAGTGATAGATTTTTAAGAATTTATTAAAGAAGCCTTTGCATTTCTAAGTTCCCAAGCCATTCTAGCACTTTCCTCTAGTTCTTCTAGGACGTAAAAAGCAGAGATTATATCCTTGTCCCCTACAATAGGACCATGATTTTGCAGTAGATAACCATCACTATCATTTACCCGTTCCTTAAATAAGGAAAATAACTCCTCTGAACCAGGCTTAGCGTAAGGTACTAATCCTACTGTACCTAGTTTCATTCGTAGATAGGGTGTATAGTTCGGTATTACATCCGCAACATTATCATGCTCTATACAAGACCATAGCGTTGAATAAAAACTATGTGTATGAAGTACAGACTTTATTCGAGAATCTTTTTGATATAGCGAAATATGTAGTGGGAGCTCTTTACTAGGCTTATTCCCATCTATATGATTACTATTTAAATCTACAACGGAAAAACTATCTTTTGTCAAATTCCCAAAACAAGTACCACTTGCTGTAATATAAATCTTCTCTTCATGCATAAAACTTAAATTTGCGGAGGATCCTGTTGCTTTGTCTCTGTCAAACAGGACTTTACCTACCCAAATTGCGTCTTTCAATTTTTGTTCGAAAATGGACATTTCAATCCTCCTTTGTTAACTTCTCAGCTCTCAGGAAGAAATCTTTTTGACCAAAGTTTCCTGACTTTAAAACTAACCTTAAATCTTTGTTTTTAAGTGGTATCATAATTGGCACACCTGGTGCAATACTATCTCCGATTTGATAAGAATCATACCCAAGAATCTTCGTGACTGCACCTGATGTTTCTCCACCAGCAACAATAATTCGGTTGTAGCCATTCTCAACGGCTTTAGTAGCTAGATATGCAGTTGTTTGCTCCAATAATTGGGATACCTTTTCTATTCCAACTGCCTGAGCTTCCTTAACATTTTCAGACTTATCTGAGCTATATACAAGTATAGTGTCAACTTCAGAAGCTTGTACTTCATTCCATATTTTCTCTTTTGTTTGTGTGCCATTCCCTAAATCAATTGGTTTAATTTTAATAGATTTTCCATCGCTGTCTTTAAATGCATCAATTTGATCTAAGGTTGCTTGCGAACAGCTACCAGCTAAAATGATTGCTTTACCCTTTGTTGAACTAATAAGTTTTTCAGAAACACGATTAATCTCTTTATTATATTTTTTCCCAAGTCCTGTCATGAGTCCTGATCCACCAGTCAATAGCAGTAAGTCTCCGAAAAGCTCAATAATCTTTTCCGCATGCTTTTCTTCTATATAATCAGGAATAATATAGAATCGTTCATGTTCCTGGGCAAAATCTTCAACTATTTTTAAAATTATCTCGTTTTCCATCTCTAGTATTTCATGATTAAGCTTTAAAGAAGGATACTTCCCTTGTGGCTCTATTAATTTTGCTAAATCTGATTCCCACATTGGAGTTAGTGGGTGAAATCGCATATGGGTTTCATTCAGTGGAGCTCCATTTACAATTAAGTGACCATCTTTTACGACTCTACCATTTATCGGTAGAGCTGGAGCAAGTACTGTATATGGAATATCATATTTTTCAAGAACCGCATCGATTATCGGACCAATATTTCCTTCTTTTGTTGAATCAAAAGTAGAGCAATATTTCACGTATAATTGAGATGCGCCATTTTTCTTCAACCATGAAAAAGCCTTTAGTGATTGTTCTACAGCTAATTTTGTTTCTTCCGTTCTTGTTTTCAAAGCAATGACAACCGCAATTGTTTCATCGGTATCAAAACGCTCTTCAGCAGGTGTACCATTAAATAAATAAGTTTTTATTCCTTGCTGAACGAGAAAGGACGCAGCGTCACTAGCACCTGAAAAGTCATCCGCAACTATACCTAAAATAATATTTCCCATTCTATCGCACCTTTCGCTATTCCTTATTTATATCTAGTAAAGTAAATTCGTAATTGCCGGAACAAATGCCACTAAAATTGTAATGAAAATCATAATAATCCAGAATGGAATTAGTTTCCTGGATAATTCTAAGATTGGCACCTTAGAAATGTTGCTGGCTACGTACATTGCTGTACCAACCGGAGGAGTTAGTAATCCGACTGTTAATGAGATAACCATTACAATACCGAACTGTACAAGATCTATTCCCAAGCTTGTAGCAACTGGAACAAGAATTGGTGTTAATAATAGAATAGCTGGACTACTGTCTAAGAACATTCCTACTACTAGTAGAAGTCCAATAAGAATTAATATGATAATGGTACGGTTATCTGTAACACTTAATAAAGCATTGGTTACTTTTTGCGGAATTTGTTCGCTCGTTAATAACCAACCGAATAAAGAAGTTGCCGCAATAATCGAAGTTATTACTGCTGTACCAAGAGCCGCTTCATAGAAAATTTTTGCAAAGTCTTTGATTTTAATTTCCTTATAAACAAAAACACCAATAATTAATGCATAAACAGATACGATAGCTCCGCCTTCAGTAGCTGTAAATATACCTCCTCTAATCCCTACAATTATAATGAGTGGCATGAGAAGTGCCCAAAAAGCTGATTTAAAGTTTTTCCACACGTTTGCCCAAGAGAAACTACCTTCTTTAGGGTAATTCTTAATCCTAGCAATGAAATAACAATAAACCATGAAACCAATCGCAATTAAAATTCCTGGTATGATACCAGCCATAAATAAATCACCAATAGAAGCCTGTGAACTCGCACCGTATACAATAAGCGCGATACTCGGAGGAATGATTAGACCGATACTTCCTGCAGATGCAACAAGAGCCGCAGAAAATCCAGGGTCGTAGTTTCTTTTCTTCATTTCAGGTACCATAATTGATCCTAATGCTGCAGTATCTGCAACCCCTGAACCAGAAACACCAGCTAACATTACACCAGAAACACTAACCACTTGTGACAGTGCCCCACGTAGACCTCCAACGATGGATAAGGCAAAATCAATTATTCTTCTGGTGATACCACCATGACTCATAATAGCACCGGCCAACATAAACAACGGAATAGCCATTAATGAAAATGAATCAAGTGCTGTAAAGAATCTTTGTGCTAACAATTCAATTGGTAAATCAATGTAATAGATAGCTCCGATGGAAGAAATAGCAATGACAAATGCAACAGGGACGCCTAAGATGAGTAAACTAAAGAATAAGCCAAATAATATACTAGTCATGAATTAGGCATCTCCTTACCTTTTGAATCTTGAATTATGTTACCTATTACGAAATAAACAATGAGCACTCCCGATATCGGAATAACCATATAAACAAATTCCATTGGTAAGGATAGGGAAGGACTATTTTGACCACTTCCAATTCCCATCATTTTTATGCCACTTAATGTAAATAAAACCCCAAAACCGGCAATGAAAATATGAATAATGTATTGCAAAATTTTTTCGGTTATACCTGACATACTTTTTAGTAATAAATCGAGTGCAATATGGCCTAATGTTTTTACCCCTACTGCCATTCCAAGTACCGACATCCAAATAAATGTATATCTACCCAGTTCTTCCGTCCATGTGAAGGGACTTCCAAATATGTATCTTGAAATAACTTGAGCAGTAATTGCTGAAACCATCACGAACATTAATAGCCCTAACACGTAGTAAAGAACTTTCATGATTATGTGATCAACTTTCTGCATTTCTGAACCCCCTAAACCTATTCATAAAGTGAGAGAGAGTAAAGTATCCCTTTACTCCCACCATTAAAACCAACTATTTTTTAGCCTCTAAAATTTTGTTGTACAAATCGATATCTACTTTTTTTGCAAAGTTTTCATGAGCAGCTTTTGCAGCTTCAGCAAATTCAGTTACATTTGGCTCAACAACTTGAATACCTTCTTCTTTCATTGCTTCAAGGATTTTTCCTGTTTCTTCTTTCACCATATTGTTTTCATATTCAGTTGCAGCGTCAGCAGCTTGCTGGATGATTTCTTGTTGTTCTGAAGTCAGTTTAGAGAATTTTTTTTCACTCATTGCTAGTGTTACATATTCATATTTGTGAGCAGTTAAAGAAAGATATTTTTGTACTTCATGAATTCTACCGCCGAATATGAATGGAATTGGATTTTCTTGTGCTTCAATCGTTCCTTGCTCAAGGCCAGTATACACTTCGTTCCAAGCCATTGTAGTTGGAGCCGCTCCCATCGCATTCCAAGTGTCTTCCATTGCTTTAATTTCTGGTATTCTAATTTTTAATCCTTTTAGATCTTTAATTGTTTCGATTGGCTTGCTCGCTGTTATATGTCTCGGACCGCGATCCCACCAGTTCAATATACGAATGTTAGAAGACTCTAATACTCTATCCGCGATTTCTTGACCAACTTCACCGTGGATAACTTTGTTATACTCTTCTTCGTTTTCTAGTAAATATGGCAATTCTAGTAATTGGATTGAAGGTTCAAAGTTACTTAATACACCGGCTATTAAAGCAAAATCAATTGTTCCCATTTGCATACCTTCAGCCATATCTCTGTCTCCACCAAGCGTAGAGTTTGGATAAATTTCAACAGTCATAGAGCCATCAGATAAACTTTCAACTTCTTCTTTAAATTTCAATGCTCCCTTATGCCATAAATCGTTTTCAGATTGAATGTGACCTAATTTCAGAACAACTTTTTCCCCTGCTCCTTCCGTTGAATCTCCCCCAGAGCATCCCATTAGAACTACACTCATTACCATTAATAATAGTGATCCATAAAGTAATTTTTTCATCTTACTTCCCCCTAATTAATTTTCTACTTCAATGATTACCTTTACTACATTTTGTTTTTTCTCATCTAAAATACTTAGACCCTCGTTTGTTTCCTTGAAAGGTAACTTTTGGGTAATAAAGTCATTTAAATCAAGACCTTCATTCACCATTTCAGTAGCTTTCTCGAAGTCTTGTGTCTCGTATGTCATTGCACCGAACATAGAGATTTCATTGAAGACAAAGTTATACGTATTAACAGGAATTTTTTCTGTAATCATGGCAACTACTCCAACTTCCCCACGACGTCTTACCATAGATGAAGCTTGGTCGACAATTCCAGGAGCACCCGCACAAACTAAAGCAACATCAACGCCTCTACCATTTGTGAATTCTTTTACCTTTTCAACAACATCTACTTCTAATGGGTTAAGTGCAAGTGTTGCACCCTGCTGCAGTGCCATATCTAAATTAAATTGTTGTGTATCCGTACAAATAATATTTTTATAACCTGCTTCTCTTGCAGCAACTACAGTTAATAATCCAATTGTTCCTGAACCTAAGATGACAATTGTATCTTTCTCAGCTACTGTTATTCTATTAATAGCATGTACTGCTACAGCTAATGGCTCAATTAAAGTTCCTATTTCATATGAAATATTGTCGCCAATTTTATAAACAACACTCTCAGGGGCATTAAAATACTCTGCAAATGTTCCAATCCATCCTGGAGTACCAGGTGCCTTTTTATTTAGACATAGGTTTACTAACTCTTTCTCACAAAATTCACAATTTCCACACCCAATATGCGGCTCCACTGTAACACGATCTCCTACTTTGAATTTTGTAACATTCTTCCCCAATTCAATTACGTCACCTGCAACTTCATGACCTAAAATTACAGGAGGCTTTCTAAAAGCATGAGTGCCTTTATATAAGTGTAAGTCAGAACCACAAACTCCAACTGTTTTAACTTTTATTAATACTTCATTGTCTTTTATTTTTGGTTTATCGATATCTTTTATCTCTACCTTGCATTCATCAACAACATATGCTGCTTTCATTAAATATCCCTCCATTTGATTTATTATCCATCCTTATTGTATGTTTAATATAAAGCGCTTTCAATATGAATAAGAATGAAATATGTTTCATTTTGATACAATTTGTATTTTTCTGTCTTAGCTTAAATGACTTTTTGTATTTTACGTTTCATTTTAGAATAATTAAGCTGTATAATATTGTATGAAAATGAGAACGTTAGGAGTAGAAGAAATGAAAAGTAGAAGAATTCTTGCGATAACTCCTTATAATGGATTAAAGGATTTAATTTTAGAAGAGGCGAAAGCACATAATAATTTGGATGTTAATGTTTATGTTGCTGACATGTTAGAAGGGGTTGAACTGTTTAAGTCTCTAAAGAACAAAGATTTTGATTGCATTATCGCCCGTGCAGGAACAGCAGAATTAATAAGAGAAGTAACAGACATTCCTGTTATTGATATTAAAATATCCATTATTGATATGATTAGCGCAATGAAACTAGCTGAAAACTATTTAGGCTCCTATGCAATCGTAGGGTTTCGAAGTATTACTGAGAATGCTGAAATAATACGACAGCTAAACGAATATTCCATACAAATCAAAACCATTAATTCCATATTGGAGATAGAAGGATATTTAAGAGATTTAAAAGCAAAGCGTGTAAGCCTCATTGTGGGAGATATGATTACTTCCAGTAAAGCTAAAGAGCTTGGCCTTAACACTATCCTTGTTACTTCCGGAAAAGAAAGTGTGCAAAATACTTTCAAAGAAGTAGTGAATTTCTTAAAACTTTTAGAAAATTTCGAACATAAGAATTTATTAATTCAAAAAATGATGGATTACTCGGACACAGAATATATGGTGTTTAATAAAGAAAAAGAAATTATCTTTACAAATATAATACGCCAACATAACACAGAATCTGTGAAGGAATTAGTTGAACATCTTTTCAAAGATAAAGAATGTGAAATCATAAAAGAAATTGATAACAGGCTAACTTTAATACAAGGGAAATTATTTGAATCTAACGAAGAGGAATATGCATGCTTTTACTTTAAAGCGATAACACCTCAGATAAAGCCGATGGATCCAGCAATTACCTTTCTAAATGTTTCTGATGAATCTATTACAAACCTCGAAACAATTTCCACCAACAATGAACACTTGTTAAAGGTTATAAAGGATGCCAAGAATTATTCCAATACGATGAACCCTTTATTACTAATCGGTGAAATCGGAACAGGAAAAGATTTCATGGCCCATGCTATTTATAAGAATGGACCTTATCAGAAAAGGCCATTAACAATTATTGACGCAAAATATATGGATGAGAAAAAATGGTTAAACTTAATTAATCGAGATGATTCCCTCTTAACAAAGAGCAACATTACAATTTATATGAAGAACCTGCAAATGCTAAACGAAGTTTGTCAACAATTGTTGGAATCCTATTTTATCAATACCTTTCTTCATAAACGTAATCGATTTATTTTCTCCTTTGTTAATGGCTGCTCAGATGTATTTGATAACGGAACATTTCTCCAGTTCATACGCAATGATCTAGGTGCCTTCCCATTAGTAATACCTAAGCTAAATGATAGAAAAGAAGATATTCCTAGTCTTACTAGTTTATTTATGAGTGAACTAATATTAAAGTATGGAAAACAAGTAGTTGGACTGGAACCTAAGGCGTTACAGCTACTCCAAGAATTTAATTGGACAAATCATATAGATCAATTAAAAAGGATTATTGAGGAATGTATCATACTGACTGATACGTATTTGATCAGTGAAGAATCCGTCCAGAGTGTACTTGCAAACGAAAGTTTTCCTACTGCAAATACAGTCAGTTACTTGAATTTGCACAAACCGTTAGATGAAATAAACAAGGACATCATTAATCTCGTACTATCCGAGGAAAGTTTCAACCAATCAAAAGCAGCGGAACGTCTGGGTATTAGCAGAAGCACTTTATGGAGAAAAATGAAATAGTGAAACCTCTTTTTTTGCTGAGCATCGTTCTCATAGCATGGAAAGATACAGTATTTCAGAAAAATATTTAATACAAAAAGGCTTCCCAAAAGTTCAGTTAAACTTTTGGGAAGCCTTAATTAATATTCTTAGCACTAGTAAAAAGCTAATACCACTACTTGAGAAAATTAATGATCATCTATTGTATAGTTCAGCACCACTAGAATTAGAAATGAAAAAAGAAGCTTCTCAAAAGTTTTCACAACTCATGAGAAGCCTCTAAATTATCCTTTATGTTAGCAAATCACTTTCACTTTATATACAAATCTTTATATAGCAAGGGATTTTCACGGAACGCGGACTAAGCTCGCCACGTCCGCATGACCAACTTCGTGTTGGCCCTTACATCATACCGCCCATGCCGCCCATGTCAGGCATTCCTGGTGCTGATGGTTCTGGGATGTCTGCTACTACTGCTTCTGTTGTTAAGAATAATGCAGCTACAGATGCAGCGTTTTGTAATGCAGAACGAGTTACTTTTGTTGGGTCTACGATACCTGCTTCAATCATGTTTACCCATTCGCCATTTGCAGCGTTGAAGCCAATGCCGATTTCTTCGCGTTTTAGACGGTCTACTACGATAGATCCTTCTAATCCAGCGTTGTTCGCGATTTGACGAACTGGCTCTTCTAATGCACGAAGTACAATTTTCACACCAGTTGCTACGTCGCCTTCGTTTGCTTCAGCTACTTCTGCTACTTTGTTGTATACGTTTACTAGTGCAGTACCACCACCAGATACGATACCTTCTTCTACTGCAGCGCGAGTTGCGTTTAATGCATCCTCGATACGTAGCTTACGTTCTTTTAGTTCTGTTTCAGTAGCTGCTCCAACCTTCACTACTGCTACACCGCCAGCTAGTTTTGCAAGGCGCTCTTGTAATTTTTCTTTGTCGAACTCAGAAGTTGTTTCTTCTACTTGTGCACGGATTTGTGCTACGCGGCCAGCGATGCGATCAGCATCTCCGTTACCTTCAACGATTGTCGTGTTATCTTTAGATACGACTACCTTAGAAGCGCGTCCAAGCTGAGTGATGTTCGCTGATTTTAAGTCTAAGCCTAGATCCTCTGTAATTACTTCTGCACCAGTTAGGATAGCGATGTCTTCTAGCATTGCTTTACGACGATCTCCGAATCCTGGAGCTTTTACTGCTACTGCATTGAATGTTCCGCGAAGCTTATTCACAACTAATGTTGCAAGAGCTTCCCCTTCTACATCCTCAGAGATCAGTAATAGTGGTTTACCTTGTTGTACCACTTGCTCAAGCACTGGAAGGATTTCTTGGATGCTAGAGATTTTTTTGTCTGTAATTAAGATATATGGATTTTCTAATACTGCTTCCATTTTATCTGAATCAGTTACCATGTATGGAGATGCATATCCACGGTCAAATTGCATACCTTCTACAACATCAAGCTCAGTAGTGAATCCACGAGATTCTTCGATAGTGATAACGCCGTCGTTTCCTACGCGCTCCATCGCTTCTGCGATTAATTCTCCAACTTCTGTATCACCAGAGGAAATTGCAGCAACCTGTGCGATTGATTCTTTTCCTTCGATTTGTTTAGAGATATCTTTCAACTCCGTGATTGCAGCTGCTACCGCTAGGTCAATACCTTTACGAATTCCCACTGGGTTAGCGCCAGCAGTAACGTTTTTCAATCCTTCACGAATCATAGATTGTGCTAAAACTGTTGCAGTTGTTGTACCGTCACCAGCAATATCATTTGTTTTAGATGCAACCTCAGCTACAAGCTTAGCACCCATGTTTTCAAATGAATCCTCTAACTCAATATCTTTCGCGATTGTTACACCGTCGTTCGTGATTAATGGAGAACCAAATTTTTTCTCAAGTACTACGTTACGTCCTTTTGGTCCTAACGTTACCTTTACAGCATCTGCAAGTTTATCTACCCCACGAAGCATTGCACTACGTGCGTCTTCACTGAATTTGATTTCTTTTGCCATGTTTTATTGACCTCCTAAAATTTCTATTTATTAGCCGATTACAGCAAGTATATCGCTTTCGCGTAAAATTAAATATTCGTTTCCTTCATACTTTACTTCTGTTCCTGCATATTTAGAGAAGATGATACGGTCTCCTTCTTTCACGTCTAATTCAACGCGATTACCGTTATCAAGTACTCGACCAGAACCTACAGCAATAACTTTCCCCTCTGACGGCTTTTCCTTAGCAGAGTCTGGAAGTACGATGCCAGATGCTGTTTTTTCCTCAGCTTCGATTAATTCGATAATAATACGATCACCTAATGGTCTTAACAAGTGAAACTACCTCCCTAAAATAGTAGAATTAATATTTTATTAGCACTCACACTCTATGAGTGCTAACACACTTATTATATTAATTAATCACGGAACATTTTGCAAGTAGGAACCTATAGAGTTTTTAAATTTTTTCTTTTATGTCTATTTTCAATTACAATAAAGAAAATGGTTCTAATATAGAGAGGATTATGTAATAAATGAAACGAAAACAAACCGGCTTATATATTTTAATCGTCTACGTACTCATGCAGCTTTCAGGAGCCATTTTTGCTCCTCCACTCTTTTTTCTTTTTAAAAAACTAGGGTTTGAAAACCCAAAAATTTTAGCCTCAGGCTGGTGGATTTTTATTAGCTTTGCGATCGCAACGATTATCACCCTACTTATCCTTCGAAAGGATAAACATTTTATACGACCGCTAAAGGGTCAAGCTGCAAGTACCCCAACTGTAATTGGATGGGGGATCCTCGGATTTTTTATGGTGCTACTTAGCCAGATTCTTGCAGCAAATATAGAAATAAAAATAGGTATTGAACCAGGCTCTCAGAATACCGCAGATTTTATGTCCTTGGCAACTGATGTGCCGTTCGTTATTTTTTCTATTGTTTTGTTTGCACCTATTTTAGAGGAGCTTATTTTCAGAAGGCTTATTTTCGGTACTTTATTGCCAAAGACAAACTTTTTTGTTGCTGCCCTCGTTAGCTCTTTAGCTTTTGCAGTCATCCATCTAGAGTTTGTACACATACTAATATATGCCGCGTCTGGGTTCGTATTCGCATTTCTTTATTATAAGACAAAGCGAATCCTCACCTCCATTATTGCGCACATACTACTAAACGGGTACGTAGTTGTTGTTAATATGAATTACGACAAAATTACTCGATTTTTAGAAACATATTTGAAGATGCAGTAGAAAGGGAGGGATTCTATGCAAGCATTAGAAACAGAAAGACTCATCCTAAGAAAAGCAACTGAAGAGGACATGGAGGATTTATACGAACTATATTCGCAAGAGCGTGTCGTAGAGCTTCTTCCTTTAGCATTGTTCACCTCTCTACAGGATGCTCGAGATGAACTAATATGGTATGAAAAGATTTTAGAAGAAGGCTCTGGTATGCGATGGGTAATAGAAGAAAAGCTAAGCTCTAAGGTAATTGGCACCTGTGGATTTCTTTATTACGAAAAAGAGCATAACCGTATAGAAATAGGATATGACCTCCATCCCTCCTATTGGGGAAAGGGGTATATGACGGAGGCCCTTGACACAATTATAAAATATGGATTTAAGGATATGAACTTAAATAAAATAGAAGCTAAAGCAGTAGTAGAGAACTCGGCTTCTGCTAAAGTGCTAGTAAGGCTAGGGTTTCAGCAAGAAGGGGTCCTAAGACAGCATGAGTTTGAAAAAGGTCGATACATAGACTTAGCTGTATACGCTATTTTAAGTGAGAAATATGAAGAGAGCCTTCGGAGAAACGATTCTGTTTAAAAGATAAGATACATAAATTTGTTGCCATTAGCAAATGCTCATGGTTTTTTTATTGCCCAGTTCCAGTGGCTTACTCTTATCGTGGTAGAAAAAGGGTACATTTCAAGTAGAAGCTTTAAACTACCCCATTCTGCTTTGAAAGATATCATACCCCCATCCTCATCAAAAGGACCCGTCTCAAAATAATTTTAAGACAGGTCCTTCTATGTCATTCTACATGTTCATTTCTTATTAAATAGATAAGAGTTTGGAGCTCTACAGAAAGATCAATCGTATGTACACGAATTTCGTCAGGAGTACTAAGTCTTACAGGAGTGAAGTTTAAAATTCCCTTGATGCCTGAACCAATTAGCTGGTTTGCTACCTCCTGTGCTACCCGACTAGGAATAGTGAAAATAACTAGCTCAATGTCGAACTCCTTCAGCTTTTCAATCATGACACTGGAGTGATACACGGGAATGTCACTTATAATCGTCCCTTCCACTGGTGCCTTTGTATCGAACGCCACTACAATTTTCGTATTATGGTTTTTTTGAAAATTATATTTTAAAAAGGCGGTGCCCAGGCTTCCTACTCCAATAAGCGCTACGTTTGCAGCCTCATCCTGGTCTAGTGTTTTTCGGAAAAATGCTAACAGGTTTTGAACGTCATAGCCGTAACCTTTTTTACCAAGTGCTCCAAAGTGTGAGAAGTCACGTCTAATAGTAGCAGAGTCTATTTTCATAGCTTCGCTTAATTCCTGAGAGGATACACGCTTATGCCCGGCGTTATGGAAACTTTGTAAAAATCTATAATATAAAGGAAGTCTTTTTGTTGTTGCTTGAGGTATTTTTGGTACGTCAGGTTTCATGATAACCCTCCACTTCTATTTACATATATTTTCAAACTCACTCTCTTTCATTGTAAAGCTAGAGCATTGCAACGACAAGTACTATCTATTACACTAAGAATAGAATTGAGGTGTGAGAACGTGATTGTTTTACAAGTGAACCAACTAACAAAATCCTTTAATGGTGAAGATATATTAACTAATGTAAAGCTGGAGGTGCAGGACCGTGATCGTGTAGCCTTGGTCGGAAGAAACGGTGCTGGAAAATCTACTTTACTTAAAATAATAGCTGGAGAGATGTCCTTTGACTCTGGTGATGTCATTATGCCAAAAAACATCCAACTAGGCTACTTAGAGCAGCATGCTGGCCTAGAGTCAAAGCTCACAATCTGGGAAGAAATGAAATCTATTTTCCATCATTTAATTGATTCTGAAAAAGAGCTTCGTTCTCTTGAAGCTCAAATGGCAGACCCATCCGTTTATGAAAATCCGGAGGGCTACGCACGAGTTACTGCTGCCTATGATGAGCTGCAGCTATCCTTCAATGAAGCTGGAGGCTACCGATACGAATCTGACATCCGCTCTATTCTCCACGGTATGCAGTTTTTCCCAGAGGACTATGACAAGCCAGTACAAGCGCTGTCAGGTGGACAGAAAACGAGGCTTGCCTTAGCTAAGATGCTTTTAAGCAAGCCTGACCTTTTAATCCTGGATGAGCCAACGAACCATTTAGATATTCAAACACTTAGCTTTTTAGAGAACTACTTGAAAAATTATCAGGGAGCCATTTTAATCGTGTCACATGACAGATACTTCTTGGATCAGGTAGTTACGCTTGTATATGAGGTTTCCAGGCACCATGTTTCTAGATTTGTTGGTAACTATAGTGGATATTTGGAGCAAAAAGCGAAAAATTATGAACTAGATAAGAAAAGGTTTGAAAAACAGCAGGAGGAAAAAGCCAAGCTAGAGGAATTTGTTGCAAAGAATCTAGCTCGTGCATCTACTACCAAGATGGCACAGTCCCGGAGAAAGGTTTTAGAGAAAACCGATTGGATGGATTCTCCAGATGGCGAGGAAAAATCTGCGTCTTTTGGCTTCTCCATTGAACGTCCAAGTGGAAACGATGTGCTCCGCTTAGAAGAAGTTGCTGTAGGCTATGCAAATAAAGTAGTATCCTCTGACATCTCGTTTAGTGTTTATAAGCAGGACCGCATTGCCCTGGTGGGTCCAAATGGAATCGGGAAGTCTACCTTATTAAAGACTATTATGAAGCAGCTCCCTGCTGCCAATGGGAAGATTCAATACGGTACGAACGTACAATTCGGTTACTACGACCAGGAGCAGGCTGCACTCACGGGCAATAAAACCGTCTTAAAAGAGCTTTGGGATGAGTGGCCACTTATGAATGAAAGAGATGTCCGTACGGTGCTTGGTCGCTTTCTTTTTACAGGTGACGATGTACAAAAGACAGTTTCCACCTTATCAGGTGGGGAAAAAGCTCGTTTAGCTCTTGCAAAGCTCATGCTGTTGAAATCGAATACCTTAGTACTCGATGAGCCGACGAACCATTTAGATTTAGATAGCAAAGAGGTCTTAGAAAACGCTTTGTTAGATTTCCCTGGCACTATTGTCTTTGTGTCACACGACCGATATTTTATTAATCGGATTGCAACAAAGGTGATTGAGCTTGCTTCTGATGGCTCTACTCTTTATCTTGGAGATTACGACTACTACTTAGAGAAGAAGGAAGAGCTTGAAGAGATCGCTATGGAGAATGCAGTGACAGAGGAAGTCGTTATATCAAAGACTAACACCTCAACTATTGATAAGGAAGCAAAGAAGAAGGAACGTCAGCTTCGACGTCAAGTAGAGGAATTAGAAAGAAAAATGCCAGAGATTGATGATGCCATAGCTGCTATTGAAGCTAAGCTATGCGATCCAGAGATTTTTCAGAATCATGAGGCTGTCTTAAAGCTACAGGCAGAGCTTGAGCAATTAAAAGAGGAACAAGAGGAACTTTCGAATACTTGGCTAGAATTACAAGAACAATTAGAAGAATTAAGTACATTATGACCCCCTGTTACTGGGGGTTATTTTTTTAAACTAATATGTCGAACTATGACATAGATGTAGGTCAAGAGAAACTTTATCTATTTTTTTCTCCACAAATTTATTCACACTACAAACGTTGTATTATCAATCTATCAACAGCTTTATCCACATTGTCCACAGTTTCAAAAGATGTTTTTCCACATAATTGTGTAAAAAACAGACACAATATATAGATATCACACAAGTTACTAACAGGTTATACACAAATTGTGCATAAGTACGAATGTTCCCTATTGACAACCTTTCGTTCTCATGGTAAAAAATTTCGTTTAATTTGTCGAATAAAAATTCAGTAAATTATGGCTTTTTTACTTAACCTACTCACCACTTGGTATAGTTAGTTGTTTTCGAACTTTGATAGTAGGTCATCTGCTGTAGAAATATCTTATGCCCCTCTTTATTTCCCTTTAATTTGGAAGTAGAAAGGAAATATGTGCGTTTGCTAGCGTGTTACTTGCGCTTTCATTCGAGTTACTTACTGAGGTTATAGGAATACTTACAGAAACCACTAGTTTACTTGCGGTCACTGTATCTCAGCAGCTTTCTCCTTTAAAATTCTTGTATTTATCTTAAATTATGATCTCCACCAATCAAAAAAGGCCTGCTCAAGGCAGACCTTCTTAATTCCAATTATTCAACTCTAATCCAGGACGACCATTCATGGCTAAATCTCCTGTTTTGCCCGCAGCAAATTTAGAGCTTCCCGCAGCCGCAATCATGGCTGCATTGTCGGTACATAGCTTAATCGGTGGCACATAAAAAGGAATTTGCTCTTTCTCGAAGGCTTCCTCTAGTGACTTTCGCAAGCCTTTGTTGGCAGCTACTCCACCAGCGGCAATTACTTGCTTCACTTTAAACTCCAGAGCCGCTCGAACTGTTTTAGTTGTTAGCACCTCTATTACACTTTCTTGGAACCCAGCAGCCAGATGATAAGGATTAATTTCCTCGCCTCGTTGCTCGGCATTATGCTGATAATTAATAACAGCTGATTTTAATCCACTAAAGCTAAAGTCATAAGATCCTTCTTCTAACCAGGCTCTCGGAAACGGCACTGCTCCATCACTTTCATTTGCTAAACGATCAATATGCGGTCCTCCTGGATAAGGAAGATTAAGCACGCGAGCTACTTTATCGTAAGCTTCACCGGCCGCATCATCACGAGTCTCTCCGATTAATTCAAATTGGCCATCCGCTTTCATTAATACTAGCTCTGTGTGTCCTCCAGATACTACTAAAGCAAGTAATGGAAATTCCATCGGCTGTACTAGGGCATTTGCATATATGTGTCCTGCGATATGATGTACTCCAACAAGCGGTAGTCCATTTGCATAAGCAAAAGCCTTCGCAGCATTAATGCCAATTAAAAGTGCTCCAACCAAGCCTGGTCCCTCTGTTACTGCTACTGCATCTAAATCTTCAGGCACCATTCCAGCCTGCTTAAGTGCTTCTTCTATTACAATGGTAATTTGCTCCACATGATGGCGAGAGGCTATTTCCGGCACCACTCCACCAAAGCGCTTATGACTCTCAATTTGGGATGCTACTACATTTGATAGTATCTCAGAACCGTTTTTTACGATAGAAGCTGCTGTTTCATCACAGCTTGTTTCTATCCCTAATATAATTTGATCTTTTTTCATTTGAATTCCACCCACATCACAAGAGCATCCTCCTGTGTATCTGTATAATAGTTTTTTCGAATACCACCGTCTTGAAAGCCAAGCTTGTAGTAAAGATTTTTAGCGATATCATTGCTGACGCGCACCTCTAAGGTCATGAGGACGACACTTTGCTCTTGTACAACGCGAAATGCTTCACGCATAAGCCCTTCCCCTATTTTATAACCACGCATCTGTTTAGACACCGCTACATTTGTAATGTGACTTTCATCTAACACAAGCCACATACCACAATATCCAACAATTATCTTATCCTCTGTCTCGGCAACTATGTAATAAGAATAAAGATTAGTCGTCATTTCATGCTCAAACGCTTCTCTTGTCCAAGGGGTAGGAAAGGCCTCTTCCTCGATTTTTAGAACTTGGTCGATATCCTCCAGCGTCATTTTTCGGTAAGTAATATTAGTTTCCATGACTCTTCTGCTCTTTCATCCAATTCACTTCTGCTTCTGTCATACGAAGATACTCTGGAACAGTAGTATGGGTTTCTGCAGGCTGACGTTTTTTCGCCAGCTCCACTAATACTGCTGCGCTAGGTAGGGAAAAAGCAGTATTAGCTTTCTGCGCCATATCACCAAGTGTCTGTTTTATTTGCTCCCAATGTAGTTCTATGTCCATTCCAACAAATAAAATTGCCTGATCCATTTCTAAAAGCATTGAAAGCAAATCTGTTAAAGCCATATGCGATTCCTTCAACTGTTTTCCATTCGCATAAACGCCTGCAAATACATTTCCTCGCCTAGCATCCATAATTGCACACACCACGCCCGGAAAATATAAAGCATTCCCCGCGAGTACCTCTAAGCTAGATACCTGAACAATAGGCTTATTTAACGTCCATGCCAATGTCTTCCCAATAGTAACCCCAATACGTACACCAGTGTAGGAGCCGGGACCATTTGCAACTGCTATCGCGTCTAGCTCCTTCGGTTGAATTCCTGCCTTAGTCATTAGCTCCTCTATCGCAGGCATCGTCCCAATAGAATGCGTTACCTTCATAGAGGACTTGTACTCTGCAAGTACCTGTCCATCGTTCACAATCGCCACAGCCAGTGGTGTATGTGACGTATCAATTCCTAACCATATCATTCAAAAAGCTCCTCACATAATTGTTCGTATCGTTTTCCTAAGGGCTCAAACGTAAATTTACGCTCATTCTCCCCTAGACGGTATATTTGAATAGCCAGCCTTTCTGATGGAAGTTCTTCTTGAATTAAATGAGCCCACTCGATGATGCTCACGGCATCTCCGAAGAAAAGCTCATCCCAACCAAGATCCTCATCACTATCTGCCAGACGATACACATCCAAATGGTTTAGGGGAAGCCTCCCCTCATATTGCTTTAATATCGTAAAGGTAGGGCTGTTCACCGTTCGAGTGATTCCCAGACCCTTTGCAATACTTTTAGTAAATGTTGTTTTTCCTGCTCCAAGATCCCCTTCTAGTGTCAGTACATCTGCAGATTCTAGAAGCTCTGCCAGTCGCTGTCCAAGCTCTAATGTTTCCTGTTCAGACTTTACAATTCGTTCATACATATTGGTTGTTACCCTTCCAATCCAAAAGCTATTTGTTTCTATTATAATGAAAACCATCGTGAATTGTAAGTAGAGCAACTTTTGGAAGGAGAAATAGGTTTTGCAAATTTACGTAAAAGTATAAAAGCCATCGCTTTAACTCCGCTTTTTTGCTTGCTTTTCTTTCTCAATTTTAAAAAAAGCTTAGACAATAAAAATACCATGAACAGAGGTCATGGCATTAGAATGGAATATTTTTTTATTTCCTTTCAAAACATCTCCCATATAGCGAAGTGTTTTGACTATTGAACGAGTCGGATAATCTTAGCTACCTCTTGCTCACCAGCATGTTCCCATCGATTTTTATCGGAGATATTTCCATCCTCGTCTACAGGAGATTGGAATTGGTCAAAGCCTGTAGTCGTTAGCAAAGAATTCTCATCCTTATCTAGCCCTACGTTTACCACGTGCTTAATCAGATAAGGCGTTTCAAATCTTATATGAGCCTCATGGTCATCAAGCATTCCATGGGTAACCACAAAAGGAATACGTAAATAAATCGTCTCTCCTTCTTCCTTGCAAAGAACGTGGTCAAAGCTTCCTTTGTCGTAGTCCCAGTTACCCCCAATCGAGTAGCCCAAGCTTGCAATACGATCCTGTAGATCACCAAAGTATGCAGTCTTGCCCTCCAAATCAGTTTGTAATTGAATCATGAACCTTCACTCCTTTTCACATACTGCTATTATCCTGTCCCAAGAGAATAAAGAGTATGCAGAGAAGCATAGAATTTGAAGCTTTAATATGAAATGAGATTACAGACATCAACCTTTAAAACATATTGAAGACTCTCTTAAGAAGCGAGGGCTTTATTTCTTTTAGTTCTATTAGCTTTTGAGAGATAAGTCCGGATAAAAGGTTATATCCTGCTTCTCCAAAATGCAAACCATCGTTATCATGTCCCTTTAAAAGAGCCCTGTAATTTTCCTTCTCATAAAATTCTTTAAAAAAATTGATATAATGGCTACCTGTTTCTTTTGCAACCTCTTCTACTGCCTTAGCATACTCCTGTAATCGTTCATTGGAACGGTTGGGTTGTAACTTTTCATCAACTGGTGCAGGGGAAATTAGGATAGTCTTACTTGGACCTATTTTCTGTGTAAAGCTTTGAAGATTCTCTTTAAATAACTCTATTTTTACCAGGTGATGAGCCGCTGAATCATTGGCACCAAATAGGACCGTAACAAGATCCGGTTTCTTTTTTAATACATCCTTCTCTAGTCTGACCCGCGCCTGATTAGTAGTGTCTCCTGAAACTCCGGCATTGATGAACCGATATCCAGGCATTTTTGCGGACAGCTTGTAGGTCAGAATAGGAACTGGATAACCTTCTTTTCTAGCAGTGATACTGTCTCCGAAGCAAACTATTTTCATCATGGGAATACACTCCGTTCCTTTGGTAATTTCTTATAAGTTTATATTCACCAAATAGAGGATAAACAAACGTAAGAAAATGCCTTGGAGGAACAACTATGAAAAACAAACGACTAACATGGGTCGATGTCACAAAGGGCTTTCTAATGATTCTTGTAGTAATTGGACATTTCCCTGGTGACT